>NZ_CP098805.1:5075000-5379744 GCF_023821985.2 Dyadobacter chenhuakuii | reverse complement strand
GCGAGCGTCCTACCTGCCGGGATTGCAGGTAACCCGATTTCGCCGCCTTCAATTCCTCTGCCGTAAAACCTTCCTTCATTGCTTTCTCGATCTCTTCTTTGAATGCAGCTTCCAGCTTCTCTGCATTTTGAGGTGCGTAAATCGCATAGGACATAAATGTGCCGCTTTTATCCAAGGAACTTGCAGAGAATTGTGATCCTACACCATAGCTTAACCCATCTTTCTGGCGAATGCGTGTGGCAAGCCGGGAGTTCAAAAAGCCTCCGCCCAAAAGATAATTACCGATCACCAATGCCGGATAATCCGGGTCTGTGTCTTGCAGAGGCATATTAAGGCCCGCTATAAACATGGCGTTGGCTTTGTCCGGCGTTTCCACCATTTTATTTTCTGCTTTCACAGCTACATAAGGGGAAGCAACGCGTGTAAATGGTTTCGCACTTTTCCAGGTTCCGAATTCGTCATTAATGATCTTTTGAAGTGCCGCTTTGTCGAAATCTCCTACAACCGTTGCAGAAGCATTGTTGGCACCATAAAAATCTTTGTGGAACTGCTTGATCTGGTCAATAGTTGTGGCCTTAATGCTCTCCAGATCTTCATCAAATGTTCCCACGTAACGAATGTCCCCTTTTGGATAGGGCGTTACAATGCGGCGATACTGGTTGAATGCAATCGCCTGCGGCTCACTCCGCTGCGATTCGATTCCGGCCAGTTCCTCCTGTTTTAGTTTTTCAAATTCTGTTTCATCAAAAGCAGGGTTTTTCAAAACTTCCGCCACCAGCTTCATTACAGCAGGCAGGTTTTCTTTTGTCGTTTCAATGTTCGCCCCAGCCTGGTTATTGATCCCGAAGAAACTAACCCGCGCTTTCAGCCGGTCGAATTCGTCTTTCAGCTGCTGTCTTGTCTTAGTTTTTGTGCCCTTATCGAGCATGGACCCCGTAAGATCGGAAATGGTCGCTTTGTTCATCAGGCTCTTTTCATCCCCGTAGCGCAATATGATTTTAGCTGCGACGACATTGCCCCTAGTCGTTTTGGGAAGCAGGGCTATTTCAATGGCATTAGGCTTTTCAACGCGCGTCGTGCGGGATTCCACATTCATTGGCGACGGATCAAATGCCTCTCCTTCTGCTACAACGGCTTCACCTTTATAGCCTTTCACCAATTCCGCTACATTCGGCGCTTCCGGGATTTCAGCCCTTACCGGGTTGGATTCCGGCACGAATGTTCCTAATGTGCGGTTGGACGGACGGAAGTAATATTGTGCAACGCGGAAGACGTCCTCCGGCGAAACTTTCCGAATGTTATCCCGGAAAAGAAATGCAAGCCGCCAGTCGCCAGTTGCAATGGCTTCGCTGATGCTCAGTCCTACCCTTTCGGAATTACGGAATTCCAGGTCCCAGTTTTTCAAAATGGTCGTTTTCGCACGTTCAATGTCTTCTTTGGAGGGTTTCAGAACTGCTGCCGAATCCAATGTGGCGGTAAATGCTTTTTTAGCTTCATCCAGCGATTTTTCCTTTAAAACCTCGGCTCCAAAAAGCACAAATCCCGGATCAAACAACTGAAAGCTGAATCCGAATTCAGATGAAGCCTTCTTTGTATTCACCAGATTTTTGTAAAGCCGGCCGTTGGGTTCAGCAGTTAACAGCTCGGTAAGCACTTCCATGGCGGGATAGTCGGCATGCGAGCCGGGCATAATGTGGTAAGCTGCCATGAGCATTTGCACATCGCCTGTCCTTTTCAGCTCCACAAAACGCTCTCCGTCCTGCGTCGGTTCAGAGGTGTAGGACTTGGGTAATACACGTTCCGGTTTTGCGATTTTACCAAAATAATCATTGATCATTGCCAACGTTTTGGCTTCGTCAATTTTTCCCGCAACCGTCAGGACTGCATTGTCCGGCTGGTAATATTTTTTATAAAAAGCCTGTAAATTTTCAATCGGCACCCTTTCAATGTCGGAGCGGTTTCCGATGGTCGATTTTCCATAGTTATGCCAAAGAAATGCACCCGAAATCACACGCTCCATCAAAACACGGAACGGGCTGTTTTCTCCCGATTCAAACTCATTGCGTACCACGCTGAATTCGCTGTCCAGGTCTTTCTTGGCAATGAAAGAATTCACCATCCTGTCGGATTCCAGGTCGAGCGCCCATTTCAGGTTTTCTTCGGTTGCCGAGAATGTTTCGTAGTAATTGGTGCGGTCATACCAGGTCGTTCCGTTCGGTCTGGTTCCATGCTCTGTGAGCTCCTGTGGAATGTTCGGATGCTTGGGCGTGCCTTTAAATACCATGTGTTCCAGCAAATGCGCCATGCCTGTTTCGCCATAACCTTCATGGCGGGAACCCACCAGGTAAGTGACATTCACCGTAATAGTCGGCTTGGACGGGTCGGGAAACATGAGCACTTTCAGCCCGTTTTCCAGATTGTATTCAGTGATCCCTTCCACCGAAGTGACCTTTTTCACACCTTTCGGCAGATCTTGCGAAAAGGACGGAGCGGCGATCAGGGAGGTTAGCAGCAGACCGATAACAGCTTTGCCACGGAATGCATTTCTTCTTTTAAAATTCATGACCATATCCAGAAGATTATGTAAGATTTAGATTGCATGAAAATAACTCAGATTCCGGCATTTAGCAATGACTTAGGGATAAATGGCGAAATAAAATCCGGTGCAACAGAATGGCAACGTTTTGATGTATAGGCTTCAACTGCCATACATATTTTCCGGTGTCAGTAGGAATTCTGGGAGAAGAATAGCAGTTTTAACTTATATGATTTAATTAAAATAAATGACGCCGATCAAAAGTATAACCCGCCTGCTATTCCTATCTGCCATCATTATCCTGGCGGGCTGCGCCTCGGGCATCCCCATTTCAACGAATACAAAATATCCTATTGAAGTGCTTTATGATAACCAGCCGCTAGATCGGCCCTATTCGGAGATCGGGGTTGTGGAAATTACCAGTGAAGACTCGCTTACCGCGCGTCAAACGCAGGATAAGCGCATGATGTATCGTGGTAATGATGCCAAAACCAAGGAGTTGCTTACTGCGCGTTTGGTTATCAAGGCTCAAAAAATCGGTGCTGATGCGATTATCAATGTCAAATACAAGTATTACACAAGCGTAAAAAGTGAGGGCTATATGCTCAGCGGGCTGGCCGTGAGATACCGCGGGGAATAATTTCAGCGCGTCGGATCCTTTTTAGAGATCATTTTATTGACCGTCGTGTCCTGCCTGCTTGTATCGGCAGGCACATAGGGGATTTTTACCGAAGGTTTTGGCATTAAAGAAATGCGGTTGAAACTGTGCGTAAACTGCATACTCACACCACCGGTTGTCACCGAATTCAAGACAAGCGAGTTCAATACATTGCGGTTATAGGCTTTTACCCGCACCGAACCACTGGGATTGAGCCAGTATTCCAAAGTCCATTCACCCAGCAAGCTGGCCGCGTCATATTGTGATGCGCCGTTCGCACTTTGGGTCCCGGAAGTAAAACGTCCGTCACGCGTAACGCGGAAGCGATCGTTCAGAAAACGGTAAGAAAACCTCAATTGCAGGTTATTAAGCGCATTTTGATCCAGAGAAAGTCCTGAAACCCCCACTTCCAGATTCTCATTGATTCCCGAAGCCCAGCGGCTGATCTGATTGGAAACCAGCTCACTAATGCTGCTCCCCAGGAAATTCTGACTCCCCACCGCGGCCAAACTTGCCTCGGGAAGCAACTGGTTTACAAGCAATAAACTGCTCACCTGTCTGCTCAGTTCCTGTTCGTCAGACTTCAACTTATTCTGAAATGCTTCCAATTGCCCGCGATATGTGCTTAACGATGGGTTATCGAGCACTTTCAGGTCGTAGCGGATCTGTGGCGACATCAGTTGCTCCGAAAGCGCAATAGTCACCTCCACCGGATAGCGGCGCGATAATGCATCGTTTCCTGTTTCGGTGGTGCTGGTATTCGGCAAAACGCCGGCCAGAGAAACCATTTGTGTATAACCTGCTTTCACATCCAGTTGCGCGCCATAAGGATCACCGGACCACACAATGCGGCTTCCGGGTTTGATGCTGAATTTCTTATTAATGACATTCTGCAATGTGAAATTGTATTCTCCCCTTTCAATTTCGTACGTTCCGGCCATCGTGAAATCGCCTTTTGTATCAATGTTGAGGTTCAGCCTGCCGCTGCCGTTCCCGCGGATAATGTCGCCGGTTTGCCTGTCAAAAATGATCTCGCAAGTTGCATCAGGCGTCAGGTTGAAATTAAAATCCATCTTAATGCCGCCTGCAACCTGGCTTCTTGCCGTGGAATCGCCTGATTTTGCGGTGCTGTCTGCCGGTGGCATTTTACTTACAAACTGAATGTAATCCTGCGTGGCCACCTCCGTAGCGCCGTCCAGCGGAATGTGGATTTTGGTGCCTTTGTTGCTGGTCACATTGGCTTCTATATTAAGGTTGTCAATAGGGCCAAAAACGGCCACCGGGCCTGTAACATAAGCTGTTCCGTAAAAAATGCTGTTATCCTTTGCCGTTGTGTTCAGGATTTTAAAATTGTGCAAATCCGCATTAAAACCCAGAGAAAAGTACTTGAAACCATCATGAAAAACCCCACCGCGCAGGTTGGCCGTGTTTCCGTCCGTATCCGTAATGAGCATGTTATCGGATGTAATTTCACTCTCGGTAAAGTTGATCTTATCGCTGAAAGTAAAGGTCGATTGCAGATAATCGAATTTCATCCGGCCTTTATCCACCATTAAAGAACCGGAAAGGATCGGTGCATTCACCACGCCTTTGATCGTTACCACCCCCTTGGCCGTCCCGCTAATGTCCGAAACCAGGCCCGTAGCAAACGGTTCGAGACCTTTGAAATCGAAATTGTTGAAAATAGCCTTCAAATCCAGCGTATTAGCGCTTAATTTGGGACGATAGGCGCCGGTGAGATTGAACACGCGCCGTGCATCTTTGTTCAGCTGCGCATCAATTTCCAGCTCGCTCCTGCTCTGGTCCCAATCGCCTGTCCCGGATAAATTTCCAAATTCATACTGACCATAACCAAGGCTTTCAATGCTGAAATTGGCATCCAGTACAACGTCATTATAAATGTCCTTCACTTTCGCAGAGCCGTCCATAATCCCTGCTAACTGCGTGGTCAACAATGCATTTAAACTGGATAACCTGAAATTTTTGATGTCCAGCACCATGCTTTTTTCCGGATCTTCCGAAGCCGTGCCGTTCACAAAAATCCGCTGCTTGCCACTCACAACGCCTAAATTGGACATCGTCACATCACGCCCTACAATAGAAATGAAGCTTTCAGAAGGCACATTCCAGGTTTCCTCTAAAAGATTAAGCTTCGAATTTTTAAAATTAATGTCCAAGCCAGCGGGCAGGAAACGGATTTCACCGGCCAGATTCGCATTATTCGTGCTGGCTACCTGACTCAGAGCACCATTAAAATCGATATGATCAACATCCCAGGTTCCTTCAATTTCCAGTTTTTCGGTGGGGACCAGCGCGCTTATCTTCTGATTTTCGGATGTTACCAGCATGGAAGCCAAAACTTCCGCTGAGTTCACAAACTTTGAAGTTGTCACATCGACTTCCGCCTTCACAAATTCATTGGTTCCATAACGAACCGTGTCCGAAAGTGCATTCAATGTTAAAAAAGCCGTGTTATCCATTTTAAAGACACCCTCCGCCCTTGCTCCCCTTGAAATATGCACGTCAGGGCTCAGGAATGCGAGGAATCGCGACAGATTCCTGGTTTCCACCGCATAGTCGATCTGGTAACGGCTTAATGACGTGCTAACCGGCTTTTTGGCATAGTATTCGGTCCGGTTTGCTTCGTTTTCGAAGAAGTAAAGTCTGTATTCGGCTAAAATGCGGCTAATGTCCTTGTATGCAGCGGTTGGAAGAAAATTTCCATCCATTTTTGCGGTCAGGAATTCACTTTCCAGTTTCAGGATCCTTCTGTCGGCGATCTGGCGCGATGAGAAAACCAGCGTGTCCATCACCAGATTTCGTTCCTTTTCCGACATCAGCAAATAGGTGTCAAGCAGCTTGGCATCGCCTGTCAGCGCGTCAAATGTATTGCCGGACAGATTAACGTTCAGTTGCGTGCGTAATGTGATGGCCTCCTTTGTAAAACCAAGTTCTTTGAGGTTCGCACGTTCAATGGTTCCTTGCACATCAAATGCATTCTGCGCCTTTGAAAGGTCAAATTCTCCTTCAATGTTGGCGATCAGATTGCTATCTCGCGCAACTACCAGGCCGTTGAAATACTGATTTTGTATATTTCCTTTGAGCTGAATGTTCTTATAATTGTAATGCTGGAACCCAACCCGTCCGACGGTTGCATTCATATCCGTCGATGCGAATTTCAACTCTGTCCCTTTGCCGAAAACCTTACCATCAAAATCCAGCTCCTGCCAGGTTTCTTCGTCATCCAATAACTTACCCAGCTTGAAAGCGGCCGTTTTGATCGTTCCGGAATAGGTGGTTGACTGTGCGTCGGCAATGTGGAAAACGAGATCGCCCGCCACTTCACCCATATCCGAAGAAGCCGTGGCATTCAAAGCAAAATCTTCCAATGTGCCCTTAAATGTGCCATCCAGTAATGTGAGGCCAAATTTCGAAAGCGTGGAATGCATATCCCATTCAGGATAATACTGGATAATGTCCATCGGTTCCACCTTCGAAAGCGACAGTTGAATGTCCATTTTTACACCTTCAATCTTCGGCAATCCCTGAAAACCCACATTACCAACCAAACGGCTCCCTCTTCCGAAATGCAGGTCCATATCCGAAACCATGAAATCATCGACTTTGCCATTAAAATCGCCCGATATGCGCCAGGTTTCACTTAGGTTATCAACATAACTTGAAAAAAGTCCCAGGTCTTTGGAATCAACACGACTTCCTACCAAATGCCCTTTCATGCGGACTTTATGATTGAAATCGCCCAGCTCGCCGGATCTGTTATAGTAAAATATGACTTCATCTTTCAAATGTGAATTGCCGATATGGGCGTCCAGCTCTTTGAGCTCCATCTTTTTTTGGCAAAACAAAAAGCGCGTTTCCAGATCATGCATCCTAAGGCCGGTCTGCTTATCGACTGTTTCCAGGTTTCGGGCCAGAAAAGAAATGGTGTCGCCCTGAACCAGGAAATTTCTCAGGTCCCCGTTTAATTTATTCAACTCGAAATGGGAATAGTCAAAAGTCCTGGCACCTTTATCGCGGGGCTGACGCGGATCATCATAGCGGAATGTGCCGTCGATGACTTTTGATTTACCAATAATAAAAGGCGTGTTGTTTTCAGGTGCGTTTTTGGGGCGCGGAACAGCCGGGGCGGTGAGCTCGTTGATCCGTTCGATGAAGCCATCAATGTTCAATGAGCCTGAGGAAGGTATAATGGCCAGGTGCACATTGGGCTGATATACATTCACTTCATCGAGATAAATTTCTTTTGAAGCGTTTTCAATAATGTTATTAAGGTCCAGATTAACGTCAATCCTGCCGACGTCGATCATATCCTTCTGGCTCGTGTCTTTCACCGAAATACCTTCGAGGGAAACCACGTCGAACCACTTGATATTGACTTTCTCAATGGTAATGGGATAACCCAGCTTCTCAGAAATATTACTGGTAACACGCTGAACTGCCCAGGTTTGGACGGAAGGAAGCTGAAGTGCAATGGTCACAATTCCCAGCGCCAGCAGCGCGAAGATGATCACTACGATCAGACCATTACCAAACGCCTTCAGGAATTTTAACATATATAGCTTCGCGGCGGGATACCGCTTATCTTATTGTTATGCTTAATTTTGCGACTATAGTTCAACAAATATGAATATCCTCGCCATTGAATCGTCTTGTGACGAAACCTCCGCAGCCGTAATCACTAACGGGAAAATCTGCTCCAATGTTGTTGCTACGCAACTGATTCACACACAATATGGCGGCGTGGTTCCCGAACTTGCTTCGCGGGCACACCAGCAACACATTCTGCCTGTGGTAGATAACGCGCTGAACGATGCAAAAGTAGCAAAAAAAGACCTGGATGCCATTGCTTTTACCAAAGGACCGGGGTTATTAGGTGCTTTGCTGGTAGGGACTTCATTTGCCAAATCCATGGCATTGGGGCTCAATATTCCGCTTATCGAGATCAATCACATGCAAGCGCACGTGCTCGCGCATTTCATCGATGATCCCAAACCTGCATTTCCTTTTCTCTGCCTCACCGTCAGCGGCGGGCATACGCAGATTGTGAAGGTTACCGGGCCACTGGAAATGGAAATTATTGGTGAGACAAAAGACGATGCTGTGGGCGAAGCATTTGATAAAACAGCCAAATTGCTCGATCTGCCCTATCCTGGCGGACCGTTGATCGATAAATATGCCGCTTTGGGTAACCCGAATGCTTACCCTTTCCCGCTTCCTGAAATGCCCGGGCTGGACTTTTCTTTCAGTGGGATCAAGACTTCGTTTATGTATTTTTTGCAAAAACGGGTGCGTGAGAATCCTGGTTTCATCGGTGAAAATATCAATGATATCTGTGCGAGCATTCAGTTTACATTGGTGGACATCTTGTTGAAAAAACTAAAAAAAGCGTCGCGGGAAACGGGCATTAAGGAAATTGCAATCGCCGGCGGTGTCTCTGCGAACTCGGGATTACGGAAATCACTGCTTGAATTGGGGGAAAAACTGGGATGGAAAGTGTACATTCCGGCATTCGAATACTGCACAGATAATGCAGCCATGATTGCGATGGCAGCGCATTATAAGTTTGAAGCCAGGGATTTTACGGATCAAACTGTAAGTCCGCTCGCCCGGATGGAATTTTAAAAGTCATGAATAAAACACCTTTGAACAATGCGTTTATCAGAAATTTGGATCTATCCGGTCAAGTCGTTGGGTGGAATTCGCCTTACCGAGGCTAATGTCGAAGAAAGAGGCCTGCAGTACGATCGTCGCTGGCTCATCATTGACGAAAACAATGTGTTTATCACGCAAAGGGTTTTTGGTCAAATGGCCCTGATCGATGTCGCGCTGGAATCAAGTGGACTTAAAATATTTTTGAGAAACAATCCCAAAAACAATGTGATCCTTCCTTACGAACCTGGTTCTGGGAAAAAGGTCTCTGTAACGATCTGGGACGACATTGTGAATGCGGTAACAGTTTCTGATGAAGCGGATGCCTGGCTCTCGGCGCAACTGGATAAGCGCGTCAGGCTTGTAATGATGCCGGAATCAACAGAGCGAAAGGCGGATCCGAAATATGCCAGCAATGGAGAGAATGTGAGCTTTGCGGATGGATTTCCATTCCTTGTCATATCTCAGGCCTCACTGGACGAGTTAAATTCCCGGTTGGAAGAACCGATTTCCATGGTCCGTTTTCGCCCAAATTTCGTGATTGCTGAAACAATGCCTTTCGAAGAAGATCAATGGAAGCGTATCCGGGTGGGAGAACTGGATTTTGAAATTGTAAAACCTTGCGGCCGGTGCGTGCTGATAACCGTCGACCCGGCAACAGGCGAAAAAGGCGCAGAGCCCCTGAAAACACTGGCATCTTACCGAAGGGTCAACAACAAGGTGCTTTTCGGACAGAATATGGTAGCAAGTAATTTTGGGCTTGTTAAGGAAGGGGATGCATTAGAAGTGGTTGAATAACAGCGAAAGCCGGAAATTTGCTTCAAGATTCTTTTAGATTTCATGCGTAAAAAAAGCCCGGGAAAACAATCCCGGGCTTCATATATTTTAACAAAATCCAATTGGAAAATCCCTAAGGCTGCGCTTCTGCTTCGGTGGTTCCGTTTGTCTGGAAAGGGCTTTTCATAATCCCTCTTTCCGAATTACGGATGAAATTAATGACCACATCCCGCTCGTTGGATGGCGGCAATTCCAGTTCTATTTTTTGCAGAGCTTCCGCATTGTTCAGGCCGCGCATGTATATGTAGCGGTAAATGTTCTGGATCTCGTTAATCTTTTCGTTGCTGTAACCACGTCTGCGCAGCCCTACCGAATTGATCCCGGCATAGGAAATGGGTTCACGCGCCGCTTTTGTAAAGGGCGGCACATCCTTCCGGACCAATGTTGCCCCAGAAACGAAAGCATGCGAACCGATTTTAACAAACTGATGAACAGCGCTTAACGCACTCACAATCGCCCAGTCGCCTACATGTACGTGACCTGCCATTTGCACATTGTTGCCGATAATGCAGCTGTTTCCAACCCGGCAATCGTGCGCCACGTGGGCGTAAGCCATGATCAGGCAGTCGGAGCCGACCACCGTTTTCCAATGTTCCTCGGTTCCGCGGCTGATCGTCGCATACTCGCGGATGGTGGTGTTATCTCCGATGATAGTGAATGTGTATTCGTTGTTATATTTAAGATCCTGGGGCGTCGATGCAATGACAGCTCCCGGAAAGATCCGGCAGTTTTTTCCTATTCTCGCGCCTGAATTAATAACAGCGTGTGATCCTATCCATGAGCCCTCACCAATTTCAACATCGGAATGTATCATTGCGAATGGTTCAATTTCTACATTCTGAGCGATCTTAGCGTCAGGATGAATATATGCTAATGATTGAGTCATTTTTTCTTTACCAGGCTTGCTATCATATCCGCTTCACACACCAACTGTCCGGCTACGTATCCCCGGCCACTCATTTTCACGATCCCTCTTTTCATCGGAGAAGTGAATTCACATTTAAATATCACCGTATCCCCGGGGAACACATTGCGGCGGAAGCGGCAAGCATCAATTCCGATCAGATAAGGCCAGTAATTATCAGGATCCGGCACGCTCGTTAAAACAAGGATACCGCCCGTCTGCGCCATCGCTTCCAATTGTAAAACGCCCGGCATAACAGGGTTTCCAGGGAAATGCCCTAAGAAAAACTGCTCATTGATCGTCACATTTTTCACGCCTACCACGCTGTTTTCGTCCAGCGCGATGATCTTATCGATCATCTGGAACGGATAACGGTGCGCAAGCAGCTGACCGATCTGGTTAATATCAAAGACCGGCGCTTTATTCGGGTCGTATTGAGGAATATCCCCTTTGCCGGATTTTATTAGTTTCTTAATTTTTTTGGCCAAAGCCACATTGGCCGCATGTCCCGGACGGGCAGCCAAAATCTGCGCCTTGATCGGACGGCCTACCAGTGCAAGGTCCCCGATCAGGTCCAGCAGCTTGTGCCGCGCCATTTCGTTCGGATAATGCAGGTCAACGTTGTTGAGAATGCCTTTTGACTTATTAACACTCACCTTAGGCTTGCTCAAAAGCTGCGAAAGATGGTCCAACTCGCCATCCTGCACTTCACGATCCACAATAACAATCGCATTCGTCAGGTCGCCGCCTTTGATCAGGTTTTGACCGTATAACGCTTCAAGTTCGTGTAAGAATACAAATGTGCGGCATTCTGCGATATCGTCTTTAAATAATGTAATATCGTTCAGGGATGCGTGCTGACTGCTGATGACCGTGGAATTATAGTCAACCATGACGGTCAGACGATAATCGGACAGCGGCAGCGCCACAAGTTCCGTGTCAGTTTCTTTATTCATATAATGCACATATTCAGGAACTTCGAAGTAATTCCTGTATGCATTTTGTTCTTCAATGCCTGCATCGAGCAAAGCATCTACAAACTTGATGGAACTTCCGTCCATGATCGGCGGCTCGGGGCCGTCGAGCTGGATGAGCACATTGTCAATTTGCAAACCAACCAATGCTGCTAATGTATGCTCAACCGTATGGATCCGTGCTCCGTTTTGTTCAATGGTGGTTCCGCGCGACAGGTCGACAACATTGTCGACGTCGGCATCTACGATTGGCTGGTCGGGTAAATCAATGCGTTGAAACTTGTATCCGTGGTTGGCAGGGGCTGGTACAAATGTCATTGTAGCCACCACACCTGTATGTAAACCTACTCCTGTTACGGATACAGACTTGGAAATGGTTTGTTGTTTTTCGTTCATTATAAATTTCCTTTTCTTCTTAAAGGCGCGTTGTATTATTGACCCTGAAAATCGGATGTTTCGTGTTTATTTTCCAGATCTTTCAGCCTTTCTTCTATTTCGGGGAGCCTTCTTACGAGGGCCATGGATCTTAAATGTTCGTTCAAATCCCTTGCTGGCGAGCCTGATAGCGAAAGTCCTTCCTTTTTGATGGATTTCCCTAATCCGCTCTGGGCGCCGATTTTGGTTTTATTAGCAATCGTAATGTGTCCCACAATCCCAACTTGTCCGGCAACAACACACTGTTCGCCTACCGTCGTCGATCCTGAGATTCCGGACTGTGCTGCAATTACGGTATTTTTTCCAATCTCTACATTATGTGCGATTTGCACGAGATTATCTATTTTAACCCCTTTGCGAATAATTGTAGAACCCATTGTCGCACAATCGATTGTGGAATTGGACCCAACACTTACATCATCTTCGAGAATCACATTGCCAAGCTGCGGAATTGTTTTATAAGTCCCGTCAGTTTGCGGTGCAAAACCGAACCCATCGCTTCCAATGACTGTATTAGCGAAGATCACGCAGTTTTTACCAATGATCGTGTTGTCATAAATACGGACACCGGGATGGATAACCGAATTGTCGCCAATTTCAATGTTATCTCCGAGATATGTGTTTGGATAAATCTTTACGCTATTCCCGATCACGCAGTTTTTACCAATGTAGGAAAATGCGCCCCGGTAGCAATTCTCGCCGGTCTGACTGTTCTCTCCGATAAAACTAGGCTGTTCAACCCCTGTTTTGCCACCGGCGATGCGTTTTTGATATTCTTCTAGCAGGATTGTGAATGCGGTGTAAGCGTTTTCGACATAGATCAGGGTTGTCGAAATCTCTTTTTTAGGAACAAAATCCTTGTTGACAATAACGGCAGAGGATTGTGTTGTATATATGTAAGGTTCGTATTTACTATTGGCTAAAAAGGAAATACAGCCCGGACGCCCTTCTTCAATTTTAGCAGCCGAATCAATTGTAATTTTTTCATTTCCAACAATGGTTCCATCAAGCATTTGAGCAATCTCGCTGACAGTAAATTTCATATATTTTCGGCTAATTTCGGGTAACGAATATCGAGTACTTATAGTGGATTTTGAAAAGGGCTTTTTCTTTTAACGATCCTGACTAACCACGCAAAGATACATTTTTAGCCCAACATACATAGTACTTGCGTACAATCTTAGTGAGCGCCTTAATGGTTGGTATATCGGATGCATCGGCAATGTCCAGCAGCGCGCCGCCCTTCATTTTCACCCGGATCGGGTCGAGTTCTTTTGCATAAGCCCAGTTGGTTGTTTCGCCGCTTACCAGAAAATAATCCATCTGCTCCTCAGCAACGCCTGCTTCCAGAAGCTGTCCCCGTAAGTCAGCAAGCAATGCCTCGCTTGGGGGAGCATCATAGAAAGTAATTTTAAACAACTGCCGGTTCAGGAGCATGGTACAGAGCGTCGAGAGAACGGGATCACTATGTGTTCGCCAGCCCTTTACAGAAGCCCATACGTCGTTATCATCCAAACCGTTGAACGAATCGAGCAGATCCTGGTGTATATCAAAGTCCTCAAGGCTGTAATTATTGTGCAGAAACCTCGCAAAATCCGGTGTGGCAAATAATGTTGCACCGCTTTCCGACAATTCACGGGCCCTTTGCAGCAGCTGGGTGAGCATGGCCTGCGCGCTTAGCAATGTTTTATGCAGATAAACCTGCCAGTACATGAGCCTCCGCGCATGCAGGAAATTTTCAATGCTAAGCAAGCCTTTTTCCTCTACTACCAGCTGGTCTTCGCTCACATCAAGCATTTTAATGAGTCTGTCGGCACCGATAGAACCCTCAATCACACCCGTATAAAAACTATCGCGGTTGAGATAATCCATCCGGTCCATATCCAGCTGGCTGGAAACCATTTGATGGAAAAACTTTCTGGGATAAGTCCCCTCAAACATCTGAATAGCCAGATCCAGCCTTCCCTCCATTTGCCGGTTCAAAGCTTTCATCATCACCAGCGTAATAGATTCATGGGCAACATGCTGTAATAAAACACTTTCCAAAACGTGGGAAAACGGTCCATGACCCAGGTCGTGGAGTAAAATCGCAGCTTGCGCGGCCTCAAATTCTGGTTCCGAAATGGCGTGGCCTTTTTGTTGCAATACTTTGAGGGCTTGTCCCATGAGGTGCATGGCGCCCAGTGCGTGATGGAAGCGGGTATGCAGTGCGCCAGGATAAACGACATCTGCCAATCCCAGTTGCTTAATCCGCCTCAAACGCTGAAAATAGGGATGATCAACCAGGTCGTAAAGCAGATCAGAAGAGATAGATATAAACCCGTAAACGGGATCGTTAATGATTTTCCTTTTATTCAAAGCTCGATTTTTTGGCAAAAGTAATAAACAAGCAACGGACAAAAGAAGTTATTCTTATCAATATGATTTGGAGAATTGCCGCTATTAAGTAATTTTGCAGTCCATTAACGGGCCTATAGCTCATTCGGTTAGAGCAACTGACCGCGCGGCGTCCGCTCATAATCAGTAGGTGCCTGGCCTATCCAGGAAAAAGTAACGGGCCTATAGCTCATTCGGTTAGAGCAACTGACTCATAATCAGTAGGTGCCTGGTTCGATCCCAGGTGGGCCCACTTAAAAATCAAGGACTTACAAGATAAAACTTGTAAGTCCTTTTTTATTTGCAAACAATTTGCAAACATTTTGAGGGGTGTAAAAGATCCGCCAGAAAAGTTGGAAATCAGACGAAATCTTTTTTGGAGCGTGTTTGATCCATCATTTTAAAGAGCAGTGCAAGACAGATCTGACATTATGTAACCAAAAATCATTGATAATTACATTTTAACCCTGTTGTTGAAATACACTGTAATTTGATTGGATGTACCACTAAAATGAACTCTTTCAGCTCGCTTTCTGCCAGAATTAGGCCACCGAAGTGTCGAGTGCTAGTGTACGGAAATACCACCGGTTTTTTAAGGCTGACGAAGCGGTTACATATTGTTATAAAAACGGATGAATACTTATTGCTTAGTTGGTAGTACAGCGCCAAACGGTATTAAGACGAATGTCCGCTTATAATAAAAGCAAGAGCTATGTGATGTTGTAGCGAATATGGTGCACCAATTAGCCATCTGGAAATACGACGCATAATTCAGTAATGAAAAATGTTCCTTTTCAAACTTGCCATCTCCTTGCCTTCAGAAAGGAATTGGACAAAGCCCGTTTGATAAGCCATACGCTTTTTAGATGCCGCTACAACGCAAGTTAAATTAATGACTAAAAAGTCAATAATTTAACTTGCGTTGAACTTTTGCATTTGACTTCCTGTTGCAAAGTAAATAGTTAATGACTCAAAAGTCAACAACTCAAACAGGATCTAAAATGACACAAACAGACATTCTCATTGTAGGAGCAGGCCCCACTGGCCTCGCTCACGCTTTATGGCTTACCAAACAAGGTCTTAAAGTTAGGATCATCGATAAGAGCAGCGGACCGGGCGAGACTTCTCGCGCCATGGCGGTTCAGGCCCGCACCTTAGAATTCTACCGGCAGCTTGATATGACTGATGCGGTCGTGTCGGCTGGCTATAAGACCCCGGCTATGAACATGTGGGTTCGTGGCAAGCGCCAGGCTCAGGTCAAATTGTTAGATGCCGGGCAGGAAATATCACCTTACCCTTTTGTCCTGGTATATCCCCAGGATCGCCATGAACGCCTGTTAGTAGACCGTTTGCAGTCATTAGGGATAGAAGTCGAACGCCAGACCGAATTGGTGTCGTTTGAAGACAAAGGAGATAAAGTTACCGCTCTCTTAAAGCATAAGGATGGGCAGGAAGAAACCTGCCAAGCGCTATATTTAGCTGGATGTGATGGCGCGCGTTCGCCGATCCGCCACCAAATTGGCAGCGGCTTTGAAGGCGGCACCTATAAGCAGGTGTTCTATGTGGCCGACGTAGTAGCAACTGGGGTGAATCCTGCCGGGGAAGCCCAGATTGCCTTCGAAAAGTCTGAATTCATTTTGATGATGCCTTATACGAACACAAACCAGTACCGGTTAATTGGCATTGTTCGTGACGAACGTGCCGAGCATCCCGAAAACCTTACCTTCGAGGATGTAGGTCATGAAGCAATCAAGGCCCTTAATATTAAAATCGAACAAGTGAACTGGTTCTCTACCTACCGGGTCCACCATCGCGTCACCGATCACTTTCGAAAAGGCCGTGTTTTCCTACTTGGCGATGCTGCGCACGTTCATAGTCCTGCTGGTGGCCAAGGTATGAATACGGGCATCATGGATGCAATCAACTTGGCTTGGAAGCTTGCGGCTGTGGTGAAAGGACAAGCTCCCGACAGCCTGCTCGACAGTTATGAGACTGAGCGCCAAGCGTTCGCTTACACGCTGGTAGAAACCACGGATCGTCTCTTCACCTTTGCCACAGCCGAAGGCAATTTTGCCGAATTCGTGCGTAACCGCATATCTCCGCTTTTCATCAGCGTTGCTTATAAGCTTGAAAGTGTACGGGAGTATATGTTTCGCGTCGTTTCTCAAACAACATTAAGTTATCATAAAAGTCCATTAAGTATTGGAAAGGCCGGTAGTGTCCATGGTGGTGACCGGTTACCTTGGGTACCCTTTTCAGGGAATGATAATTATGATTCGCTCTCAACAATACAATGGCAGGTACATGTATACGGTGAACCTAAACCGGATCTAAAAACATGGTGCGATCAACATAAACTTCCACTTCATACCTTTGCATGGCAATCGGCATATCAGAAAGCTGGTTTGGCGCAAGATGCGACCTATCTTTTGCGGCCTGACACTTACATTGCCTTGGCAGATCCGGAAGGATCAGTAGCTACACTTGACCAATATTTTAACGAGCGGGGAATTAATTTTAATTTATAAGTCCAAAGGGGGCAAAGATAAACGTGACAGACAACAAGCCTAAATGGAACCGACGTAAGGAGGCTCGGCCGACTGAGATTATTGAAGCAGCCATGCACGTGTTTATTGAACACGGGTTTGCAGCTACTAAGCTAACCGACGTCGCTAGTCGTGCTGGCATTGTCAAAGGAACCCTTTATCGTTATTACGAAACAAAGGAGGACTTGTTTCGGGCGGTTGTCCAGCACGCCGTTTCGGTCAATCTGCAAGAAATTGAAAATGCGGCAAAAGCTTTGCGAGGATCTTTTGTGGAACTGGTGCCAGATCTATTAGGACGTGCAGCTGAAAAGATGAGCCAGAGCCACATTCCGGCTTTGGCCCTGCTCGTTATCAGCGAGAGTCATAGTTTTCCCGATCTGGCCGGTATTTGGCATGACAATGTTGTGGCCAAAGTCCTGTCAATGCTAACAGACTTAATTACAGAAGCACAGAAACGTGGTGAGATTCGTCCCGGAGATCCAAAAGCTTTTGCGTTCTCAATAGTTGGCCCCATGGTAATGGCTGTCTTATTTCAGGAGGTGTTAGGTACTGGGAGTAACCACCTTCCAGACCTAGCAACCTTGGCCAAACAGCATGCCGAGACAATACTAAGAGGGATAATCGTTACAGAGGTCTAATCTTTGACTTCCCAACAAAATGCAGAACAACTAAAAGAAGTGACCAAACTCGTAGACGCTGGTATAATTCGAACGATCATTACAGCGGATCGACCGGTTGCTGATTAACTTGCCCAGGTGCATAAGGACTCTGGTAGCGCCAATGGCAAAGTTCTACTTGCGTTGAAAAACCTTAAAGTGCGTAGGTTAAGATAATTGGTCATCTACTAGCACAAGCCTGCTCAGCGTTCCCCGTGATCCATCGATAACATGTTTCAACAATCAATAATTTATTGCCAAATTGTAAGTAGGCTTTAATTGAAGTTTTCATGATGACTAGTGACTGTTTGAATAAACGAGCTATACTGCAAAGTATCGCTGTAATAAACAGTACAAAACAATTCTAAAATTCACAACAAAACGGGAAGGTAAACACAGGTGGTCTAGAGTACATAAATACCACCGAATTTTTTCACCTAGAATTGCATAGATATAACTTATAACTCGATATATATTGCGAGAATACGAGGCACCGTGTCAATTTGCCACATTCTATTAAACGTAGAATGGCAAATTGTCTATGGATAAGAAGTTTGAAGGTTTACGCTTATTATTTTAGAAACGTGAAGGTGCCTGGGTTGCAAATACCCACCAGATTCGCAATCAGCTTTACATGGTCTGGTTAAGCTGGACATTATACTTTGCAACTCGTCCACTGCCTGGCGGTAATGGTATTATACCAAAGGATTGGGCCACATACTAGCTAGAAACTACAATCAATTTTTAATCGCTAATAATAAATGGCTAAGCTGGAATCGGTGGGTTAAACAATTAGGTGGAGCACCATTTGTTTCCTAAGATCTGCCACGCCCATTACCCAGACAATGCTGGGACTGTAAAGAAGACCGCTGCTGAATTTGAATTGTCTTACCGTTAAACCTAACACTAATGGTTGCCTTAGAGGCCCCTACTGTTAGTCTGAAACATTTTGGAACACAGATTTTAGGATGCGATTGTATAAATATGCCTGATGATCACCGGACATTCAGAAATGAGCAGGCATATTATGATGGGTATAGCATTAGATTACACTCCGGCTTGTTCTTTCTGCTTTTCAATCGCATCCAGCAGTTTCTGAAAAGGCTCGGTGAACTTGTCTATTCCCTCATTTTCGAGCTGGACAGCCACAGCTTCCATATCAATCCCTCCGGCCTTTATTTTTTCCAAAATAGATGCTGCGCTGTCCAGGTCTTCTTCCAGGCGGCTTGCCGGATCTCCGTGATCCCGGAATGCTTCCAGCGTTTGCAGCGGAATGGTGTTGACCGTGTCTGGTCCAATGAGTGCTTCCACATACCGGGTGTCTTTGAAAGCAGGATCCTTACTACTGGTACTCGCCCACAGCAACCGCTGCGGTACTGCACCTTTTTCAGATAGCTTCTTCCAGCGCTCAGAGCTGAACAGTTTTTTATATATCTGGTAAGCCGTTTTTGCAGATGCGATGGCAACTTGCCCGCGCAGATCACCCAGCCCATTCTTGTCTAAAAACGGGTCTACCAAAATGTCGATCCGGCTCAAAAAGAAGCTCGCAACAGAAGAAACATGGTTAATGGGCAGTCCTTGTTTTTCCCTTTTTTCCAGTCCCGAAATATATGCTTCCACGACTGCTTCATAACGTATAAGGCTGAAAAGCAAGGTAACATTCACATTAATTCCCTCACTGATTGCTGTCTCGATGGCAATAATGCCCGCCTGGGTTCCAGGGATTTTAATCATTACATTGTCCTTATCAACCTGCTCCCAGAGCTCGCGCGCCTGCTTGATGGTAGCCTGGGTATCACGTGCCAGGAACGGGGACACTTCCAGGCTTACATAGCCATCAGCGCCAACCACGTCTTCTTGATTGTATACAGGTGCCAGCACATCGCATGCTAGTTTGATATCAGACACAGCCAGTCCAAAAAATACTTCATCCGTACTCAGACCTTCATTAGTCAGGCGGGCAATGTCCTGATCGTAATCGGAACTGCTGCTGATGGCCTTTTCAAAAATAGCCGGGTTGGATGTCACACCACGCACACCGTCTTCATCAATCAATTTCTTTAATTCTCCCGAGAAAATGATCTTGCGGTCAATGAAATCAAGCCAGATGCTCTGGCCATAATCATGTATCTGTTTTACCTTATTATTGTCCATATTCAAATCTGATTTTAGTGTATTGAATGCGATTATTTATTCTTTGTCAATCATGCCGGCAACTGACCGCAATACAGTTGCCAAAGCTGCCAGCAGTGAAGGCCTTCTCCTTCTGCGCCAATTTTCGGTGCGATCAGTAAATATGTTGCCAGCTCGTGCCGCGCTTCCCCAAAATCATCAAACTGATCAATGCTGCGGCAAATAAAGGCAAGCTAAAAAACTCTTTGAAGATCTGACTTGCCCCTGGTCTGATTACCTCGCCCGCTTTATCAGACCAACATATGATGGGGTGTGTAATACGTTGTCTATAAATGTCATAAAGTAATAATTAGTGCCGGATCTGGTGAATGGAGCCTTGCCTAGCAATTATCGATCCACTCAGCGCTTCTTACATCAAACTTTATTGATTTCCCAGACACGGCAGCAAGAAAGCTGCGCGAGAGATTGGAGCACTTTTAAACTAATTTAAGTTGCTCACCGATGGGATGTTTGGACCATATTTGTGCTATGCACTTGACACGCGAAACAAGCCATACTTGTAACAACCTTTACACCAATTCAGACCACATTTGGATCTATCTATCAAGGACAAGGTGGCACTGCACACCAGTTATCAGTTAATCCAGGATGCTGAGCCCCCTTTTAAATTGTCGGAGTTAATATTTCTTTTGGAAGGTTTTAACCACTAAAAGCCTGGTGCTTTTAATTGCCATTTGGAAAAAGTTACCGGAGTATTGGGGCCTTACCATAAATGATCAATGAACGAGCTGGCAGCGTCAACCGGACTGATTTACCATTCCTGTCTTCAACATTTAACTCGGCCGGGATTTGTTGGGGACCAAATAAAAGGTATAATTTTTCATCTGGTGCATACAAGTCTTTATCTATGGTTACATATACTATTGCCTGTTTATGCTGATCCAGGTTTATAGCACATAGGATTTCTTGCCCATTTAAAATCTTTGACCAAGCAAAAATCTTTTCTACACCACTAATATTACTGTTTGAGTTGGTGAATGTTGTCCCGTTCTCAGAACTCGGCCGCCAATAGTGCGAGCCATTTTTAATAGCTGGTTGCAAACCCATAAGTGATTGCAGGCCGGCCATCGCAGTAGGGTTTACTTTAAATTCTTTCCAAAAATTCTGTATTTCAGTGCCGGTATCGCCTGGTAGCCATTCGTTGCCATTCATTGTTTCCATTGTAATATCCATCTAAACACATGCCTTCAAAAAGTCTTTTACCTCATTTAGACTGGCTTGAAGCTCCGTTAAAAGCTGCGCAGTAACACGCTGCAAGCGCAAATTCTGCTTGATTTTCGGCTTGGTGATTTTGTCTTTCCCAAACGCAGACATGAAATGCTTCGAACCAATCCTTTCAATTTCTGCCTTATGTTGACTTGGCAAATTTTCATTTAATTGTATTTCGGGCAGCGTTTTTTTCTCGGCGCCATCTTCTTCTTCCATTTGTACTGGCCTAAGGCCTAGCCCTGCTCCTTACCTGGTTTTCGCGAGCTTTGCAGTCATTACTCTATGTCTTTCATCTAACCTGCAAACGGAGCCCAGTGCCTTCCCTACATTCACTTATTACTGAGCATTTTTGATATATTTTGGTGATTCACATTCTTGCCAGTACTCCACAATCTTTGCTATCATTTCTTTTAATCTATCATAATTACTTGGTTTGATAAAGAATCCCTGAATCGACCTTGAATACGCCTCGATCACATGCTTTTGTTCGGCACTGGTAGAAAAGAAAAGATATGGGATGGATTTGAGTCTCAAATCTTCATTGTTATGAATTTTTTCATACAGTTCCATCCCATTTAATTTTGGCATGTTAATGTCAGAAAGAACAAGAAAAGGTTCAATATTTATATGTGTCAAGTATTCCAAAGCTTGAACACCGTCTCCAAAGAAAACCAGCTCATTCTCATAATTCAATTCTTTGAATATTTCAGACAGGATATCCTGGTCGTCCATGTCATCTTCTATAATTACAATAGGTCCTTTTTTATTCATAACTGTTTATTGTTCTGATCCTTAGTAAGTACTGAAAAACGTGCATTAAGTGGGTGTATCCTGAGCAGTCCCCTTGTCATCAGCAAGCAGGATCGCCTTAATCCGGTCAATGTGCACCAGGGAAAGCTCTGCCCGTTCGAGCGCCGACTTCTTGATTGCCCCGGTTTGCTCTTTTGCAAAAGTGGTCAAAAGGTTCCTTCTTTCTTCAAACATCCGGAGCGCCGTCCACATCGTCTCTTCGATCTTCAAGGTTTGCTCGGCGATCAAAGCCTGCGCGGTATAAGCATGACCTGTATGGCAGCGGTAGCGTGTCAGAGGGCCTTTGTCCACTTTCCATAGCACACCACCACAGCCAGGGCAATTAAACGGAACCTGATCTCCCAGGGAATTGACAGCAGGTAAATCGCTTAACACGCGTTTGGCAATCTTTGCTTCGATCATTATATCTTTGGGGATCGGCCTGCTTTTTTCTGGTTTTGCCGCCAGGAGCTGATACAGTAAACCGCCCATTTCCATAAGAGGCAAGCAAAAATCGACTTCCACCTGTTTAATAGCATTGGCAGGCATATCAGGATATTCTGCATCTGCCGGATCTTGAACTATGCAGGTCCCGCCGCACCGCTTGATAGCAATCATCCCGGCCGTTCCGTCATCCAGATAACCCGTTAACAGAACCCCAATCACCTTGCTACCGAAAACAACGGCCGCCGACCTGAACAATGGATCAATCGCCGGCCGGGAGCGGTTTTCCTGCGCTCCTTTGGTAACCAGGATCTTCTGGTCATCACCAATCATCAAATGATGATCAGACGGTGCCAGGTACAAATGCCCATTTTTAAGGCTTTCCCCATTTACCGCATGCTGACAGTGGATATTGGTTTGCTTGTTAAGCACGTCTAAAAAAACGTCCCCCGTCGCGTCCGCTGAAATATGCTGGACAACCAGTATCGGCGCTGGAAAATCTTCTTGCAATTGGTTTATTAATATTTTCAATGCATTAAGGCCGCCAGCAGACGTGCCGATGACTACAACTTTTTCTGACGGGGAAAATTTGTTTTTTGCCATAGTAATTTGGTGATAAAGCGTAAATGATCTTGGTAAACCGTAGCACTCATTAGCTGTCTATTATTGCAGCCCGGCTACCGGGAAATAGATCACAAATTTGCTTCCCGTACCGAGTGCGCTTTCAACCCGGATATTGCCACCGGCAGCATCGATTATTTTCTTTGCCAGATAAAGCCCTATGCCCTGCCCTTCATGATCAGTTTGGAGCCTGTGGTATTTGTGAAAGATTTTATCAATGTCGCCTTCGGCTATGCCAGTCCCATTATCCTGGACTGTCAGGGCAGTGAATTCACCGACACGCAAAGTTTGAATGGTGACAACAGGTGTATCCTCTGATCGGTACTTGATCGCATTTGACACCAAGTTGAACAAGATGCTTCTCAGGTTCTTTTTAGAAAAAAGGATTTGACTCACTTTCAAATCGCTTGTGATCACCGCGCCGGTCTGCTTGATCTTATCGCCCAGGCTCCACAGGATGCTTTCCAAAATTTCATTCATATTAACCATCTCAGTCAAAAGAGCCTGGTCTTCAATTTTGGCTACTGTACCAATGTCCTTGATCAGGGCCCCGAACTTATTAACTGAATTGCCGATAATGTTTAAAATCGGTTTTAGTTCTACATCGTCTGCCCGCATTTCAGTTAATAGGCCGATACTGATACCTATATTACTGAGCGGTCCTAGCAGGTCATGAGATGCCGTATGTACAAAATTGTCCAGGTCGCCGTTAATGCGGGTCAGGATTTCATTCTTTTTGTCCAGCTGGTGTTGTATCTCTTTCAGGCTGGTAATTTCATTGAAAGTAATAATGGCACCCGTCCTTTTATTGCCAAGCTGCTGGATATAGGGCATCGTCATGACCTGGTACCATTTTCCATCATTGGCCTGGATTTCGCGGGTTATAGGATAACCGTTGTCCAGGACATGACTTATGTCATCAGAAAGGGTTTCGAACCTGAAATTGGTCGAGATATTACTGATTGGACGCCCAATGTCGCTTTCAACCAAGTTAATATGCCGGACGGTCCCAGGCGAAAATCGCATCAGGCGAAGATCTGAGCTGATAAAGAGCTGGCCATTGATGTTGCTTTTGAAATAATTGTTCAGATCATCGTTAAGCTCTAAGAGCTCGCGGTTCTTTAACTGGTAATCTGCATTAATCGTGTGCAGCTCTTCATTGATGGACTGCATTTCCTCATTGGTACTCTGCATTTCTTCGTTAGCCGAGAGTAGTTCTTCATTAAACGATTGCATATTCTCATTGAGTGCAAACAGCTTTTCGCTGGCAGCAGCCAGTTGCTCTTTCAGCTCTTTGTTTTCTTGCTCTAAAAACGTGGTATAGTCGTCCAGATAGAGCTTCTCGTCAAACTGCATTGCGCTTGCTGGCAAGCCCGAACCTTCATCTTCGGTGAACTGTACGACCAGGAACCCATTAGGCCGGCCTTTGAAGACCATCGGGCTAACCGACAGGGTTACTTTGATTGTCTGCTGTCCCTGCTGGATCTGCACCCCTGTGACCACTGCTTTTTTATGGGTTTCATTAACCTTCTTGCAGGCTGTCTTGAAGGCAATGTTTAATGGGCCTGGTAAAAGCTCGGACAGATCTGACGTTAAAATCTTTTGGGTAAGGAACTTGTCGGTTGGGCCATAAGATTTAAGGACCCTGTTGTTTTCATCAACACAAATCAGCAGGCTCTGGTCTTCGTTAAAGATGGTTTCATGGATTGCCCCATCCAGGGTGCGGTCGGGAATTTTATTTGTTTCTGGCTGAGAAACCCCTACGCTGGCCGGCTTATGGTATGTATATTCTGGCAGTGTAAACGTTTCAAAGTTTACCGAGGGGATAGCATCCAGTTTTTTATAGATCTTTGCATTTTTATCAATGACTTTAAGGCTTTTTAATATGGGCGACGGGTTCTCGCTAGACCCTAAAAACAGGTAACCCTCCGGTTTAAGCCCGAAAAGGAGCATGTGATAAATTTTCTGCTGCAAAGTCGGGGTAATGTAAATCAGCAGGTTGCGGCAGCTGATCAGATGCATATTGCAGTAGGGCGGGTTTTTTACCAAATCGTGCCTGGAAAAAATGACCATCTTCCGTAATGCAGCAGTTACCTTGTAATCTTCCCCTTCCTGCACAAAGTACTTTTCCAGGTAGGATTGCGGCATTTGGGCCACCACAGCAGCAGTGTAAATGCCTTTGCCAGCATGCGCCAGGGCAGCAGTGTCAATATCGGTAGCAAAGATTTTTACATCATGGTCTTGAATCTTTTCTCCCAAAAGTTCTCGCACCAGAATAGCCATCGAGTAGGCTTCTTCGCCCGTCGCGCAGCCAGTAACCCATATCCGGATCTCCTGGCCAGTGGAAAGACTTTTAATTATAGAAGGGAGTACCCGTTTTTTTAGCGTATCAAATGCTTCGGTGTCCCTGAAAAAAGCAGTCACGCTGATCAGGAAATCTTTGGCAAGCGCATCTATTTCATCTGGAGAACCTTTGGCAAATTCCAGGTAAGCTTCCAGGTGTTCGAAATTGTTATAGGCCGCCCTTCTTTTAATCCGGCGCAAAATGGTAGACTGCTTGTAATCTGAGAAATCCAGTGGAAGCTGCTGGCTGATAAGCTCGATCAAACCGGCCATGTTTTCTCCATCAGAGATGCTGGCAGCAAGTAGTTCAATTTCCCGCTTGACATATTCTTCGATGGCACCAGGCATCGCCTCGGGCTCCACAATGAAATCCACCATTCCAGTGGCAATGGCATTGGAAGGCATGCTGCTGAATTCAGTAGTTTCCGGGTTTCGGGCAACCACCATCCCGCCTGCTTTTTTGATGGCCTTGACGCCATCGCTGCCATCAGAGCCCAGGCCCGACAGGATCACGCCAATCGCCTTGGGGCCGTAGTCAGCGGCAAGGGAAGATAAGAAGGTATTAATGGTCATGTGCGGGCCACGCACGTTGGTTTTATCACTTAAATGTAAGTGTCCCCTTTTAATGGTCATAAATTTATCCCCGGGGATCACATAGACGAAATTGGCCGCAATGCCCGTCCCTTCTACTGCCTGCACCATGGTCAGCTCGCTGTACCGGGAGAGGACTTCTGTTAGCCTGCTTTCATAATCAGCGGATAAATGCTGGACTACAATGTAGGCAACACCATCAAGGGGTGTATTCTCAAAAAAAGAAATCAGCTCATCCAGTCCTCCGGCTGATGCGCCGATGGCAACGATGTGATTTGGTTCAATTGAATTCATTAGAAAGGTAAGGTAGGTGCATGATGTGACTATAAGTCTCACATCATCAAATAATTATTCCTATAAGGTATAAAAAGTTATTGGGGTTGGCACAATGTTTTTCCCATTAAGCAACCAGGCGTTAACTAATCACTTGCCTGTTTGAAGGTAAGCTATGTGTATGTGACTTAATATAACAAGCTTCATACGTAGGTGTTTAATCTACGCTAAACTTATTATCAAATGGATAAAAATGGCCCAATTATCATTATAGAAGATGACCCTGACGACAAATTCGTATTGGAAGAAGTTTTCTGTGAATTAGGATACCCTAATCCACGGATGTATTTTACGGATGGCCAATCGGCATTGGATTATCTTTATACCAGCAAAGACCTGCCTTTTATTATTATTTCAGATATTAACCTGCCACAGTTAAATGGATTAGAGCTTAGGAGAAAGGTACAGACCGACGCAGAACTCAGTCTTAAGTGCATTCCCTACGTTTACTTTACCACAGCGATCAATCAGCAGGTTGTTATTGACGCATATAGCACATCTGCACAAGGCTTTTTTGTTAAGCCAGGCGAATACGATGAAGTTAAGGCAACAATTAAAGTGATGATTGACTATTGGAAAAGGTGCGCGGCCCCTAATAATTTTTGAAGGCACCACATGATACCGGTTTGGCTCATTTACGAACCCCAATACAGTTAAACAGTTAACAATGAATACCAGTAGCATACGTCTTCGCAAGTGACATTTAAAGGTGGGTGCCATTTCTGTTTACTGTACTAGAAAGCCTTAATTTAGCTTCTATTCTAAGTAAATCGCATCAACCTCGCCTCTTGGAAGAATTTCGAAAATACCACGGTGGCCGTTGCAGAACTCAATGAAAAACAGCCTAAATCTATTCAATAGCTGCTGGGATTTTTGTATCTTCAGGAATGCAAGGAAGAAAAAATTACTCCGAAAAGTTATTCATGAACTTCCAGTTATCCGAGCGGATTCCAAAGGATAATTTTTACAGGAGGCTCAAAGAGACGCTCGATTTACAGTTTCTATACAACGACACGCGCGAGCTGTACGGCAAAACCGGTAATCCTTCAATCGATCCGGTTGTGTTCTTCAAATTGATGCTGACTGGATATCTGGAAAACATCACATCTGATCGTCGCTTGATGGAGCACTGTTCTATGCGAATGGATATTCTTTACTTTTTGGGATATGACATAGATGAACAGCTGCCTTGGCATTCCACAATCAGTCGCACGCGCCAGTTGTATCCTGCAGCGGTTTTCGAGAGCTTATTTAATAAGGTCTTTACCTTGTGTGTTGATAAAGGCATGGTCAGTGGCCATACTCAGGCAATGGACTCAGCTCCCATTAAGGCAAATGCTTCAATGGAAAGCCTCGAACTCAAAAAGCCATTTCAATCTATTGAAAGGCATTTTGAGGTTGTAGATTCAGAAAACAACCAGCAAACACAGGTCAAAATATCGAGTTCCGTTGGGTTGATTACCGCGCCCCAGCATCATTTGAACCGGGTTAAGTATAACCATGACAAACTGAGAAAGAATCCGGTCGGTGCCGCTGGCGCTGCACACGAAAAAGCTCAACTATATAGCAACAAAACGCATTACAGCCCTAATGATCCGGATGCCCGTATTTCAGTAAAACCTGGCAAAGCCAGAAAGCTCAATTATCATTGCAGCATGTCCGTGGATACTGCCGAAGGTGTCATTAGCCATATTCAGGCTGATTTTGCAGATGGACGGGATAGTCAATACTTGCCAGATATGACTGTTAAAGTTCAGTCCCGACTTAGAGAAAATGAGCTTCATATGACCGATCTTTTGGCTGATGCCGGCTATTCTAACGGTCCTAACTACGAATTTTTAGAGCTAAAAAACATAACCGGATGGATACCGCCTTTCGGTATGTATAAAGCAGAAAGAGAAGGGTTTGCTTACGACAAAGAAAAGGATGAGTTTACCTGCACTATGGGAAAGACGATTTCCTTCAAAAGATTTGACCGAAATGCAGATGGGCGGTTGCAAAAGAGTTACCGGGCATCTCGAAAAGACTGTATTCCATGTGTTTTAAAAGAATCTTGCACTCCAAACTTGCCGTGTAAAAGAATACAAACCACTGCATATGACGAACCCTACCGAAGAGCTCACGACAGACAGCAAAGTAAACGGGGACACAGAATGAAAAAGTTACGTCAAAGTACAGTGGAGCCAGTCTTCGGCAGTTTGGTTTATCATTACGGATTGAAAAAATTAATGTGATAGGCAAAGCAGGAGCCCATAAGGTTATGTTAATGGCTGCTACCTGCTTCAACCTCAAAAAATATCTTAAATCAATCAAAAGAAAGACCCTCAAAAGCGGAGCATTAGAAGCTCCGAAGTCCATAATCAACAACTTTATCGGCTGTCCACCTATTTCCCCTGCCTTTTCTCATGCATTTTGATAAAGAATCAGATAATCACAAATCTTGAACTTTTGAAAAACAGTTCTGCAACGGCCACGGTGGTATTTCTGTACCGACCGTCACAATATCATTTGTGAAGAGCTGATTGCACTTCTCCTCAATCAGGTAACTTATTCCTTTTTAAGTTGTTTGAGCAACTCCTTCGCTTTCTTGGCCTCCATTTGCTTGTGTTTCAAAAGTTCTTCCGCCTCTTTAATTGTTAGCTCATTTGCCTCACGCTTCTGGGTTTCAAGTTCAGCCAGGGCAGGATCTTCATAGTAAATACTATCCACTCGCGCGGTAAGCGCCGGACTGAGCTGCCTGGCAACACGAAATTTGAGATCCGTTTCTTTCAGTCGGCTGCTTTCGTTGTAATAGCTTATAGCTACTGCGATGCTTATGGCCGTTGAGAGCAGCAAGGCTGCTGCCGAGATAATGAAGCCCTTCGATTGAATGTCAAAATGATGGTGGTGCCTTACTTGGGATTCCTTGGGGACGTTTAAAACCGCTTGCTGAATCTGGGAAAGGTAAGTCTCTAAATATTGACTTGACAAATTGTGTTTTAAATGCTTTTTTAGCTCAATTAGCGTATCGGAAAGCGTCTTGTTTTGAGATTCACTGGCCGTTTGGATCAGCTTCTCAATCGATGCATTTTTCCTTATTACAAGTGAAAGCACTTCTTCAATCGATTCGAGTTGTTCTTCTATCTTTTTCATAAGCTTTGTCCTAAGTATTTTTTACGTTTTTTCTTTTTTGATGGATTCAAACTCTGCTGGTCAAATTGCTGGACAGGTCGTAGCAAGTCATCCAGTATTCGATCGTCCGGGATCTGCTGGGGGAGGGTTACAAGCCGGAATCTTTCTTGTGAGTAGTCAGGTGGATATTGGGGCTGCATCCGAAACTGCTGCGACATCATCAGTTTCTGGTTATGCCGGAGTAGTGCGTCCAGCTTGCCAAAGCTCAGGCTACGGTCGATCTTTGATCCTTTGAATTGCAAATCGCCTTTGGCGAAGCTGACACCCTGAATCTCACTTGTGCCAGATTTGTATTTAAAGATGGTCTGGATGCCTTGCCTTTCCAGCTTGGCGCGCAATTCATTCCAACTGCCAGCGGTTGCGCTTGCTGCCTTGATTGTATCATACAATTCATACCTGACTTCGTCTGCACCTTTAAGCTGCTGCCGGTTAACCTGCTGTTTTCCCTTCCCAAAATAATAGCCGTATTTGAGGGTGATCTCTTCGCATACTTTGTGGTTTCTTTCTTTTTGAAACCGGTCTGAGATCGTCTTGCCTTCATTGTTCACCCGGTTGTAGATGATATGCAGATGGGGATGATATTTATCCTGGTGCTCGACCAGGATAAACTGCGTGCCGGTGATCTTCATTTTTTCCATGTACTCCAATGCACGCTGCTTCATGGTCTCAGGTGATAGTCTGGCTGCATCTTCCTTGCTCCAACTAAGCGAGATATGCCCGACTGCCTTTGTCAGGTCAGGGTTCAGTTTTCTCTGCATATTGAAATCATCAATCACGGAGCGAACTTCATTTGTTCTCACACCTTCGGCTAGCAGCAGACTCGCCCCCTGCTTTTCCATCGCATACCGGATTACGCCGCCGAAGCTGCTGCCAATCGTTACCTTACCGATCATCGCTACCAAGCTTTTTCAGGATTGCATCGATTTGTGAAAGCAGCTCTTTGCAAGATTGCCGGATGAATGTCAATCCTTCCTTATGGGCAAGGTGCGTGAGCTGGTTCAAGTTATTAGCCACGCCTGTCAGTGTCCTCAGGTGCCTAAGGTCATCGGGTTTGAGCCTGGCTAAAACTTTTGCTTTCTTGGCAGCTTGCCGCATCCAGGCGCTTGGTCTCATGCCCGCATCCCTTGCTTTTTCTTCGATCAGAAAACGCTCGGTTTCTGTCAGCCTAACCATCAGCTGGCTCTGCCTTTTTACCTTTTTAGGAGGCCTGCCGCCTTTGGGATTGTAGGGCCTTCGGTCTTTGATTTCTGTCTTTTCCATCTCACATTCCATTATCTGTGTTAAACCTATTGCGACCAACGGGAGAAAAAGGCAAGTTTCAGTCACGCGGGAGCGGGACGGGTTTTTGCGAAGCGAAAACACAAACTTGCTCTCTGAAGACTTTACAAATGCAGCCCGCCAGACTTTTTGAAAGTCTGCTGTTTTTTGATCTGCTTTTCGGGCGATTTGCTTGCCATTAAAAGCTCGTTGAGATCCTTGTGGTTATGATAAATACCCGAGGCGTCCACGCACTTTAGTCCCGCATCCTGATATTTTCCTAATAGCTTTTTTCCTGCTTCGTCCCGGTCTGGATAAATGAAAGCGGTCCGGTAATCTTTGAGAATTTTCAGGCTCCGGTCTGCCAGACTGACGGAATTGAGCACCAGAAAATCGCTTTGGACCGGCGTGTGTTTTCGCAGTGTTAAAAGGGAAAGGAAATCCATGAAGCCTTCCAATACACACACTGACTTGTGCCCGCTATTGATATGGGTAATGTCCTTTGGGGATGATGAGCCTTTGAAGTGTAGGCTTCTGAGCTCAAAACCTCCTGAGCGATTCTCGAATCCCGCCGCATAGTAGCTTTTGTCTCCAACCTGATAGTAGACTTCCTTGCAATATTCCATGGCAATAGAGAGGTCAATGCCGCGATTTTGCAGGTATTGGCTGATAGCAACGTTACTACCCAAATCCTTTGTGTTTGTTATCTGGATTACCGGTTGTTTGGTTTCAGGCGTAACGTTCCTATCTATATGCGCATTCCGTTCAACGGACTGTTGCGGGTGAAACAAAAAATGTTCAGACCCAAATTTTTTCAGCAATGCTTTAGTATCGCACCGGAAAATCTGACGGCCCAAGTCTATGATATCGCCTCCCTGGCCGCTGCCGTGGTCATAGTATAGGTTCAATTTTGCATTGACCTTGAATGATGGCGTCTTCTCATCACGCAAAGGGGAGAGGTACCAATAGTCCTGGCCCCTGACGTATTGCGGATGGATGTTGCAGTTTTGCAGGAGTTCGACAATGGAAATCTCCCTGGCTTGTTCACAAGTCATAGTGATCGTTTTGATGTTGAATGAATGGATTTCGAAAACCGCGGTTTTTACGAGGTTAATGCACCTTGTTTTTTGATGATTTGATGAAAATTGTATTTAAGAACTTGAAAACAAGTAAGTTATCGCTCATCAGGACTTCATCATTTTCATCAACTTTTTGTCCTTTGAGCCGCAAACCTTCATCGTATTTGTATTTTAATGAAGCTTTGATGAACATTTGATGAATGATATCGTATTCACAAGCAGTTACTTATATTCTCTTTTCATCAAATCATCAGTTTATCAAGCTGGTCCTGGTCAATTTGATAGTAGCGCCCACGGTGCTGGCTTTCAAAGACACTGCTATCAGAAAGTAGGGTGTACCTGGTATAGGCATTCGAATTAGGGCTTGGTTTTAAGCCCCACTCGGTCTGCAATACACGCTTGATCTGTGTAGAATCGATACCACGCATCCCGCGCGTGGCAAGCCAGTTCAATGCGTCAGCTGTGCAAAAACATAACTTCGAAAGATCTCTGGCATCCATCACGTATTGAAGCGCCTCTATCAATTCAAGCTCGACCCTGCTGCGGTTGCGTTTGATCAGCTTTTTGAGCGCAGGTGTTTGGATCTGTTTCACATCAAACCACATCCTGGACTGGTTGGTGCTCCAAAGCGGGCGATTGAGCAAGAAATCCAGAAATGCCGGGATTTCTGAGTGCAACTCGGTTAGCAAGCGGATGTTTTCTTTTGCAAAAGGCTCGATTTTTCTGACCCAGTACCGGGTCTCACCAGGCTCGATGAAGACGAAACTGTCCTCATTATTGGAACAAAGCACGAACTTACCAAAGAACTCCACTTCGTTGCGGTCCTTGCCCTTTGCCTCAGACTTGTATTTAAGCGCCGTACTCAGGTTTTTGATCCTTTCACTATCCTGCTTTCGTTCCAGGAACGTCTCGTCGATCGCAATGATCAATGCCGATACCCAGTCATCATTGAAGTTCGAGCTGAATTCTTCATTGGTGTTAACGGTCATATTCCGGCCGAAAATCGATTTAAGAAAATTAAGGAAGGTTGTTTTTCCCGTGCTCCGTTCCCTGCTGACCAGACAAAGGATGGGCAGCTTCTGAAGGGGATTTTTCAAAAGCAACGTCAGGTAGTCAAGCCCAAGTTCGTACTGGTCCCCGAAGATATGCCTCACGAATTCTTGACATGTTTCACATTTTCCTGCCTTAGCCTCATGTTCAAAGGGGTGGTAAAGGTTATAAAACTTACCGACGACCTGTTGGAAACCGAAATGATCGGGGAACAGGCAGAAACCGTGCAGCTTGGGGATCTCTGAAACGAAATCCCTCCCATAATCGGCTTTGATGCATTCGACTGACCAAAGGGACAATTTACTTTCAAATGACCCGTCCAGGTTTGGACGGTCAACCAGTTTGTAATAGCTGGTCCCAATCCGGACGTATCCCGTCCTTGTTATTGCAGTGGCAATATATTGCTCGTGTTTGGCTTTCATGACAAGGAGGTTTTAGCGGTTTGACCGGAGCCATTCGATCAGCTCTTTGCGGAAGAAAATGTTTCGGCTGCCACTTTTGTGAAAGGGGATCTTGCCTTGTGAGCAGTAGGCATAGACCGTCTGCTTTGATTTTTTCACCAGCAATGCGGCTTCCTCGATCTCCATGGGGTGTTCGGTATCGTCGGCTATCTTTCTGGTGATCACGCGCTCTACGACTGTCTCGATCAGCGGCTCGGATACATTTAGCAGTGCTTTCTCGACAAGTCTCTGGACAAGGCCGTCAAATGTCGTCTCTTCCTCCCGGTAGGTGGTTTTGGTAATGTTTGATGGGTAAGTTTTCATTTTTGCAATTGTTAATAGTGGTTGATAAACAATTGCAAATGAAATTCGGAGAGGCGTCAAAATTGGTCATCTGACATGACAAGAGACCCGACATTGATAAACAGAAGTAAATAATGGATTAGTCGTGTAACCTGGAAGCATCTACCGAGGCGGTCACTTCATTGTAGAAAGCCCAGGCAACGTCATTTCTGTCTTTGTTTTCGAGCTGGGTAATGAAATCTGTGACAGCCAGATCAGATAGGATGTTCCGGCCGAACCGTATTGAAAAGCTGGCGGTATAGATATCAACCCGTTCCAGTTGGGTGCAATCGAAGAACCCATCACTAATCACACCGAGGTGCTTTAAAATGTAGGGTAATGCAAGGATGTGGGTGAGTTTATGGACGGTATTTTTCCTGGGGATGAAATCCAATGAGCTGTTCAAAATGCCGCGGTGACAGAGTTGCCCTTTGAAGCTTTCTACGTCCACGCCTTTCAAATAACTGTACATGTCACCTGCAGGACTTTTAGTAGGCCGATATACGGGAGCCGTCGGGGCGGAAGTTGTCGCCGGGATGTTTTGGGGCTGGGCTGTATGTTGGGCCAGATCAATGGCCCGTTGCCAAAACCTAAGTCCCATTCGTGGGTACTTGCTATAGCCATCAACAGGATAGAATTTGCTTTCAGCTGTGCGGAGCTTAATAAGATGTTCACTGACTTGCTTGGGACTAAGCTTATCCAGTATCAGCTGCCCTGATTCTATCCAATAATCGAATAGCGAGACATTGTTAAACGAAGCGGGTTGGCCGTAGATGACATAGTACAGGACTTCCCGCAGTTCTGTCCTGTTAAAATCAGGATCATCCTTTCCGAAAAAAGTTATCCCGGAAATGCGCTCAGAGAAGACAGCGAGTTCGCTTTCTCTGGAAGCAAGGAAACCGCCAATGATTTCTGACCGGAGATGAATTAATGCGGCCCATTCCACTAGCAGCTCGCCAAGTTGTTTAATAACGGCTTCCAGCTCGATGCCCCATTTTTGAAGGACTGTGGATTCACTTGTTGCAAACTCGATAATGCTGGGATCATCCTCATTGAAAAACCGGAAAAAACCATTTTTTTCTAGTAGAGCCAATCTTTCCGGAACGGTATCCATAGTTAAAAATTCAAAAGGCGGCTAGTGATCGTTTTTAAACGTTCGTCTTCAATACTTCCCACATAGCCCTCTGTGGTGGTGATACTTTTATGGCCGGTCATCGATTTGACCTCCATCAATGTACCACCTTCCGAGATCAGTTTGGTAACGAAGCTATGGCGCGCCACGTAGGTCGTTATCTCTTTTTCAATTTGAAGCTTCTCACCAATGCGCCGCATGTATTTGTTGATTTGCTTAACGAGCTGCTGCACAACCCTTTTCACTCTTAACGAATCCATACTTTCGTCCAGCACGGGGAAAATATAATTTTCATCAACAGGTGCATTGCCCCATTCCTCAATAATCTGTTTCATTCTAGGCAACAAGTGCACTTCTATCAGCGTACTATCGCGGTTGGTTCTTTTTGTTTTTTCACGCACAAAAACGACACGATCAGACCTAAGATTTGCATATTTGAGCCTTGCCATATCGGTTGGGTTCATTCCGTTACCCATGTACATGAAGAGCCAGTATGCCAGGTAGCGTTGTTCGAACTGGTCAGGTTGATAGTTGATGATTTTACGCAGATCTTCATTAGACAAAGCGCGTTTAGAATTCTTCTTGGTAGGGATTACATAGCGGCGAGGGCCAAATGGATACTCCTCCATTTTTTGTTTGTCGCTATCGATCATAATATTGACCACAGCACGTAGGTTCCGCAAATAAAATCCCACCGTAGTCAACGTGGCCCCATTGTCAACCATCCACTTCTCGTAGGCCCGCAGAAAACGGACATTGATGCTTCCCAATGAAAGCTTCTTTTTTGCGTGAAACTTCTTAAAACTAGTGAGGGCATTTTCGTAGGTGATCGCCGTCCCTATTCTGTCTTCGGATTTCAACGAAGCGATCTTTTCTTCGATCGCTTCAAAAACATCGTCCGAATCAGTAGAAGGCCGGTGGGCAGCCCGGTCCTCAAAAAAATCGAAGGTAAAAACCTTCATTTGGGAGATGATTTGATTGGCGTCATTGACGTGCTTGTTCAGACCATTGCTGACTGCTAGAAGCTGCGCGTACTCCTTTGTCCCAATGTATTTTTTTGCTCGCAGAAGCTCACAATCACGCTGCCTTACAAAATCTTCCTCAGTCATATCCTGACCTGTTGGGTAGTACTTGGATTCACGGCGGTACGTGATTCGAAGTTTTACCGGATACAATCCTTCTTTTTTTGCAAACCTTTTATCCAGGATGAGTGCCAATTTTGGGGCTGATGCTACCATACTGCAAGATTTTAATGTCAAAAATTTGCAAACAATTTGCAAACATTTTCAATAAATATAGGTAAACAGTAGTAAACTAAGAAATAAAAAACATCGAAATTAGCTCGTATGGGCGCTTTTACTTATAGGCATTTACCGCCATTTACCACTTTTCGCTGACTCATAATCAGTAGGTGCCTGGTTCGATTCCAGGTGGGCCCACTTGAAAATCAAGGACTTAGCTAAAAAAGCTAAGTCCTTTTTCTTTTGGTTGCAATAAAAGTTGCAATAGCTTTTGAGGGAAGTGGCATGCAAGACGCCGAAATAAAACTTTCCTGGGCATCAAAATGCCTTTTTGTAAATGCTGAACAGACAATGTTGTTTTTAGAACCAAAATTTCGTCTCTAGGTGTTTCAAAAATGTGACATAAACGTTCAATTGCGCAGGCTGTATAAAGCTGTAAAACTGATCATGGGTTGTATGAAAGCCCATATAAAACAACCAAAATCCAAGCGAGAGATATGGGACTGCCGCCAGCTCTTGCACACTAATTGCCCGATGTGACTGGTATCCGGAAAGGAAAATAGTATAGTTGTTATCAAAAGCCTGCTGCGTCATACGGCCTGCATAAACTTCGATAGCCATGTGTTGCCAGAATGATGCGATGTCATACATCAACCAACCGCGCCCCATAAAGTCAAAATCAAAAAATGTTATTGAATCTCCTACAAGGTGCATGTTTTTGGGAAGGAAGTCGAAATGACAATATCCGCTTGTAAATTTTGAGGTGTCAATGGAAGCCAAATGGCTGGCAACGCGACGCGCTGCATTTTGTAGCCAGGTGTAACTTTCCTGGTCATTCTCAAATGCTGCTTTTAGCTTGACCAACGGATCAAAAAGCGTCGTATTGTTATCAAAAGTCCATCTGTCTCCTGTTAATGTCAGCGCCGACGAAACCTTATGGAAGCGCGCCATTTGCTGACCAAAAATGTACAGCTGCCGTTCATTCAATGTTCTTTCTGCCTGACCAGGCGCGTAACTGAAAAGTACTGCACATCTTTGCCCTTCAATCGCGTTAATGGTCTGTATAGCTTCGCCATGACGGTCAATGATAGGATATGAAACGGGCACTGCTGCGTGCTTTAGAGTAAAAAGCAGCCCTACTTCCGCTTGAACATTAGAGAAGCTCCGATGAGACGAACGATAAAGACGAAGGATGAAGCGCCCTTGGAGCGAATTGATCAGGTACGTATCGCCTACACCCCGGACTAAAAGCGAGCAATCAACATTGTCTAATCTATAAGACTCTGCCACAAACTCCGCTAATGCAGACGGACATAGTGTAGAATAACTGGCAGGAAAGATCATTTTCTGGAATACTTGTTGGTCTGTCCGCATGTATTGTCGGCATTGGATACGTAATTAATTATCGATCAGACTAAATCAACGGTAAAATCATCTCAAAATAAGCTCTTTTTAAGTTTAGTCTTACATTATCATAAATTCGGGGAAGCCTGCAGGGCTTGCTCAATCTCCTTCTTAGCCGCCTTCCGGCATTCGACATTTACTCAATTTTCCGCTGCATTCGGAATTCATTTTCCGTTAAATAACCAGCACGGACCGCAGGAACATTATCCTATATTTTCGTCGCTTCGTTATAATGATATGCACTATCATTGAGCACAATTAACAGATAGTACTACAATCGTTAGATAATACTACAAGCATCCGACTCAACTTCATTTTCTGGAATCTGCCATTCAAAGCAGCAGGCATAATCACTTGTTATAACCCCAATTGTCTAATCTGAGGTTTTTCAGTGATCAGTTTCTGTTACATGTCCCATTTAAAAACAAATTGCGAATGAAGAAGTTGTTCCTATTAATCGCCCTCGCCGCATGTAATCAGCACTCACCCCGCTGGCCTGATCCGAAGCCAAAAGTGCCGGTTTACATTCCCACGGCAGAAGATTCCGCCAAAACGCGAGGGCCATTCATGCGCATTCACCCCATGGGCCGTTTTCCCGAAATGATTTATGACAATATTGAACGCAACCCAACACTCAAAATTGAAGAATGGCTATCATCGGAACTTCCTCTTGCCGATTTTGGCCGGATGCTCAAACCGGGACAGGAGATGGAGATGATTGCGTTCGGAGGCGGTCTGACTGCCGGAGTTATGAATGGCGGCATTACCCGGGAAAGCCAGCAAACCAATTACACAAATTTGCTCGCTCATCAAATGGGCATCAAAAACTTTGCGATGCCGCTGTTTGAAAAAGAAAATTATAATGGAACAGGTTATTGCGTATACCGTAATACGGAAAGCGAATACCCGCAATGGGACCGGGTTGTGAATAATACAATTTCGGTTGCTCCGGGCAGCCCGCCCACCATGCCCCGTTATCCGGGTAAGATTTCGAATTACGGATTATTTGAAGGCGGCACGGAATGGTTTGTTCCAGGCTGGGGCTGTGAGAATTGCGACTTGACTAAATTTCTGGTAACCAGATTTGACGGGCACATTCCAGCCGAAATACCCTACAATTTCGTAATCGTCGATGAGTTCTTCGACAGTTGGATGTATGGAATCCAAAATACACCCCGGATCGATCTTTTCAGTTATCCATTCAACGGCTCCATAATGAATACAGGCAGGATTGTGGATTATGCCATCAATTATAATTTTCACGGTAAGAAGGGTGTGATTTTTACCATCCCGCGATACCAGCATTTACCGTACATGAATTGGTATCCGATGGGGAAATTTAAAAATGTGTCTATCAGTTTTGATAAAAACCATGTTGGAGATGGTGCAATAAATCCTTTGAAACCATTTTCATTGATTCCGACTGCCAAGTTGGATGCCATTTGTAAAAGATCTCAAAATGGCTTTTTAGTCGCTAATTTTCCTGATGTCGAGGTAATTGACGCAGGAGAGACCTACGAGTCCGATCCACGACTATACTACAATCAAAAGATCAGAGACTACGCTGCAGAAAAAGATCTGGCCGTCGTCGATCTTTTTGATCTCTACCAGCGCATTTATCAAGGCGGCTATAAAACGGATGACGGAATCGCAATAGATGGCACTGCTCACGGCAATTTCTTTTCTTCGGACGGGATCTATCCTAACCCACTTGGACAGGCCATCATTGCAAATGAGGTAATCAAGGCGATCAATAATTATTACGGGGCAAAAATCCCTTTGATAGACCTTAAAGGGTTTGCTAAGTCCGTGGGGCCAGACAAGAATTTTCAATGATACACAAGCAGACATCTGTCTTCTGACCACGAATTCTCACAAAGTGTAACCTCGTAGCATTAGTTCACTTACTAACGATACCTGACTATAATTTTCATGTTCTCATATTTTATCTAAACAAAAAATCCATGAAGAAGTTGCTATTTCTCATTGCCCTTGTTGCATGTAATCAGCACTCACCCCGCTGGCCTGATCCGAAGCCAAAAGTACCGGTTTACATTCCCACGGCAGAAGATTCCGCCAAAACGCGCGGGCCATTCATGCGCATTCACCCCATGGGCCGGTTCCCCGAGATGATTTATGACAATATTGAACGCAACCCAACACTCAAAATTGAAGAATGGCTATCATCGGAACTTCCGCTTGCTGATTTCGGCCGGATCCTAAAACCGGGACAAGAAATGGAAATGGTCGCATTTGGCGGTGGGTTAACTGCCGGAGTCATGAATGGCGGCATTACGCGCGAGAGCCAGCAAACCAATTACACAAATTTGCTCGCTCATCAAATGGGTATCAAAAATTTTGCTATGCCCCTGTTTGAAAAAGAGCATTATAATGGAACGGGCTATTACGTATACCGTAATACGGATAGTGGATATCCGCAATGGGACCGGGTTGTGAATAATACCATTTCTGTCTCAGCTGGCGGCCTACCGACAATGCCGGAATATAAGGGGAAGATTTCCAACTTTGCATTGCCAGACGGTAGCGCAGAAAGGTTTATGATGGGCAATGATTGCGTAAACTGTGACTTAAATAAACTTTTTCTTTCGCGATTCAATCATTATAGGCGCCCATATCTGTCAGAAGCATTTAACGAAATCAAATCTGAAATACCCTATAATTTCGTGATCATTGAGGAATTTTTTGATCGATGGATGTACGGAATACAAACTGTAAGCCGGGTCGGCCTATGGGAATACTGCTTCAATGGATCGATTATGAATACTGGAAGGATTACTGACTCAGCAATTAACAACGTATTAAACAAGGGTCAGAAAGGTGTTATTTTCACTATTCCTCGTTTTCAGGATCTCGCTTATATGAAATGGTATTCGACCGAGGACCTGAAAAAGAGAACATCAAACATTTATATCACCTTTAATAAAAATAATGTGGGTGACGGGTTGGTAGATAGCGCAAAGCCGTTTTCCCTAATTCCAACAGCAAAACTTCATACTCTTTTTGAAAATTTTAAAGATGATGAGACTTTTAGGGCGAATCTTGAAGACAAAGAAGTTCTCGATTTCGATGAGTTATATATGGCTGACCCAGAGCTCTACTACAATCAAAAAATCAGAGAGTATGCAGCAAAAAGAGATTTGGCTTTAGTCGATCTTTTCGACCTCTATCAACGCATTCATAAGGGCGGCTTTAAGACGGATGACGGTGTATTAATCGACGGTTCACCTTCCGGAAATTTTTTCTCCTCTGACGGAATTTACCCGAGCCCACTTGGGCAAGCGATCATTGCAAATGAGGTCATCAAAGCTGTTAATCAACATTACGGTGCTAAAATTCCACTTATCAACATGTCGAATTTTGCAATGTCGGTCGACGTTAAAAGATAAAATTTATTGGTATCATCTATCATAATTCCTGACCATGAACATTTTTTCGAAATGCATATTTTTATGCACTTACTTAATATCCCAAATTTGCTGCGCGCAAACCGTATCGCTGTCATATCCGATCAACAATTCTGTGCTTCAGCGCAACATACAAAACAAGGCAACGGCAACAGTTTCAGGTCAACTTATTTCCAATAACCTTGCAGTTTCGCTGAGTTATAGGATTCGAACGGTAAGTGCAACAGGAATTCTTGGGGCGGCCGGGCCCTCTACCAACCTAAGTTTGGCAACAAACGGCATGTTTTACACTACACTCGTCGTCGATAAGGGTTGGTATTTAACTGAAATTCTTTTGAATGGTGTCGTGTATGCTTCGGCCAAATTTGGGATTGGCGATGTATTTATCATTGCTGGCCAGTCCAATGCGCAAGGAACAGGAAACGACAAAGATGCACTTCCATCAAATACAAATATTCCGGAGTGGGTGGTTGGCACCTTCGAGGATAAAACTTGCACAAAAAACTTTCCTGCATCTTTTACAAGCATGTTTTCATTGAATACCAGCGATCAAGCCAAACAATATGGACGATTAGGTCCATCGGGAAATAGCGTTTGGGCTTATGCTACGCTAGGCAAGCTTATCTCTGATGTAAATGGCGGAATGCCCGTTGCATTCTTCAATGCGGCCTCGGGAGGAACTACCATCACACAGTGGAAACAGGGCAGTGCGGGTGTTGAAGCCAAGCACCCCTACACGGGAGTACAGATATGTGTGGGACATAAGCAAGGTTCAATGATTCCTTCCGATTATTACGGCCAGCCTTACACAACGTTAAAAAATGCCCTGAATTATTATGGGTCTTTGTTTGGCGTACGGGCAGTGCTCTGGCACCAGGGAGAAGCTGACGCGGATTTGTCGATCAATGCCAGTTACAAAGCAACCAGTTCCGCAGATTATCAAACCAAACTGCAAGCCGTTATTGCCAAATCCCGCGCTGATTTCGGAGCACCAAATCTTACGTGGTATGTATCGAAAGCATCCATCAGCAAATTTGGACCTCTCAATTCTATGATTAGAACCGGGCAGGGCAACGTCGCAACAGGATTACCCAATCTAAACGGCTCCGAAACAGATTATGTAAGCGGAAGTTCCGGCACTACTACCGCAAGTGATGGCGGTGATGAATACCGAAGCGATAGCACCCACTTTTACGAAGGCGCTGGATCAATCAAAGGCCTTACCTGGCTTGCTAATAAATGGTTTTCGACCATTGGCGCATTAGTTAATCCGGTTGCGCCGGGCTGGGTGCCGCAACTGACCTACTCAAAAAATGCTGACTGGCGGACACTTACTGCACAAGGAGGGGCGGTTCAGTATATGTGGAGTAAGGTGGGTATCAATGGCCCTGCCGTGCCCGGTGGCAATGCGAGTGTGTATACGACGGATGAGAAATATTTGGGGATCCGCTGTTACATGAAGGATGCGAACGGCAACTGGCATGCATCGTCTGCGATCAATGTGGGAAAGTATGATAATCAGCGCGTAGCGGCTTACGTTGAAGAGAAGACAACAGAAAGTGAAGAACCCGGATTCGATCTGAATACATACCCAAATCCATTTACCGCACATTTCACGATTGCATTTGAAGTTCCTGAGAACAATAGCCAGGTCAGGTTAGAGATTGTAAACATGCAAGGCGAAATAGTAAAAACAGTCGTAGACAATCCCCACGCAAAAGGAAAATGGCAGTATGAAGTGCAAAACTTGCCTGACCAATCGACTGAAATTTTGTTTTGCAGACTGAAAATCAATGAGCATTCTACAATCAAAAAGTTGTTACAACTCACGAAATGATTGAAAAGAAGAAACATTCAACCTCATTTAAGCCCAAGGCACATAGATTTCGCGCAGACAGAATATCGATTTGGTTTCCTAAGTTGAAATAAAATCATTTCCTTAGCCGGAACAACCGATAACTGCAAAATGAAGCCTATATCCTTTCTTTTCTTTCTGATCCTGATTTCAATACCACATGCATTCGCACAAAAACCCAAGCCTAAACCAGCCCCTGGCCTGGTTGTCACTTACAGAAACCCGGTCATTGCGGGCGACTTTGCGGATCCTTCGGTGATCCGGGTGGGCGATATGTATTATGCTGTAGGGACTTCTTCGGAATGGGGACCGGCTTATCCTATATACAGCTCGAAAAATCTGGTCGACTGGGAGTATGTCGGACCGGTATTTAACGACTTGCCGGAATGGACGATGGGCAGTTACTGGGCACCGGAATTGTTTTTCCGGGATGGGACTTTCTATTGCTATTACACTGCCCGACGAAAATCCGATAAGCAATCTTTCATCGGTGTAGCAAGCACGAAGGATCTGAAACAAGGCTTCAAGGACCATGGCGTTATCATTGAATGGACAAAAGAGGCGATTGACGCTTTTATAGTGGAGGATAATGGCAAGCTTTTCATCACATGGAAGGCATATGGATTGGATAAGGACCGCGGGATCGAAATCCTGGGTGCAGAACTGGCTCCCGACGGATTAAAAGTGGCGGGCAAAGAATTTACCCTTATCAAAGCTGACCAAACTGGCTGGGAAGCCGGCGGCGCGGAAGGGCAATCGATCTTCAAACGAGGTAAATACTGGTATATGCTTTATTCAGGCAATGCTTGTTGCGGAGCCAATTGCGACTATCAGGTGGGTTTTGCAAGGGCGGAAAATTTGCAAGGACCCTGGACAAAATATGCCGGTAATCCTGCTCTTTTCGGCGATGAAACCTGGAAATGCCCGGGCCATGGAACCGTTGTGATGACGCCCGACAACCGCTATTTTTATTTACATCACGCCTACAACGGCGTTGACTTTACATTTGCAGGCAGACAAGGCGTTTTGAGCGAGCTGGTGTGGGACGAAACCACCAAATGGCCGGCTTTCCGATATGGAAAAACTACTCCCGCGCAGGCAGAAGCGCCCATCGCGATAGGTGCGCTGATCAACCACAACTTTTCGATCAATTACAATAAGGATACCCTCAAAGCACCCTGGGTTTATGATGTAAGCTTTTCTAAACCGAATTACGCAGTCCAAAACGGTGCATTACAAATCGAAAATGAGAACCGGACCAATACGGGGAATTTTCTGGGATTAACGATCAAAAATGGCAGCCATACATTCACAGCTGAGGTAACAGCCAAGAAAGACCTGACGCAGAACATCATGGTATATGGTGATGCCAAGAATGCGATCGGGTATGGCGTGCGGGATAACCACATTACATTGTGGCAGGTGAAGGATGGCGTGCAGGAAGTGATCAAAACGCAGGAGATTCCTGATAAATACAAAGACATTAAACTCAGCTTGCAGAGTCGTTATGGCCGTTTCTATGAATTTCGCTGGGATGTAAAAGGACAAAAGATCGACTCGCTGACGAGTGCGACGCAGATTGAAACTCCCTGGCTGCCACGCTGGGACCGGGCGCCAAGGGTGGGCGTAAATGTTGCAGGCAGCGGCTCCGGCAAAAGTGAGATCAGGGCCGTACAGATGAAGTATGATTGATATATTTTGTCCGTGAAAAATAACCGCTACATTTGCAAAACATACTGGTTAGTATGTTTTGCAAAATTGCTTTGCTGTTATGTATGCTATCCTTCTTTTCCTGCACGGAATTTTCCGGTGGCTCGTAGTCACGAGTCTTATTTACACGATTGTTATGGCCGTTAAAGGCTATTTCGAAAACACACCATTCACTAAAAAAACTGACCTGATAAGGCATTCAACTGCCACGATAGCGCATTTGCAACTCACGATCGGTTTTACGCTTTACACGCAAAGCCCTTTGGTAAAATACTTTTTCACTAATCCCAAGACATTCGATCTTTCTGAAATCACATTTTTCAGCATCATTCATGGAACGGCCATGCTCATTGCCATCATTGTTATCACAATCGGATCGGCGTTAGCAAAGCGAAAAGTGAATGACCGCGATAAATTCAAAACAATCCTCATTTATTACAGCATTGCTTTGCTGATCATTTTCCTTGCTATTCCTTGGCCGTTCTCACCACTTTCTCAGCGGCCGTACATCCGGTTTTAAGACATGAATAAATCTGCCGGAACACGTCTGGACATTTTGCAAAAGGCTTTTGAACTGATCTATAAGAATGGTTTTCAGCCAACGAGCATTGATACGATCATTGCCTCCACGAATGTGACGAAAGGTGCATTCTTTTATCATTTTAAAAACAAAGAAGAAATGGGTCTGGCATTGATCGCAGAAGTTCTATCGCCTGGCATGCACGAGGCTATGATCGAGCCATTACATCATGCCAATGATCCGCTTAAAGCACTTTATAAAATGATGCAGGGGCTGCTGATGGAAAATTCATTTTTCCGCATTGAATATGGCTGCCCGGCGGTGAACCTGACCGAGGAAATGGGGCCGCTTAATGAGCAATTTGGAAATGCATTGAGGCAGCTGCTGGTAACCTGGCAAAGCGCCATTCAGCTCGTGATTGAACAAGGGAAAAAATCAGGAGAAATTAAGGAAAGCGCTGATCCTGTGCACATTGCGATTTTTATCACCGCAGGTTACGCCGGAATTCGGAATATGGGAAAAATAATGGGAAAGGACTGCTATACCGGCTTCTTAGCACAATTCAGCACTTTTCTGGATTCGTTGCGGCCACACAGTCCTTTACCCAAACATTAATTAAGTTTCATTATTTTGCAGTGCGGCCCGGTCGCTGATTGACGCTACTTTTCCTTTCGATTTATCCGATTCACTCTCATAACCTTTACGGATCACAGCGCCTTCCGGGCCGGACTTGGGCAAAAATCTGTTTGCGATGGAAGCTGCCAGTGATACGAGGCTAGGGCTTGCACCCTGCAATGCAACGGCCATTTTTGCCGTATTCGTCAGGACGATTTCCGTTTCCTGGTAAGCGATAGCATCAACAATGTCTGCCGCCGCCTGGGCTGCATCCTGGGAAAGCAGCGGTGAAGAGCCCGCAATCTTGAACCACGCATATTCTGCCTCGTGGTCGCCTTTTAGGGAAACATTTCTTGGACTTCCAGTCCGCATCAGGTTTGGGATCACGGTTGTGACGTGAATGTTGTCTTTTTTCAGCTCTGCGTGAAGCCCTTCCGATAAAGCAACCATTGCAAATTTACTAACGCTGTAAGGCAGCAAATGCGGAACCGCAACTTTTCCCCCTATCGAGCAGATATTGGCAATCCGGCCTTCTTTCTGCTCGTGAAAATGAGGCAATGCGGCTTTGATCATGTACAAAGCAGCCCAGAAATTAGTATCCATAGCCGTTTTGTAATCTTCTACATCCATCACATTTTCCGGACCCACCAACATTACGCCCGCATTATTGATCAACAAATCAATCCGACCGAACTGAGAAATGGTGGCTTCAATGACGCGGGAAGCGTCACGCTGGTCACTGACATCCGCTTTCAAACCAAGCACAATGGAGCCCATTTGCCGGAGTTCCTGCTCAGCCACTTCAATCTGCTCTCCATTTCTTGAACATATCACCAGGTTCGCCCCTTTTGCAGCCAGCTCTCTCGCCAGCAACAGGCCCAGCCCACGCGCTCCACCTGTGATTACCACCACTTTATCCTGAAAATCAAACTTGATCATCTCTTTATAGAAATGTCTGGCCGCGGCATATAAGCCCAGTCCTGCGGCTGCCCACAAGGCCGTTTTCCCTGAAAAGAGTCCTTGATTGCTGTTATTTTCCATAATCAGTAGGTTCTAATGTGATTATGAAAGGCTAAAAATCTTATGCCTTTACGGGCGGGATTTCATAAGCCGGATGAAATTACCCCAGTCGTAAGCGGTCATATCGTGCTCGCCTTCGCGGTTATGATAAGCCAGCGGTGGCTGTGAAAGAGGCACATTAATAGCGGGAGGGTTTACCGGCAACTTAGACCTGCGGCCATAAAGCGCATATGTTTTTTCCGCATTTTTCAGCGCGAGGAATGTGCCCGTCGGATCGGCCCAAAGGTCCTTGGAGGCATTTGTGGCATATAAAGGCCTCGGAGCAATCAGTGCAATGAGCATATGCTGGTCTACGGGCAGGTCGTTTTCGTTGTTGTTAAACTTTTTGTAATTATTATTAAACCAATGCGGAAACGTGGTATTAATGCGGGCAATTCTCTCACCAAACTGCCGCCGGGCCAATGCCGCGCCTGTGTTTCCCGAACAATTTGTGACACAAACTGCAAACCGCCGGTCCTGCGCCGCTGCCCATAAGGAGGCTTTTCCACCCCGCGAATGCCCGACAACGGCTACATTTTTTGCATCAATATCTTTGTCATTTTCAAAATAATCCATCACCCGCGAAGCGCCCCAGGCCCATGCGCCAATGGCCCGCATGCCATTATCTGCTTCCAATTGTTCCGGATATAGCTGCAAAACGCCGTTCATAAATGTATCCTTATTGTCCGGTGCAAGGTCGCTCACATGGAAAGCGGCGATCGCATAACCGCTGTCAATCACCATTTCAGCGGGCCAGAACCCGCTTTTTACCTTCCTGGTCGGATCCGTGTTGTCCTTTCCACGGTTGTTGATCAAAACAAAGACCGGCGACGGCTTTGCAGCATTACCCGGGATAAACATAACCAAATGGATCTGAACCGATTTTTTGTTCCTGAAAACCTGTACAATCACTTCTTTCAGCCTGGCTTTGCCGTTCAAAGCAGCCTTATCCTCATTTTTCAATGTGTAACGAATGCTGTCATAGTCTTTCGGCATCTGCCCGTAAATGTTGTCTTCAAAAAGCCTGAGGATCTCAGGCCGCCGCACTTCTTCCCACATTTTCTTGCTTGTTACTTCTTTCCCAGCCGCCGTTTTCAACACCTCGGGAAGCGTGTAAGCCGGGACTTTGGCCTCGTCGTAATTCTGCGCCACAGAATTCGTGAGGCATGTAAGCAAGAGCAATGCAGTCAAAAGTTTTTTCATATCATATCAAAAAAGAGGATCACGCCGGTTATCGGCGTGATCCACAAATTAAAGCATTTATATAAAAATTATAACTTTACTTCTCCCTCTTCCTCACCCTGCCAGTATTTTATTCTTTTGGCTTTCACGGTAATCATTGCAATGCCGGGTGTATCCAGCCCCTCTTCAAACCACTGGTTCAACTCCTCTACCCAATGTTCTTCCATATCCTCACGCTCGCGGCTCACCTCCGCTTTTCCTGCAACCGAGATCCAAATGTCTTTTTGTCCCTGGAACGTAAGGTTCACTTTGCTGTCCAGCTCAATGTCACTGACCATCCGCGAGCCTTCCCATGTAAAAAAATAGGAATTACCGTCGTATTCCACTTCCCCGTTATTGCTCATCGGCCTCGAAGCCAGCATGCCATCGGTTGTGGTGGTGGTAAGCATACAAAGATCAATATCTTTCATTACTTCACTTACGTCTTTCAGCGTTTTATCTGCCATGATAGTTTGTCGTTTTTGTAATAGCAGATATTAAAATAATGCCAGGCAAAATTTTGCAAAAGAACCTAAATCTTCACCCCAAACGAAAGTCCAAAGCTGCGGCCATCGGAACTCCATATCCCTGCGCCGGGATACATGGTGGGCCTTTTGGTGAAATATTGCTTGTTGGTAACATTGTTTACGCCAGCCCGCAATGTGTAATTGCCGCCCAAATGCCATGTGGCATTGAGGTCGAGGAGCCCGTAGCCAGGGACTTTTCCGACTGTGCCGTTCGCAGAGGGCTCAATCGTGTTCAGCGGATTCGCAAAATTGGCGCTTACGTAGCTATACTGGCAGGTTACCGATAGTTTTTTATACAAAAGCTGCACACCGTTCCGGGAAATCCAGGTGGGCACGCCTTCTACTTTATTTCCGGCGACACTGGTGTTCTCGTTGTTTACAACTGCATTGCCTTTGATATACTTTGCATCAAAATAAGAGGTTGAAGTGAAAATAGAAAGCTCCGTGGGTGTAGATGATGTATTGATGCGAAGCGGCACATATTCGATGTATGCTTCCACGCCCCTCGTGCGCGTATCGCCTGTAACGGTGCGCAGAATGTATGCGTTAGCACCCTCGCGCATGGAAACGGTTCCCATCCTGTTGTTGATCAAAACCTGGAAAACGCCAATGTCATAGCGCAGGTTTTTGGTGCTTCCGTTAATGCCCGCTTCAACATTATGACCATAAGCGTCTTTCAGATTTTTATCCACTTTTTCCAAAATAGATCCAGGGATAATGTCCTTAAAAACCACCGGCCGGTAAGCCTGCGAAATGCCTGCATAAATGCGGTTCTGCGCATCGAGCCTGTATTGCGAACTGATCCCAAACAGTGGAAAACGATGTTTAATTTTGTTAGGAAGGTCTCCCGGATCGTAATAACTGATATTTCCGGTCATATCCGTCGCGCCGTTTTCGTAGCGGAAGCCCGGCGAAACGGTCCATTGCGGCGTCAGGTAAATCATGTTTTCCAAAAAGACAGCCACATTATTGGTCTTCATATAAAGGTCCCTGCCAAAAACCGGGTCGGTTAATGTCAAGTTAAAATCACTGCCCGTTGTGCCTTTGCCAAGTTGCCTTCTGCGCAGGTTGTTGTGCATGAGCTGCACACCGCCCGAAAGCACATTTTTGAAACCGGCCACATTGTAATGATGCAGCATCCGCAGCTCGGAAGTGAAGCTTTTGAAATTATCAATGTCCACCTGCCGCGCTTTGTAAGATTTCGTAGCCGCATTGATCGTGTCGGGAACATTGGCGAATGCATCAAACATCACACTATTACGCGCTCCATAAACACCGGAATTGGTCAATTTCATCTGCGTCGCCGGGCTGATCTGCCAGTCCAGGACAATGGAGGGAATGTAAATGTCGGGGTTAAAATAATTTCTCGAACGCGTCGATTGCCGCGGATCGGCAGCGAACATGGCGTCGGTGAGCGGGCCGGGGATTTGGTAAACATAAGAAGAGCGTCCCAGTTCTGCCTTGATGCGCAAAGATTGATTAAATTCATAAGCAAGACTTATAAACTGCGATTCCGCATCTGATTTAGCATTTTTTCTATATCCTTTGGAATGTCGTTTCTGGTAATAAGCCGAGTAAACCAACTTACCGACCTTACCGCCGATGGCATTATACGAGCTGAAAAGCCCGAACGAACCTACCGAGTTAATGCTTTCGAAAGAAAATGCTCGGGTCGTATCCGGCCCTTTGGTCACATAATTGATCATCCCACCGAACTGCGCACCATATTGCAGCGACCCGGTGCCCCTTACCAGCTCAATGCGCTCAATGGATTCCATAGCCGGGCTGTAATGGCTGGCAGGATAACCGTACATATCTGAGTTGGTAATGACGCCGTTTTGGCGAATGTTGTATTCCCACGATCGGTGCGGATCGAGGCCGCGTGTGGAAATATTGATCTGGTTGCCGCTGCCGTCCATGTCATAGACAAACACACCGGGGATTCTGGCGAAAATTTGCCTGCCCGTTTTCTCAGCGATATTGCCATTCACCCCGCCCAACTGGATCACTTCACTCTTTTTCCCCGCATGAATGTAAGTGTTCTGCACGTCAGGCAGGCGCTCGGTATGGATGATATTTTTTCGTTCTTCAATGGTAACCTCTTTCAGGTCCAGGACTTTGTCGGCATCCTGTTTTTCGTTTTGCTTTTCCTGCGCAAATGCGGCTCCTTTAAAAATTCCCGACAGCACAACCAGCGTAATCAGCGTAGATTTAATGTTCATTATTTAAATATTAATTAAAAATTCAATACTGCTGTGTATCAGGGTGAAAGGTGCGCCAGCTATGCCAGAATTCCTGGTAAGCATTGATCCGTTTCAAGTCCTCACCTTCTCCTGAAACGCGTTTTCCCAACAGGTTGTAAGCATTATTCTGAGCGTACAAAGTGTCATTTCTAATCTCGAATTCCTGTCCCAATTCCTTTTCAAAAGCGAAAAAGCTTTTGTTATCCTCCGCAATCACAACCGCCACAGGCGTAACTCCCACACGGTCGTTGATGACCCGGTGTTTTAACAATTTATGCCAGTCGTAAGCTTTGCTGTTCTTGCCCGCCTGCACGCCTACTACCCACGACTTATCCTTCCAGGCCGTTGTATCCGTTTTGGTCAGCGCCGATCTTCCCTTCCCAGATTCGTAACGGCTCATGGAATCGTATTTGGCCTGGTAAGCTGGGTCGGGCTGCATGATCTGGCTGTTGGGATGCATTTTGAGCCATTGCGAAACGGTTGTTTGCGTGGTAGGAAGTTCGGGCAGCATCTGGCCTTTCAGTGGTCCGGCAATGGCTTCACCGTTTGCCTGCCGCCACCAGCTTCCCGTGCGCTCGTCCTCAAACATAGCATTGAAATGATCCATTCCTACCAGCCTGAACGCATCCGGCTTGCCTTCTATAATAGGCTCGAAAACCCTTCCTGTGCGGCAAACCGTGCAATAGGTGACAATCACAGGTTTTCCGCCCAGCACGTCCCGCACCTGATGATGGTAACCGATGAATTGAATGGGATATGCCTTGGCCTCGCCATTAATTTCCACGCCGATAACGAGGCGGTCGTCCTGCACCTTGTTCTGGAAAGCATTGTGTAAAATCACCTGCGAAGGCTGGTAGAACATGGTGTCGGCGGCCATTTCGTAGTTGGTGCCGTAAGTCACCGCGCCCGCCGCCATGAGCAGGATAACGGTGATCCATTTCCTTTTTCCCATTAATGCCGTGGTGCAGCCCGCAATGATCATCAGCCAGAACACGATCCGGAACGCCCAGCGCCAGGTGTGAAGAAAATAGGCGATGTCGATGCTGTTCATCTGCTGGCTTCCGGGCATAGGCATGATGAAATACACCTTTGCGATCTCATAGAGGATAATGCCGGTAATGCCCAGGTAGAGTAATTTTTTCATTGATATAAAATGCTGTTTATCAAAAGATTGAAACAAAAAAAAGAAAAAAAAAGAAACGGATTCGCCATATGGCAAATCCGTTTGCCTAATTATTAACCTATGATAATATTTTTATTACTTGCTTCTGGCAGTAACAAGGAACGCAACCAGGAAAGGGACCGTGAACACAAGCAATGCATTCCCGAAACCACCCAGGACCGCCACCAGCGAGCCGATAAAGAACACCGCCGTGGCCGTAAAAAACCGCCCTACATTAAAGCAAAAGCCCGTTGCAGTTCCCCGGATCGAAACCGGGAACAGCTCAGGAATATAACTTGACAACGCGCCCTGGCTGATCCCGAAACAGAAAGCCAGCACGGCCGTTTCTACATATATAATGTTTGAAAATGTGCTGTTGGTAAGGAACAAAATGCAGCACATGAGCAGGCAGGTGCCGAAAGTGAACATTAATGTGGCCTTTTTACCAAATTTATTGATCAGCATTCCGGAAAAAACACCACCTGTGATGCCGCCCGCACCCAGTAAAATCATCACCAGCCCCCGCTCCCTCTGGCCATCCTGACCAGCCGTGAGCAATGTCTGAACCCAAGTAGGCAGCCAGGAAAAGATCCCCCAAAGCCCGATGAGCACGGAACCGAAAATCAGTGAGCCCGAAAGCAGATTAGCCCGGTTATTTTTATTGAAAAGGCCTTCCGGTTGATCGACATGCGTCCGGGTTGAACGCCATTTATCTGATTCGGGGAGTAAAAAAAGAACGAGTACGGATACGACAACAGGGATAAAACCTATGCCAAAAGCGCTCCTCCAATCGGAAAAAATGAGATTGAGACTGCCCGTTGTCACAATGCCAACCGGGAAGAAAACGGCCAGGATCCCGAGCATGACTGCTCTGTTTTTATCCTGCCAGATCTCCGAAATATAAACTGTTGTGAGCAGCAAAACCCCGCCTATGCCCATGCCCGCAAAGAACCGCAAGGCCAGCAAACTATACCAATCCGGAACAATGGTAACGAGGCAAGTGGAAATTCCGTAAAGGCCGATGACCAATGTCAGTGATCTGACACGACCGATGCGGTCGCTCACGAAACCAAACAGCAGACCGCCAACCATCCAGCCATAAAGGAATATGGCATTCACATAAGCACCGATCTCACCCAGCTCGGCTTGCGAAACGGCCTGCCCTTTCAGCTCGGGAATCGCCACGGGCAGGTAAACCGACATTAATGTGGAAACTGTCCCGCTCAGCATGTAACTCACTCCGCACAAGCCAAATGCAAGCCATTTTGAGCCTGTTCCCTTTTCTTCTAGATTAGTCAATTCCAATGTTTCCATGTTCGTAGCAGCCGTTATTATCTGAAAAGCTGATCAAAATTGAGACTTACATAATACAGTCCGCCTACCGCCGGAGAGCCGTATGCTTGCACAATGTATTGGTTTGTCAGATTCGCCGCGCCCAGCTTCACGATCGTTTTCAGGCTCGGAATGCGATAGCTTATCTGCGCGTCCAGGAGGTTGTAGCTTTTCACTTTTCCAGGCGCGTTTTCTGTGAATGTGCCATACCAGTCGAAGCTGCTCTGCCAGTGCCACGCCACATTGAAGCCGATTTTCTCGGTCAGTTTTGAATTGCCCAAAATGAGGTTGGTTTTCCATTCAGGCGTGTTGAAAGCCGGAATGTTGTTTTGGTCCGCATCGCCAATGTTGAAATCGATCCAGGTTGTGTTTGCGCTGATCTTGTAGTTTTTGGGCAGTGAATAAGTCAACCCGGCACTTACGCCCTGGATGGAAACTTTGTCAGCCGCATTGGTGTAAAGTTGGAAAAGCTGTCGGTCCGCTCCGAGCAATTCGGCAGCAGCCGCAGGGTTCACCTTCCCATCCGGCAAAAGGATATCCGATTTCGCTCTCGCCACCACCGTATTGATCATAAAATCAGTGTACTGGCTGTAATAGTAATTGACGTCAAACAAAAGCTTTTTGGCAATAATCCCCTTATAACCAATCTCGTAGCTTTTCACTTTTTCGGACTTAATGTAAGGAACATTGGATTTCACCAGTTTGTCTTTGTTGTTGGCAATTGCCTGTGGAAATGGTGTTCCTTTCGCCATATCCGATCCGAATGCACTTGCAAATGCACCAAAAGAAGCGATGGTCACCGAGTTTTCATAAGCATTGAGCCCGGCAGAGTTCACCGGCGCACCACCCAGAATGATGATCGGGCCTACATTGAGCTTAATGTATTGATCGCCAATGGTAGGGTTGCGGAAGCCGGTTTGGTAAGAAACCCGGAAATGGTGGTTTTCATTTGGAGAAATCACCGCCGAAGCGCGCGGTGTAAAACGACCGTCGAAGTTTTCATTCTTGTCGTAACGGCCCGAAACGGTCAGCTTTAAAACATCTTTCCAGAACGACTTGGATGCTTGAGCAAAAACGCCGTATTCCTCATTGGTGAGGTTTTTGTCTTTATCATCAAACAGCGTCCCACCTGTATTCAGGTAATATTTGCGGTAATTGCCGCCTATCTGGAAGTTGATAAATTTCAATGCTGAACTAAAATCATACATGCCTTCCACATGACGCAGGCTGCATTCGCTGAGAATTCCGGCTCCGGACAGTCCGCGTGTCTGGATCAGACGGTCTTTGGCCGATTCATATTCACTGGATCCCGGCAGAATGCGGCCCTGATCCGCAAAAGTGCGGGCAAGTGAATGATCTTTGCTTCCTACCGAGGCAATGGCGCCATTGTAAGCAGCTGTATATCTTTCAAACCAGGTTGCATCCGCTTTGTCGGGCGAAACTGTATTTCCAGCCAGATCCTTCACCCAGGTCCTGTTGATGTGCTGACCCAGCGCGCGGGTGTTGTAAGAGTTTGTCGAGCGTTCCTGATTGGAGTAAGCGCGCACGTAAAAGTTGCTGCCTCTTAACTCTAACCGATGTTGAATGAATTTGAAATCATTGATCACGAAGCGGTTACTACCCGTATATTGAGCCGTTCCCTGATTAAAATTTCCCTGATAAATGGCTTCCAGCCTGTCAGTAATGCGGTAATGCAATGCGCCGAGCAGTTTCAGGCTGTAAACGCCGTAAGTCGCAAGATCTTTTTCTTCATAACCTGTGCGCGAAACGCGGCCGATGCTCGGAATGGTTTGTGCGACTTCGTCACCGTAAATGTTCAGTGCGTTTCTACCGGGATTAATCGGGCCTCGGTTTGCTGCTGGTGTGTTCGGGTCAATGTCGGTGTAATCATTTGCATACCAGTCGGTTCCTTTCAGGTAGGAAGCAGCAGCTTTGAAGGCAAACTTGTTGTTAAATGCTTTGGCATAACGAACGGCCAGGTCATACATGGGTTTCGCTCCCATGCCCGTTCCGTCGCCAATGTGGTTGACGCCGAATTTTGTCTGTGCGCTCAGTCCCTGATATTCATATGGATTTTTGGTGCGTGTATTGAGCATGCCGTTAAAAGCAATAGGGCCATACAACGCGGATGCCGCGCCTGGAATCAGCTCTGCGCTTTCCACATCGATGTCATGCGGGCCAAAAAGATTTCCCATCGCAAAACCAAGTCCGGAAGGCTGGTTATCAACGCCATCCACCAGTTGCAGGAAACGGCTGTTACCCGTTGAGTTGAATCCACGTGTATTAATCTGCTTGTAAGTAAGGCTGCTGGTAACCATATCCAGTGATTTCATATTGACCAGCCCGTCAAAATAATTGGCGGAAGGTGTTTGCTGCACCGCTCGGGAGTCCATTTTTTCAATGCTCACCGGCGAACGTAATATGCTCTCTTCCACCCGTGAGGCCGAAACCACAACCTGGTTAAGCTCTTCCGCAGCCGGAACAAGATTCACATTAATAGCCTGCGCAGAAGCAACTTCCACTTCCTGACGCGCATAACCGATCAGCGAAATCACCAGCGTGGCAGGCACATTGGTTTTTAATTCAAACAGGCCGTCACCGTTCGTGATAGCACCTGTATTTTTCCCCTTAACCGACACAGAAACGCCTGAAAGTGGCTTTTGGGTGCCGTTATCCGTAATGCGCCCCGAAAGCTGCGTGGATTGTGCCTTTGCATTTTGCATGAACAAAACGCAGAGGATTGAAAACATCAAAAGTAAAGTTCTTTTCATAGAGGAGTCAGATTTAAGAGGGTTGTTGTTGTTTCAAATGATCGTATCCATTGGCCAGCCGGTTATAGCCATGGTCGACCAGCCGCTGGCCGAGGCCTTGGTAAAAATCAGGATTGGATGGCGCTATTGTGGCCATTCCGTCTACATAGCGGTTGTACAGGCAAAACAAGGCGGCAATGAGCACGGTGTCGTGGATTTCGAGATCCGTAGCACTGTTGTCTTTCGCAGCTGCAATGGCTTCGGGCGTTACGGCCTTCCCGCTTATCTGCACTTGTCTGGCGATTTTTAATAGTGCTTTCATTTTGTCGCTTACCGGCGCAGCGTCAATGTCCTGCTTCATGATTTCGCAGGTTTCGGTGTTGCCGATCAGCAGATCAGCGGCGGCAGTGTGTGCAGCAGTGCAAAACTTGCATGCATTGTTGTGCGAGACGATGGTCGCGATCAGCTCCCTTTCTCCGGGTGTTAATGTGGATTCACCGCGCAAAAGGAATTGCGTTAGCGCACGGATCGGCGCGGCGGTTTCCTTATTGTATTCGAGCAGACCTGTTATTCCCGGCAAATGTTCCGGCAATGGTATATGTGGCATTGCTATTGAGTGAAAATGGTTTAGATAAATTATTCAGCTGTTTGCTCAACCGAAGGAATGTAACCCTTGAAGGCCATACGTTGTCCCATTGCGCGGTAATCTTCGTTTTCCCGAGGCGCCCATGTGCCCAATCCGTCTACGTAGCGGTTGAACATGCAGAATGACGCTGCGATCAAAACCGTGTCATGAATCTCGCGGTCAATGGCCCCTTCGGCTCTTGCCGCAGCAACGTCTTCTTCGGAAACTTCCTTACCGCTTTGCTGCACTTTGGCAGCGATTTGGAGTAGCGCGCGCAGTTTAGGCGTGACCGGAATTTCCTGAAAACCATTGCGGATATCTGCGATCTGGTCGAGATCACACGACAAATGCGCCATCGCAGCCGAGGCGTGCGACATGTGGCAGAACCGGCAGTCGTTCAGATGGGAAACGTAAGCGGCAATGAGTTCGCGTTCGCCGCTGGTAAGTGGGGATTCGCCCCGTAACAAGGTGTCTGCCAGCCAGCGAAGGGAAGAAGCCGTTTCGGGACGGAAATTAAACAGGCCAACGATCCCAGGAAGCGATTCGTCGGGCAATGTGATATGCGCCATTTTTAAGAAAATCTGTTGTTAGTAAAAGATTTCTTCTCCTGGTTCAATGGCCCAAAACAGCATATAGGCGCTGATTTCGGTTCAAAGCCGACATCTGCATTTCTGATGAAATGCGGTCAAAAAGGAGATAATGAAATGATATTACTAAGCCAGATCGGGTGGCGGCGAGGGAATTGTAAATTGTCTTTCTGAAAAATGAAGTTGCACCGAAGAAACGGCAACTTCGCGGGCGGGTGCCCATTCAAGCAAATAAAACACATGTTTCCTGTCTTGGGACATGTATTCTTTTACAAAATTTTTGAGGATGGTCGAATGTGAATCCTTCTGTGGATTAGATGCATTGCCTGTTACCTGATCATTGATTTTGGTAGCCAGGTCACTGAAACGCTCACGCGCTCCCTGGTCGTACTCGCAATGCACATACATGGTGTCATTGATCAGCTGTCGGCTTTTCATCTGATAATATTGCCCTTCATGCAAAATCTGGCCTTCCACTTGTTCCGGTGCGTCCCAATTGGTCTGGTAAGGAACAGCAACCGGCACTTTAATGACAATGTCCTGTGAATGATCCGACTGCTGAATCAGGTCTTTTCCACGCTCGCTAATGGTATGCGTTTCTTCCGACAGGTAAACTATCGAATAGCCTACCATGTTGTAAAGCAGCAACCCAAGAAGCAGTATGGATAAAATCCTGCGCAATGTTGTAATATTAAAATTCAGTGGGAATATGCAAATGTATAAAAAGCAATACGAATAGCAAAAAATACTGAAAATCAGTAAGTGGCCCTTCCTCCCGAGAGATCGAATGTAAAGCCGGTGGTGAAACTGTTTTCTGCTGAAACAATGAATGCAGCCATATTAGCGGCTTCTTCAAGCGTTCCGCAGCGGCGCATGGGAATTTTGTCGGTCATGTACTGCACTTGCGTGTCGGGCATAGCCTCCACGAGCGGCGTTCTTATTACTGCCGGGGCTAATGCATTGATGGTGACTCCGGTTTCCGCATATTCTTTCCCTTGCACTTTAGCCATGCCTATGACGGCTGCTTTGGAGGCCGAGTAAGCGAGCATCCCTGCATTTCCTTCTTTTCCCGCAATGGATGCAATGTGTAAAATGCGGCCATAACCGTTGGCGAGCATGTGGGGCAAAACGGCTTTTGAAGTATTAAAACTGCCCATGAAATTGATTTCAAAAACCTTTCTCATGTTCTCCGGATCCACCTCATGGCTTTTTATATTTGTGGCACCTGTAATGCCCGCGCAGTTGATCAGTATATCAATCTTGCCAAAGCGGGCAACAATCTGCTCCACACCTTTTTCAACCATTGCCGGATCGGTCACATCCACGCTCACAAATTCTTCCTTGTCTGGATTGCCAATAAATTCCTCCCGGAGGGCTTCTATATTCACATCAAAAAGACCAACATAGGCCCCTTCATTCAATAATTTGTGAGCGATTACAAGTCCAAGGCCCGAGGCGGCGCCTGTAATGATTGCGACTTGTGCATTAAAACCGGTTTGCATGATTTTTAATAACGTTAAGTAATGTCGTTGAGCTTATCTTAAAAGCAATTCTTATATGCTTTTTAACCTAAAATATTAACGTTACAGCACAATTAGAGAGAAAGGTTTTAAAAGTAGGAAATGTGGCGATTATCTTAAAACGGAACGACTTAACAATATAAAAGCGGACAAAATAACTTCATTTAAATGAAAGTTATCTGCCCGCTTTGTAAGTGAAAATCCGATGTGAAATTGATTTGCTTAAACTGTGTTGTTTTTACAAATCCGGCAATGCAATTGAGTTTTAAACTAATTCCCTTTCAAACTGTAAGCCTATCTGCGCCGCAGGGAAACTTAATACGGTATTAAATTCTGCAACTGCCTGATTGACTTGCCGCTGGGAGATCCCGCTATATTCTAAGACAAGTAATTTCGCTTGTTGCGACGACAATCTTTTGAGTTTCCAAAACTGCGGATGATTAATCCCGATCGGTGCACGGAAGTATTTTTCTTTCGGCTCCCTGATCAATATCTCATATTCTGTGCTGCGTTGCGGATTGTCGTGCAGAAAGTAGCCTTTTACTATGACCTTGACTTCCCGTCCACTTTTAAGTTTAAAAATTTTCTCGTGTATCATGACTGGTTTTGTTTAAGAATTATCGGAATGCGCTGATGCTGCTCTAACGATCTCACAAACTTTGTCAGACAAAACGATATTTACACACAATGATTATCAAACGGTCGATCCGTTTAGTCTGCGGTCATATTCAATGGTTTAGCTTACCAAATGGCCCACAAATTGTGCCTTGTTATCCAGGATCCTGCCGCCTCGTCGAAAGCCCAGCGCACAAGCTTCACCTGCATAAAAGACGCCGGCCTGATAAGAATTTCCAGCGCCATCGGTGGGAAAATCAAGATATTCCTGATAGATCTTTGGCTGGTCATCATACTCACCCTCAACCGTTTCCAGCACTTCTCCGCCTTTTTCCAAAATAGAAACATTAGCCCCTTCGCGGCCGAAGAGCACTTTACGCACCGACTTTTTATGAGGCAATGCATAGCGCTCGGTTTGGAGCAACAGCGGATGATATGGATAAAGGTCCCACAAGACTTTCAGTATATATTTTGACTGAAATAACAATGTATAGGCAGGATTGAGAATAACTGCTTTCCGGTTTTTGACAATTTCTGTCAGCATTCCGGCGAGTTCCGGCTCGTCATTTCCGATATATTCCCAGGGGACAAGCTTGAACCAGAAATCGAACCGCAGAAAATCGTTGGAATCAGGCACCATTTTAAAAATGCCTTCTCCATTCGAAAATTCAACTTCCTCGACATAAGCGAAATCCGTGTCAAATCCTGCTTCCCGCGCAGCCTCGGTCAGTAAGGCAACATTGGTGTCATCTTCGGGATAACCGCGCATTGTTGAAAACAAAATAGAAGCATCCAGGTCATTGTTAGCCTCTTTGAGATAGCGGAACTGATTAACCAACGTTTCGTAAAGGGTATTAAACTGCTGCGATTCATCAAGCCCGTTCATCCGCAGATGCGCCCATTGCACAACAGCGGTCTCGGGAATGCAGGTTGCGGTGTCCGCATTAAACTCGATCAGCTTGACTGGTTCACCATCGATTCCGCCAGCGAGGTCAAAGCGGCCGTAAAGATGGATGTGGCGGTCGTCCTGCCACGAAAGCTGGATAAGCTCTACCAGGTTTTCAGGAATGCCCATTTCTTTAAAAAGCTGGTTATCAATAGCATATTGCCCAGCCTCGATGAGCATTTCATATAACGTCCCCGCCGCTTCGTAATATTGGATTGCCTGCTCTTCGCTGACAACCACAACGTCACTGACCACATAAGGAGCCGTGTCGGCGCCAAGCATCCAGTCCCAGCCTACTTTTTGCAGCGCTTTTTCCGGATGATTGGCTAGCGATTTTAATTGAATCATGTTTTATAAATTTAACCTCCGCTTCTGCCTGCGGAACGTCCGAAGAAACCATTTCTGCCGCCCTTAGGACGGGACGTCACCATGCGCGTGCTGCGGGAAGCATTTGCTTGCTGAACAGCGCTTTGCGATTTGTTATAAACATTCGGATCGCTGTAAAAGCCTCTGGCCGCACTGCCGTTCCCACGATAATTGTTCATGTATGCATTGTTGGAGCTTCTGCCGAGCATATAACCCATTCCTCCGTATAACAGCATGGTAGACAAGCCACTATGGTGCCCCACAGATGATTGGTTATTGCGGATCTCGTCATCGATCAATGCCTTGGCGGCAGTTGTGCTGAGCGAGTCGGTGTGGCCGTCGAGGTAAGTGACAATGGCAACGGACTTGTCCGCATCTACGCTTTCTTCGTCGGTAATCTTAAATTCTCCGGGCTTAACCTCCTTAATGTGCGAGCGGATGCCTTTGGAATAGGTGGTTTCTTCGTAACTATAAGCTTCTTCATCTTCGCTGGAACCGCATCCCGTCATCCCGATTCCGGATGATAAAATGGTGATTGCCAAGGCGCTGCTAATGCTTATATCTTTGGCCCTTTTGAGGAAAGAGCCCTTTCGTAATTGGGTCATGTGATTGGGTTTTTAAGCTGATGATCTTAAAGATAACGCAAAAATCCTTTCATCAGGCTTTTTTAGCGATCTTTTCCAAAGCTCCCACAAGCTTGTCCAGGTCACTGATTTTGGTATAAACATGAGGCGTAACCCGCACACAATGAATGTTTTCCCAGTTGATTCCGACAGTGTGGATCTGGTAATCTTTCATGAGCTTGCTGTCCAGCTCTTCTGGTTTCATTCCATCAATGCTCACACCGGCAATGGCGCAGGAATATTCAGGTTTTAGTGATGTATGGATTTTCACACCGGGAATCTGCAGTGCTTTTTCAGCCCAGAATTTTTTCAAATAATGCACCCTTTCCTGCTTTCTTTTGGAACCGATGCCTTCCTGGAAATTGATGGCTTCACCAATGGCTTGCTCTATGCAAAAACTGCGTGTCCCCAATGTTTCAAATTTGCGGATGTCTTTGCTCTTAGGCTGGCTGTTGCATAACAATGGCCATATTTTTTCTATTTTATCCTTCTTTACCCACATCATACCGCTTCCCACCGGAGCGCTCAAAAACTTGTGCAAGCTCGTTCCGAAATAATCGCAATCCAGATCAGGGATTTTATAATCCAGCAAACCAAATGTATGCGCGCCGTCCACAACCACCTCGATGCCTTTGCTATGCGCCATATCACAAATCTTTTTCACCGGCATAATCTGCCCTACCCAGTTGATAATGTGGGTTACGTGAATGATCCTGGTCCTGGGTGTAACAGCGTCGGCAAAAGCTTTCACAATCTGCTCGTCATTTTCAATAGGGAAATCAAATGATAATTGTTTGTAAACCAGTCCATCGCGCATTTCCCTTTGTTTCCAGGCCTGGATCATGTTGGGATAATCCTGAATAGTGCCAATGATCTCGTCGCCTTTTTCGAGTGGTAGGCCAAAAATAATGGTGTTAAGTGCTTCCGTAGCATTCCGGTTAATGGCAATTTCCTCTGCATCGCAACCGGCCAGTTTGGCCAGATGCTGCCGAAGCGGCTCGCGGCCTTTATCCATAATCCGCCACATGTAGTAAGAAGGACCTTGCGCAGCAGCTTTGTTGTATTTTTCCAAAGCTTCCTGCACGGCAATGGGCGAAGGCGAGACGCCGCCGTTGTTGAGGATAATAATGTCGCTTTTACTCGCCGTGTAAGCATCCTGGATTACCGACCAGTAATCTTCATTGTCTGCACTGTTATCGTTCCAAAGCTTCTCGGCTTCACTAAAACTTTCTGCGTGCAATTCGTTATAAAGACTGTTCAGGCCGAAGGCACCAAGGCCGATGGCCGCGCTCTTTCGGAAAAAGGACCGGCGATTGTTCATAAAAAATGGTTTATAGGAATAGTAATCGAGTGAGCTACAATTTATTAATTAATAGCATCAATCCCAATCATTCCGTAACGTAACCATCCTTTACGGTTGACATCAGCAACCATTCATAAGTGTTCACAGGAAGCGGCATGGCGTATTCGTCCAGTTGCAGATACATCAGGTGCAGGTGCGTTGGCGAACGTTTTTGATAAGCATTATAGCCGGAGCGGCCCATTTCGGCAATTTTATCACCGGCATTCACCCATTGTCCGGGCTGGACTTCGATCATATTGTTGTGCGCGTAGTAGAAAAGGCCGTCCAGGCAGGGATCGTAAATCCAGATCCAGTTACCGCCCCGGAATTCACTGTTGTATTTCCAGCCTGTTTCCGTTGCCAGAACGATCCCGGAAGTAAATGCCATCACGTCAACGGGCTGCCAGGTTCTGTCATCCAGATTGTCCTGATCCTTATCCTTTACAAAAAGGTCGTGTGCAGGATGGCTTCCGCGCACATTGTTGTCGAAAAGGTCGAAACCTTCACCGCGGTAACCTCTTCCGCGGCCTCCTATGGATTCGCGGGGCGTATAGCCTTTAATCGGATAAGCAAAATAAGACGAGTCAATGACGCGGCAGGTGTCCCTTTTGAACTCACTTCTGATCTGCTGCATGATCGTGCGGAAAGCAAGCCGCCCGGAGTCGGGGGAAATTACATTGTCACGGATATCCAGCTGGAGCTGGTTGAATGTGGCGCAATATTCATTTAATTTTTCCGAAGGTTTATCCTCATTGACCCAGCCGCAAATGCTGAGGATCAGGACCATTCCGGCGATTCTTTTTATCGTCATCAACAATGCATTTACCATCAACCCTTTATCTCTCACCTATCCGTTTAATTGAAGAACGTTCTACGAGTTTTTCTGAACTTAATATCTTACAAATGTATTTCTAATACATTAAAAAGACACAATCCGAGGCTTTAATCCACGAACACTAAATTTACTTAACAATGCAAAACCGTCGTTTTGGGCGTAGTGGCTGGCAGATCAGCGAAATAGGTTACGGAATGTGGGGACTTGCAGGCTGGACGGGCTCCGACCGTAAGGAAACAGATGACTCTCTTAATCTGGCAGTTGAATCAGGCGTTAACTTCTTTGACACGGCCTGGGGTTATGGTGAAGGCCTCAGCGAGCGCATTCTCGGCGACCTGATCCGCCGTTACCCGGACCGCAAATTATATGCGGCCACCAAAATTCCACCTAAAAACCGCCAGTGGCCATCCAAAGCGGACTCTTCGTTACAGGAAGTTTTCCCTGCCCATTACATTATCGAATACACAGAGAAAAGCCTTAAAAACCTGGGCACGGAGCGCATTGACCTGCTTCAATTCCATGTTTGGGAAGACAGCTGGTCGCAGGAAGACGAGTGGAAAGAAGCGATTCAAAAATTGACGCAGGAAGGAAAAGTGGAACGTTGGGGCATCAGCGTTAACCGCTGGGAGCCGGATAATGTCTTAAAAACCCTTGAAACGGGATTAATAGACGCTGTTCAGGTGATATACAATATTTTTGACCAGGCGCCGGAGGACAACCTCTTTCCGCTTTGCAAAAAGCTCGATATCGGCGTCATTGCACGTGTTCCGTTTGATGAAGGAACATTAACAGGCACATTTACGAAAGAAACAACTTTCCCGGCCGACGACTGGCGGTCGACTTACTTTGTGCCGGAAAACCTGAATTCCAGTGTAGACCACGCTGAGGCGCTGAAAGCTGACATTCCGGAGGGAATGACAATGCCGGAGCTTGCATTGCGGTTCATATTGAACAATCCGGATGTGCATACCACCATCCCGGGCATGCGCAAACTGCCGCACGTAAGATCCAATGTTTCAGCCAGTGATGGTAAACTGCTGGATCCGAAGCTCGCAGAGAAACTGAAAGTACACCGCTGGGACCGCTCTCCAACCCAATGGTCGCAATAGCATTAAAAAGGCGTTTCCAATGTGGAAACGCCTTTTTTTATTATTTATAAAGACCGTTATCCACGGACATTTTGCCCGGGCCGGTCAGAAACAATGTGACATATACAATCAGGAACGTCAAAGCGTGTTCCTTGTCGGCCAGCGGATCAGGGCCGTGTACAATAAAGAAAACCACGGTCATGGTGATGATCAACGGAATGAGTGCCGCCCTGGTGAACAAACCAAGAATCACCAAAATGGAGCAAACAAACTCTGCGCCAATCGTCAGATAAAGTGATAACTCCTCTCCAATCCCGATCGGATCAGCAAATGAATGGTCACCTTTTAACAGGTTTTGCAGCTTTGCATAGCCATGCGTGAGCATGAGTAACGAAATTCCGACCCGTAAAATCAGCACGCCCCAGTCGGCGGACGCCGGAAGCTTGATTGGTTTCAAAAATTTTTTCAGCATAATCATTTTTATAGGTTATCCATAGCCGGTGAAAATCATTTCATCCGGTGTAATCTCCCTAACCCTAAAAAACGTGTAGTTAGTTTCAATAATTTTTTCAGGCGATCAAATTAATAGTTGTTGTTTATCAAGTTTAATTTTTAGATTTGTCTAAATTAATATTGAGGATTAGTTAAATATAAGATTAAGTATATATGAAGTTACTCATACTAATGCTGTTATATACACTCAGCCTGCCAGCACTGGCGCAACATTCGCTTTCCGGGAAAATAATCCTGGAAGAAGGAAATAGCCCGGCGTTTGGCGCATCGGTCTATATTAACGAATTAAAGATCGGAGCGACTGCTGATTCGCTGGGACATTATAAGATCTCGGGAATTCCAAATGGAAGTTATTCGCTACGGGTCAGCTTCATCTCTATGCCGAACACTACCGAAAAAAGCGTGCGGATTGAAAAGGACGTCGTGCGTGATTTCGTGCTAAAATCCGGTGCTAATGCTTTGGATGAAGTGGTGGTTACAGGCACGATGAAAGAGGTTTCAAAGCTGGACAGCCCAGTTCCCGTAGACATTATCACGGCTAAATTCATTTACAAAAACCCCGTTCCAAGCATTTTTGAAGGCCTTAGCTATGTTAATGGCGTGCGCCCGCAGCTTAATTGCAATGTATGCAGCACCGGCGACATCCATATCAACGGCCTCGAAGGACCGTACACCATGGTGCTTATCGACGGCATGCCCATGGTAAGCGGACTTTCCACTGTTTACGGCCTGTCAGGAATCCCAAACAGCCTGATTGACCGGGTCGAAATTGTAAAAGGCCCTGCTTCAACCCTTTACGGATCGGAAGCCGTGGGTGGATTGATCAACATTATCACAAAAAACCCTTCAAAAGCACCCATATTCTCCGCGGATGCATTCAGCACATCGTGGCTGGATTATAATATCGACCTTGGCGTGAAATTTACCGCAGGTTCCAAAGCAAGTTCGCTCCTTGGTGTGAGTTATTTTAATTACCAAAACCCGATTGACAACAATAAGGATGGTTTCACAGACCTGACATTGCAGAACCGCATTTCTGTCTTTAATAAATGGTCGTTTAACCGTAAAAATAATCGCCAGGCGAACATTGCGGCGCGTTACTATTATGAGGACCGCTGGGGTGGGCAAATGAACTGGAACAAAACATATCGCGGCGGAACGGAGGTTTACGGGGAAAGCATTTACACCAAACGCTTCGAAGTTTTAGGCAACTATCAGCTTCCTATGGCCGAAAAAGTGACATTGCAGTATTCTTTCAGCTCGCACAACCAGAACTCGACCTATGGCCATGTAATGTTCAATGCAGATCAGAAAATAGCATTTGCGCAGCTGTTATGGGATAAAGAAGTCGGCAGGCATAACCTGCTTTTCGGAACCCCATTCCGCTATACTTTTTACAATGACAACACCACCGCAACCCGCTTCCTCGACGGCAAAGACCATCCCGACAAAATTTTGCTACCTGGTATTTTTGTCCAGGATGAGATCAAAGCCGGGCCGCATTCCCTGCTGCTGGGCGCCCGGTATGACTATAACAGCCGCCACGGAAGCATTTTCACGCCCAGGCTTGCCTATAAATACAAGTTCAACCAAACGGATGTGGCCCGACTGAACATTGGCCGCGGCTTCCGCATTGTAAACCTCTTCACGGAGGACCACGCTGCGCTCACCGGTTCACGGCAAGTGATTGTGAAAGAAGCGCTTAATCCTGAGCAAAGCTGGAATGTGAATGTAAATTATGTGAAAAAGATTGTAACGGGAAGTTCTTTCATTGGCCTGGACGCCTCCGTTTTCTACACTCATTTTACAAACCGCATCCTGCCAGACTACGACACGAATCCAAATGAGATCATTTATGATAATCTGGATGGTTATGCTGTTTCAAAAGGCGTTAACCTGAATCTGGATTTCAACTTTCCTTTTCCTTTGAAGATCATTGCTGGGGCGACTTACATGGAAAATTTTCAGAAGGAAAACGGAGTCCGGTTCAGGCCTGTGCTGACAGAAAAATATACAGGTGTCTGGTCTGTTTCTTATGAGTTTCAAAAGTCGGGCATATCATTTGACTATACAGGCAATATTTACGGTCCTATGCGGCTGCCGGTGCTGAGTGAAGAAGATCCGCGCGCAAAGATTTCACCGGTTTGGTCATTACAAAATATACAGGTCACCAAGAAGTTTGACAATGGCCTTGAAATCTACGGCGGAGTAAAAAACCTGCTCAATTTCACTCCTCCCGCCAATTCCATTGCAAGATCGAATGATCCTTTTGACAAAAATGTAAAGTTTGATGACAGCGGCCAGGTGATCGCAACGCCTGACAATCCTTACCGGCTGACATTCGATCCATCTTATGTTTTTGCGCCTAATCAGGGCATCAGAGGCTTTCTCGGCATGCGCTATACATTGCGGTAAATATGGTTGAAATGGAAAATAAACACACGTATTACTACGTTTAATTATGATTATTCAAAGATGAAATTCCTTTATAATATTGATATTCATTGATTTGAATAATTTTTGATTGTATATTTGTTCCATCAACTATTTAACACTACATAATCATGGCATTAACAAAGCAATTTGTAAAGAGTAAATCACTTTATAAAGTAACATTTACAGTTCCCGCAGAAGCAGCAGTTGAAGTAAAAAAAGTTGCGTTGGTTGGCGAGTTTAACGGATGGAATCCTGAGGAAGCAATCGCATTGAAAAAGCAAAAAGACGGCTCATTCAAAACAAGTCTTGAACTTGCTTCAGGTGAGTATCAGTTCCGTTATATCCTTGACGACGAGAAGTGGGAAAATGACTGGGAAGCAGACAAATACGTAGCTGCCGGCGTTGACGCAACTGCTGAAAATTCAGTTGTTGTATTGTAATTTACTATTTGCTCCAGGGCACAAAAAACACCGTAAAGTAATTGCTACTCTACGGTGTTTTTTGCTTTTATATTATATCAAAAACGGCTTGCGAAGAACATTAGATCGTAAAGCTGTCGCTCTCTACATAAGCCTTGATAAGCGCTTCCTCCCCTTCTTTGCCCGGTGAGAAATTGCCGTGCTCCATGCCCATAATGAACGACTTGTTTTCTTTCTTGCTGCGGTCGTAAATGTATTTGAAAATATTCTTATAGTTAATTTCTCCTGTTGTCGGCTCTTTGCGGCCTGGCTCATCCCCAATCTGGAAATAATCGATTTCGCTCCAAGTCCGGTCAATGTTGTAAAGCAGGCGTCCTTCGTTTTTCTGCATGTGATAAATGTCGTACAAGATCTTGCAGGACTTGCTGTTCACACCGCGGCAGATTTCGTAAGTCTGGTCGGAAGTTCTCAGGAAGAGGTTAGGCGAATCGCTTAGCGGCTCTAAAACCATTACCAATCCATGCGGTTCAAGGATTTCTGCACCGCGGCGCAATGCATCGATCACATGGCCGGTTTGCACGCCGATGGGTAAATTCCTTTCAAAATCTCCCGGTACAACCGTCATCCATTTCGCATTTACGCGCTTGGCTGTTTCCACTGCTTTTTTGCAGCCATTTAAGAAAATATCAATGTACTCCTGCTTGCCTGCCGCTAATGTATTGGCTCCGTTTCCACCCTTATCCACCACAAAAACGCCCATTTCCATGCCCAGGCGCGTCATTTCCTTGGCTATGGCTTCCTGTTGCTCCTTCGGACGGCCCATCATGCCGTTATCTTCCAATGCCATAAAACCCTGGTCAGCCATAAATTTCAGCTGATCAATCACATCTTTTCCGGCGCTGTTCTGAAACATGCCGAAGTGGGATGCGTATTTAAGCTTGAATTTATTTTTAGCCGTTGGCGCCGTTGCGAAAGCATCTCCTGCTGCAATTGCTGCACCAGCCAGACCAAGGGAAGATTTTACAAAATTTCTGCGGAGCATATTTTTTTAATGTTTTGTTTAGGAATGTAAAGTTGTAGCGTTGTCAAATATACCGCAAACGGCCTTGGAAACTTGCATTCCTAGCCTCTCCTGCGTTTTCTCTTCCTTTCTTTCTTGCTGTCTGACTTCGAGGGCTCGGCCAGTTTATCATCGGTCAGCTGAGGGAAATAGGGAGCAAGCTGCACCTTGATTTCTTCTCTGAACGCATTTCTCACACCTTCCAATGCGGCCTCTTTCACATCGCCAGCCATTTGATCATCGCGAAGCATTTTCACCACTGCTTCTTCTCCCGGCCAGCTCGCCCCCAGATATTTGGCCGCGTTTTTACGCACAGACATAGGCTCATTGGAATTCAAAGCTGTGTTCCTTAATAAATAAACGGACTCGGGACTGCCTACTGTTTGTATCGACGCCAGAAGCGAAGATTTTTTCTCTTCATTTAAACCAGCGAGTTTTTGCGTCACGTACGAAATGCCAGCCTGTTCCAGCAATAATGCCCCGGCATCCCGTCCCACAACTTCATCCGATTTATCCAAAGCCATTTTAAACAACCGGTCCATCTCGGAATCCAGCTCATAGCGGGTCATTAAATCAATGTAATGTTCCGTTCCATAAGTTTCGTCGAGAAGCTTGTTTAATGCGGTGAGCCCTTGCTGGGAGTTCGTAACAAATGATTTATCCAAATGCAGCAATGCAAGCTTGCTTACTTCAATTCGGTCCGAAGAATTGACATTCATCACATTCAGCAGTGCCTGCGATTTTTCATAACCTGCATGGAAGAAGTCGAATGCGCGGAAGTAGCGAAGCCTGCTTTTGAAATTCACACTGGTATCCGAAGCAGCCGTGGTCAGATACGGAATTGCCTGCCGTGTTCTTGCCAGCCATACAATGTCTTTTCCTGCACTCGTGGCCACAGGATTAGCGCCTGCCTGCGCAAGCCACGCCGGGAAAATCCGTTCCCATTGGTCAAAGGCACCTATGCTCAATGCTTCCACCGACCAGCGATCGTTTCCTTTGTATTGTCTTGCCAACTGCAACCAAACGTCCAATGCTTCGTAAGTATGGTTATGATTGATCGCCAAAGCGCATTCTCTTCTCACTTGCGGGTCAGGATCAGCGGTAAGGCGCTTGATATATTCCGTAGGATCGCTGTTGCGCTGTCTTACCGCGCGCAATGCTGTGATCCGCAGATTTGGGTTCATTTCCCTGAATGCAATGTCCAGGCTCCTGTAATTAAAACCTTCGATCCGGTTCAAAACCCACAATGCACGCGCCCTGACCCGTGGATTGACAACTATTGACCGAAAGAGCTCTTCCAGATAGGGTTCAGCCTGCCAGCCATGCTTTACACAAGCATTCCAGGCCATATAACGCATGGATAAGTTGGGACTTTGCAACGCTTTTACTGCCTGCTCGGGAATGGAGAGGTCAAATACAGGGATTTTATACAGTGAGTCCTTGGGCGCAACGCGGAAAATCCGGCCACGGCTCCTGTCCTTCATTTTATGCGAACCAATTACAGGATCATACCAGTCGGAAATGATCAGTGAACCGTCAGGCGCTACGCATACATCCGTTGGCCTGAACCATTTATCGCGTGTTCCTTCGACGATAGGAAGAATGCCGGTGGACTTATATCCTGCACCATCATTCACGACCGGGAATCCGCTCACGCTTTGCTGGCCTGCATCGGCGAGTAGAATTTGATTCTGATAACGCCGGGGCAGTAAATCACCTTCATAGATGGTCATACCCATCGGAAAACCTGAGCCCGTTTCAATGAGGTTAGGAACAACGCCCGGATCATTCTGATGCCAGTGCCTGCGCGGGATTTCGTCTTCCAGATTGGTGCGGTTCAGACGCCAGCTTGCACCCGTCATTTCATCAATGTATCCGAAATTCCCGTTTTCCATCACATAGGAAACGCGGTCGCCGCCATTGCCAGGCTCTTCCTGATCCGACTGCCACATAGTCCCGAAGCTATCGACGGCAACTTCAAAGCCGATCCGGAAATTTTGTGCTAATATTTCAACTTTGGTAAAATCCTGATCACATCTGAAAACGACACCTTGTTTGAACTGCCTGAAATCGATCGGCCTTTCATATTTATCAAGCAATGGCCTGTCCTGACCATCAACTAGCTGCCTTCCTGCATTGCCGAAATTGAAATAAAATTTCCCATCCGGCCCGAAAACGAATGCGTGAACGCCGGCGTCATTCTGCGAGCCGCCAATTCCCTTGAATAAAATTTCCTTTTTATCGGCCTTATCATCACCATTTGTATCGGTAAAAAGCCATACATACGGACTCTGCGAAACAACAGCCTTGTTACCCATCACCCAAATTCCCAAAGGCGAATTCAGCTCCGGCCCCTGGTAAAAGACCTTGGTAACATCCGACTTCCCATCGCCATTTTTATCCTCCATGATCACAATGCGATCCCCCTGCCCCAGCTCCGACTTACCATTCACAGCGGGACGATAATTATAGGCTTCGCAGGCCCAAACCCTTCCCCGATGGTCCACATCAATGTTAATGGGATTGATAACGTCCGGTTCCGAAGCAAAAAGCGTTGCTTGCAGGCCATCGGCCACTTTCAGGCCAAGCACCGCATTCCGGGAAAATCGCTTTTCAGGCTCCGAAAACGTAGCATACAAGCTATCAGGATCAGTAACGACTAGTGAATCAGGAAGTTGACAAAAACCGAAGAAGTTGAGAAGAGTTGTAAAACCTGCAATTAAGAATGCAGATTTAGTAGAATTAAATTGTTTCAAAACAAAAATTTGATGATGCAGAATATCCTAATAACGTATAAAAATACCTGATGTTTCCGGGATTAGGAAATGAAGTTTGAAAGAATAAAAGATATTACTAACTTTGTTTTGTTATATTACAAAACACACAAGATTGCTTTTTTCACATACTATACACTCATAAATAGTGAAGCATATACTTAAACAGCTTATAGCTGAGCATTTAATCCGTAGAGGCGAATTAAAAATCAGACTCAAAAACTTGAGCACTATGACAAGTCCTTCAGATGAGTTACAAAATATTGTTCTAGATGAACTATTGGACGTTAATCAGAAGATCCAACAACTGGAGGACATCTACAAGTCACTTTAAAATCAACGAATACTCGATATGGAACATATATTTAAACGAATGAGAGAAGCGGGCAGTCTAGCTGAATATGAAGCAGCAAGTAATGAGTGCCTGGACTATTTTCAAACCGCAACAGAGGCCGAACGGGAGGTGATTGGAAAGTTCATGGTTCAAGAGGCAGAAGAATTGCTTGCACAATCTAGAGAGACCCGCAAAAAAGCAGATGCTTTAATCGCAGAATATCATAAATCCAAAGACGTCAACATTGAAATAAACGGTCAGAAATATCCGCTTAGTGAGTGGGTTACGATGAAGGAATATTGCAGACGATTTGGATTGAAGAATACAATGATCATTAACAACTGGATTAGCAGAAACATTATCCCGGAAGAAAATATTCTTAATATCAGCCAGTTGAATAATCTTCGGCTTATTAAGGCTGTTCCCTACAAATGATAAAAAAAGGAGCATATGCGCTCACATATGCTCCTTACAATTCTTTAAGTTGATCTATTTCTTCTTCAACCCACTCAAATAATCAACCAGACTAACCAGCTCCTCGGTGCTCATGGCATCCTGCAAGCCAGCGGGCATCATGGAATCGTTGAGTTGTTTGATGGACTTTACTTGCGACATTTTGTATTCCTGGGTCGAGCCGCCAGGGAATTTCAGGATCAGGTCGGTTTCGGTTTTGCTGGCGACGATGCCGGAGACGGTTGATCCGTCTTTTAATGTTACCTCGAAACCCTCATATCCAAAGCCAATTCCCGCGCTGGGCTCGAAAATGGCTGCATACTGTGCCTCCTTTGGCAGTTTGCTTCCGATTTCAGAAAGTTTTGGACCAAAATCCATTCCCTCCCCATTCACCTGATGGCAAACCGAGCAATAGGACGTAAACACCTGTTTCCCCTTCGACAAATCGCCTTTCATACCGATCAGGTCTTTCACTTGCGGATGCTTTGAAACTGCTACGGTTCCGCCATCTGTGTATTTTGCCGCTTCCATTTTGACTGATTTTCTCCAAGCGCCGCTTAATCCTTTCACAGCTGCGGCTTTCTGTTCACCGCTTAGTTTTCCGTCTTTTAATAATGCTATAACCTGATCTTCACCATTCATCGTCCCGCCCAATGACCTGGCGGCAATCGTGCGCAAGCTAGCCGGATATTTATCGTCCAATGCAACGGTTTGCAGGATTTCCAATGATTCTTTGCTTCCTACGCCTCTCAATGCTGAAACAATCCCCTCACTTTTAGAGGCATCGGATCCTTTGATAACACCCCAGACCATTTTTCCACCACCCTGTTTCATCAACTGCATCGCAGCCGCCGGCCCTGTCCGGGTTGACGCCTGGCTGATGGCCATATCCAGTAACCTTGGATTTTCTGACTCCAATTCGTATTTACTTACTAATTCAAGATAAGCAGGGGTTCCGAATGAGGAATCGAGCAACTTTTTGAGCGCTGCCATTGCTTCTGCATTTTGTTTAACAAATGCCGGGTCCAAATGTCTTAATGCCAGCTCATTTACTTTTGTCTGCTCGGGAGAATTCCCTTTCATGATCTGCAAGAGCGCCATTGATTTTTCATTGGCAGCAGTATTAAAATCAAAAGCGCGGAAGTAACGGAGCCTGCTTTTCAAATCGGTTTTGGAATCACCAGCGAGTGAAGCCAGCAACGGAACCGATTCCTTACCGCGTGAACGCCAGACAATGTCTTTGCCAGCCTGCGTTGCAATGGCATTGGAACCAACTTTGGCTTGCCACGCTTTGAAAAACGAATCCCACTGCTCGTCTGCGCCAATGCCCAATGCTTCCAGATACCAGCGATCTTTGCCATCGTATTGCATTGCCAGTTCCGCCCATAGTGCAGGAGCCTTCGGCGATTTGTTATGATGCAGGATCAATGCACATTCTCTTCTCACCTGAGGCTCAGCATCTTTTACCAATAGACTAATATAACTGGTAATGTCTACATCTTTCAGCTCACTGGCCGCGCGTAATGCTGCTATCCGCATGTCAGGATTTGCGTCCTTGATGGCGATATCAATGTTTTTCTTGCCAGAAGTCGGCCATTTGCTCAAAACCCACAATGCCCTTGCACGCATGCGGTCGTTTGCCTTTTTATCTTTAAATAACTTTTCCAATGACGGAATCGCTTTTTCACCCATTTCGGTCAAAGCCATCCACGCCTGGTAACGAACGGAAAGATTTGGGCTTTGCAATGCTTCCACTGCGCCGGTTGCCGTTGTCAGGTCTGTTTTTGGAATGCGATAAGGCGTGTTTGCAGGTGCTATTCGGTATAAACGGCCGCGGTTCTGATCACCGGCCTGGTGGCCGCCGACGCCCGGATCATACCAGTCGGAAACGATGAGTGAACCATCGGGAGCCACACAAACGTCTGACGGGCGGAACCATTGATCCCTTTTACCATCGACCAAGTTCACGATCTTGGCTGTATAACCTGCGCCGGATTTCTGGACCGGATACGAACGCACCACATTATGCCCCGGCTCGCAATGGATCATTTGATTTTGAAATTCTTTCGGCAACATTGAGCCTTCATACAAGACCATTCCCGTGGGCGATCCGGAGCCTGTCTGCAACAAATTCGGAACCACGCCCGGGTCATTCAAATGCCAGTGACGGAATGGAATGGAATCTTCCATATTCGTGCGGTTTGCACGCCAGCCTGCACCGGTAACCTCATCGGTATAGCCGTAGTTGCCATATTGCATCACGTAATTGATCCGCACGCCTTTGTTTCCGTCGTCATCATTGTCGGACTGCCACATTGTTCCGTAACTATCCACCGCGACTTCATAGTTGTTCCTGAAATTATTTCCCAAAACCTCAATGTTCTTAAAATCAGGATCGCAGCGGAACACCATTCCCTGTTTTAACTTTTTGAAATCAATAGGCTGGCCATCTTTTCCAATCACCGGACTTCCTTTTCCGTCCAGTAAATGTCCTCCCTCGTTACCAAAATTGAAATACAACTTTCCATCCGGCCCGAAAATGAATGCGTGCATGCCGTGGTCGTGCTGCTCACCGCCTACGCCCTCGAAAATAACTTCCTTTTTATCTGCTTTTCCATCATTGTTTTCATCCATAAAAAGCCAGACATAAGGACTTTGAGAAACCACCACACGATTGCCCATCACCCAAATCCCAAGCGGAGAATTAATTTCTTTCCCCTGATAAAAAACAGTGGTTTTGTCCGATTTCCCATCGCCATTCGTATCCTCCATGATCAGAATGCGGTCGCCTTCGTCTTTGGTAGGGTTACCATTGATCGCAGGGCGGTAATTATATGCCTCGCAAACCCAAACCCGGCCCAAATGGTCTACATCAATGTTGGTGGGGTTGGTAATGGTGGGTTCCGAGGCGAACAATGTTGCTTCCAGTCCGTTGGTTACAGATAATCCTGCAACCGCATATTTAGGCGAGCGCTTCTGGGCGTCGGTGAGGTCTTTATAAAGGCTGTCGAGTTTCGAACTTTGGAAAGTGCTTGGGTTAACGTGCTGGTAAGAAGCGACCATCAGGGTTGCCAACAAACATCCTGCGGGAAACAGTGCCAGCGTTTTTTTTAAGTTCATGGGGATTGTTAATTACAGTCGGTAATGCGGAAAAGATTTGTACAAATCTTTAATAAAGATTACTAATTTTAAGCATATAAGAGACAAACCACCTGTCATTTACTACCATGAACAAGACTTTTTTTTCCGCAATCGCACTTTGTCTGGCTGCTGAGGCAATGGGCCAAACTGCCGTTTTATCCCCTGAAATTCAAATCAAAACAGCTGTTCTGGCCGCGCCCGCAGATAAGCGCGAAGGCGCCAAGGTTTACGGTTACGCGCCCGACGGTTCTTTCAAAGTCCTTCGCGCCGGCAACAATGATATGGTTTGCATTGCCGACGATCCAAAAAAGGAAGACGTAAACGTTTCCTGCTATTTTGCCGGACTGGATGCATTTATGGAAAGAGGCCGCGTGCTGGCTAAGGAAGGAAAAAACCCGAAGGAGATTTTCGACATTCGGGAGAAGGAAGTAAAGGATGGCAAATTGATGATGCCGAAGCAATCCTCTACGCTTTTCGCATTGTCGGGAACGAAGGATAATTATGATATGGCCAGCGGTGAGCTGAAAAACGGTTATCTCCGCTATGTCGTTTACATTCCCTTTGCGACGGCAGAAAGCACCGGACTACCGCTTAAACCAGATGTTGCCGGCATGCCGTGGATCATGGACCCGGGAACGCACAGGGCGCACATTATGATCAATCCTGCAAAGCCTTAGTAACATTTTCCGGCATTAACGCATGGTATATTAGCTTGGAGACCGACTTATTGGATTAAAAAATAATGTGATGAAGAAAATAACCGGTCTCCTGCTTGCATTGGCACTATACGCTGCACCTGATAAATCCATGGCTCAAAACGAAGTAATTAATCTGTGGCCGGAAGGCAAGGTTCCCAATTTTAAAGCGAATACGGTTGAGGAAAAGTCTGTAACCGGCGATGACAACATTCTCAGGATCAGCGGCGTTTCCGTTCCGACGATGACGGCTTACATCGTTGCTAAAGAAAAAGCAACCGGCGCGGCGGTGGTGATTTGCCCTGGCGGAGGTTATGGGATTCTGGCGGCGTCGCACGAGGGAAGTGATTTTGCAAAATGGTTTAATGATCGCGGAATTTCGGCTTTTGTGCTGAAATACAGATTACCAAGCGAAAAAACGATGACTACGCAGCATGAAGTGCCGTTGATGGACGCCATGCAGGCCATGAAGCTGGTCCGCCAGAGCGCTGGCAAATGGAATATTGATGTGAACAAAATCGGTGTGATGGGTTTCTCGGCGGGCGGTCACCTGGCAGCCACATTGTCCACGCATTTCAATATGGGTAAAACAGCTTCTCCGGACGGAAAGCCCAATTTCTCGATCCTGATTTACCCGGTAATTTCCCTGACGCCCGAACTTGCCCACGGCGGTTCGCGCGACAACTTATTAGGTGCTGCAAAATCCGACGAACTGATCAAATATTACTCCAACGAACTCCAAATAAGCCCCGAAACGCCTCCCGCATTTCTTGTACATGCGATGGACGACACCGGCGTCCCCCCCGAAAACAGCATTGCCTATTACCTGGCACTCAAAGCCAAAAAAATCCCTGCTGAAATGCATTTGTATCCCAAAGGCGGGCATGGCTACGGTATGCGCACAGAAGGAAAAGGCTCTCTGGCAGGCTGGCCGGCTGCTATGGACGGATGGTTGAAATCGATGGGTTATGCAAAGAATTGAATCATAAAAACGCTGATTTATCCCTAGTTTTGGTTTTCAATCAAGATAATGGATAATTCTGACCTCCAATGCGTGCTGTAAATCGTTTTTTAGTAAATCAAAAATACCTGCTCATCCTGTTTCTGGGCGTGGCGATCTTCGCCAGCTTGCAGTCCTACTTTGGCGGAATGAAAAGCTTTGTTGAAGGCGGCAGGCTTTATACGACTTACAACAACTACATTATATTCAAACAGTCCTTTTTCCACCTGATCGAATCGAAGGATCTGTATGATTCGTTTGTGGAGGAACAGGGTGATTTGTTTAAATACAGTCCCGCATTTGCATTGATTTTTGGCATCCTGGCCATCCTTCCTGATGTGCTGGGACTGTCTTTATGGAACATTCTGAATGTGACGGTGCTGTTCTACTCCGTCTATTATCTCCCGCGCATTGATCTTAGGACCAAAGGTTTGATCTTGGTTTTTGTGATCGTGGAAATGCTTACCGCCACTCAGAATGAGCAAAGTAATGCGCTGATTGCCGGGCTGTTCCTGTTTACTTTTGGCTTTTTAGAGCGGGGAAAATATTGGGTGGCATCGTTTTGCCTCGTTTCCACTATTTTCATAAAGCTGTTCGGCATTGTGGGGCTTGCTTTATTTCTTTTATATCCGAATAAACTAAAACTTACCTACACAACTGCCGTTTGGGTGATCGTTTTTACGGCGCTTCCACTGTTGGTCGTGAATGTGGATCAATTCGTCTTTCTTTATAAAAGCTGGGCAAATTTGCTTTCCAATGACCATTCCATTTCTGACGGCTTGTCTGTAATCGGCTGGTTGAAAACCTGGTTCGGGCTTCAAGTGAACAAAACTTACGTCAGCGTTGCGGGCGCAATCCTGTTTTGCATTCCGCTTTTACGGATCAACCAGTATAGCAATTTCACATTCAGAATGTTGTTACTGGCCTCGATCATGATATGGGTGGTTATTTTCAATCACCGGGCTGAGTCGCCCACATTCATTATTGCCATTACAGGCGTTGCGCTTTGGTATTATGCGCAGCAGCAAAAGCCGGAAAATTATGTGCTGCTTGTGCTGGCCTTCGTTTTCACAGCCTTATCTCCTACCGACCTTTTTCCAAGATTTATCAGAAATGAATGGATGAAACCTTATGTTGTAAAGGCCGTTCCGTGTATTTTAATTTGGGCTAAAATAACCTACGACCTGTTATTCGTGAAGCTTTTACCCAGGACAGAGGAACAACCGGCAGAAAAATAAAAAGCGTTACAGGAATGCTGCGGCTGCATGCCCGTAACGCCACATTGTTGAACCTTAATTTATGCCGACTAATGTCCGCTCGACTTCTCTTATTTCGTTCGTAGCCAGGTAAATACTTTTCACAATCTTTTCATAATCATTGGAAACTTCCAGGGTGTAAACTCCGTCGTTGATCTCTTCGAAATTCAGCTTGCGTCCATATTTGCTGAGATGCCTGGGAACATATTCTTCATGGAGGACTTTGCCTTTGGCGTTCATCAGGCGGATTACCACGCGTTCGCCTTTTTCTTTTTCCATCAGCAGATTCATAGAAGTTGTGTTTTTGACCCTGTACATGCCGATTTTAAACTTTTCGCAGGAGTTATTTTTGCATTCCGCTTTTGGTTCAACGCGCGGTGTTGCGGATACATTGGTTACTAGCAGAAGGGTAAACGCTGCGGCGGCAATCATTTTCATCACGTTTCTCATGGCTTTTGAAGGTTACTTTGAGTAAATACTTTTTGAAGATTTTTACCAATGATATCCCCGCAACCGCCAATGTTGCACGCATTATTTAAACGGCAGAAATTAGTGTTGAATGGTTTTAAGTATATTAATCAGATGGATTGGTGACGTTTTGAAGGGGAGGATTTGTGAAACGAAGATAAAAAGTTACCTAATCCTCGTTATCTTTGGTAAGCAACAACTTAGATCCCATACATATGGCAGTTACTTATCACATCACTATCAAAAAAGATTATGCAGCATCTCTTATTGAAGATTTGCAAAAAGTTGATGCAATTGATTTGATTAAAGAAAACGATGAAAATTTCGTCGTTACGAGAGCGCAGATGGACGAAGTGAATGCACGGGTAAATAAGTATCAACATCATCCTGAGCTGCTTATAGACGAAGAGGAGGTCTTCAAAATGCTGGATGCCTGATCTATGGCATTGTACAAGCTAAAATTTACACCTGAGGCAATTGAAGATATTGCTGGTGCTGCTGAATATTATGATGAGTGCCAGCAAGGCCTTGGCAAAAGGTTTCGATCTGAAGTTAAGCGAAAACTGAAATTGATCAAAGAAATCCCACGAATATACACGCTTAGATATGGTGAAGTAAGGTTTGCGCTGCTGGATGTCTTTCCTTATGCCATTCATTTCTCAATCAATGAGCAAACACAAATTGTGCAGATACATGCCATTCTCTGCCAATTCGAGAACCCTTATACAGCCTGGAAAAATTTTCAGTAACTACCCCCCGATAGCAATCATATTCCGGTTTTGTTCGTAATCTGATTTAGCTTGTTTTTCGGTGAAGTTTACGTGGCCGCCGTGGGCGAAGTGTTTTTTGTGGAAATGGGCGTGGATGAGGGCGCGGACGTCCTGGCCGGCGCGGAGAGGAGTCAGCAGATCTGCTTCGGAAGTGTCGAAGAGGCAGTTTTTAAGCTTTCCGTCGGCAGTGAGCCTGATGCGGTTGCAGCCGGAGCAGAATGGATGTGTCACCGTCCCGATAATCCCAAAAGTACCCGCGCCGCCGGTTACCTGGAAACGATGTGCTGTATCCTGCAATTCACCAGTTAATTGTTGAAAATCAAATTCATTATTGATATCGGAAAGGAGCTCGTTGTAGGAAACGATCTTTGACATATCCCACTGATTGCCCTTAAATGGCATAAATTCAATAAACCGGACGTGCAGATTGGGTTGTTCGAGGGTCATCCTGACGAAATCATTGACTTCGTCTTCATTAATGCCCTTCATCACCACCATATTGATCTTAACCACGAATCCTTCTGCCAAAAGCAACCTGATATTTCCCAGGGTTTTGGTAAAATGGTCCCGCTTCGTGACCGCTCTGAACCTGTCTTCCCGCAATGTATCCAGGCTGACATTCAGCGAATTGACACCTGCTTCTTTCAGATTATCAATAAACTGATCAATGAAAACAGCATTGGTGGTCAGCGTCAGCGAAGTGGGCAGCTTGCCGAGGTCGGAGACAATCTGACCTACGTCTTTGCGGATTAATGGTTCTCCACCCGTTAAACGTATTTTATCAACACCCATCTCAACGAATATCTCGGCGAGCGCTTTGATTTCATCGGCTTGCATTAGCCATTTGGAAGGCATAAACTGCATGTCCTCCTGCGGCATACAATAGGTACAGCGCAGATTGCACTTATCAGTCAGCGAAATTCGCAGATAAGTGTGCTTGCGACCGAATGTATCTACAATGGGTAAGGACATTATTTTATTTTAATCGTGCTTTTTTCCTTCAATGACACTAAAAACATGCAGGACTTGCGGGAACAATGCATCCATATATTCTGCAACGCCGCCTGTGCTTCCCGGCATTGTAATAACCAGTGTTTCACCAATTAAGCCGCCAACAGATCGTGATAACATGGCTGTGGGCATACGGTCCTGACCGTAATTCCTGGCTGTTTCCGCAATTCCCGGAATCTCTTTTTCAATTAATTCTGATACTGCTTCCGGTGTAACATCCCGGTGAGACAACCCGGTTCCGCCTGTGATCAAAATAAGCTGATAATCTGCCAGGCAAAGGCTTTTGATTTTCTCCTGAATGCCGGCCTTATCATCGGCAACTATGCTGTAATCGCTGGCCGCAATTTTGAGCGTTTCCAGTTTTTCAATGATTTTTTTGCCCGATTTATCTTCACCAATTCCATTTGAAATGCTGTCCGAACAAACAATTACTGCGGTTTTCAGGTTTTCCGGTATAGCTTTCCGATCGCTCTTTCCACCTTTTTTCTCCAATAACCTGATATTCCTGATCTCAACGCCTTTGTCGATTGGTTTCAGCATATCATACATGGTGAGCGCAACCACCGAAGCGCCGTGCATAGCCTCCACTTCGACGCCTGTTTTATATATTGTCTTGACAGTCAACTCAATGACAATAGTCAGATCTTCAATGCGGTAATTCACGCCCGTATATTCGACCGGGATCGGATGACAATCGGGCAGCAGGTCCGGCGTTTTTTTCACAGCGAGAAATCCGGCTGCTTTCGCCATTTCGAAAACATCCCCTTTTGGAACATTCCGCTCCCGGATGGCCGCTATGGTCTCTGCTTTGCTAACCTGCACAATGGCCTGGGCGGTTGCAATGCGTAATGTGTTGCTTTTATGCGTAATGTCTACCAATTGTAATTTTGAATGACCGGGTCGCCGGTGCGATGAATAATTAAATGAGTGAATGAGTGAATGAGTGAATGATTTCTAGCAAATTTTGAGCGGTTATGCTTCTCAGTTGTTTTCCTTCCATACGTATGTTCCTCCTTCGCCTACCAGCTCTTTTCCGAAGATCGGAACATTGGCTTTGATTTCCTCTACAATATATTCGGAAGCTTCAAAAGCGGCGCGGCGATGAGGTGAAGAAACGAAAACAAACAGGCTGATTTCGCCCGTGGGCACAATGCCCAGGCTATGATATATATGCATGCATGTAAGCTCGAACTGCTCAAAAGCAGCTTCCCTGATCTCGTGGAATGCATTTTCGGCCATTTCTTCGTGAGCTGAATATTCGATGCCGGTTACTGTTCCCTCTGCTTTCTGGTCTGCCCGGATCTGCCCTAAAAATATAGCATGTGCGCCAATAGTTGTTTTCGACTGGTGGCTTGCGATCGATTTGGAAACAAAATCAGGACTGATCGGTCCCTGAACGAAAACTTTTTTATGCTTATGCGCTTTTTCCATGAAATGGTTCTTGGGGTTTAGGCCCGTATAATGTTTCAGCCTCCTGCAAATGGCGGAAGCAGTGCAATTTCGGATGCATTATCAATAGAGACGTAATCTTGCGCAATCTTTTGATCCACTGCAATTTTAAATTTTTTCTCCCGCATAGCAGGATATCGCTCGATAATCTGGTTACGAAAATCACCCACAGTCAGATTTTGATCAGCAACCCAAACCTCGTTCGCCTGGCCGGTAATCTCTGCTAACATTCCATAATAGGATACCTGAATGCTCATTGCTTATATTTTCTATTTTAAAGCCTAACACATTTTTTCAAAAACCGATTCAGCCGGGAAGCAAATGAACCTCAACCAAATCGCCTGCATTCACCACATTTTGTGTTAAGGGCAGATAAATAATGGCATTAGCGATGGCAAAGGAGCGCAATGCAAACGATTCCTGGCCGTCCAGCGGTATCACTTCCCCGTTTACAATCAAGCCTTTCAGAAATTCATCCCGCTCGCCATTGAACGAATAAGCATATTTCGCAGGCATTTTTAATGTTGTTAAAAACGGATCTTTCCGGCCCGACATTATTCTCAAAGCTGGTAACACGTACTCGTAATAACAAACCAGCGAAGAGGCCGGATTTCCTGGCAATGCAAAAAACAGCTTATCATCCTTTTTTGCAAATAGTAAGGGCTTTCCGGGCTTCTGACGCACCTTATAAAACACCGTTTCGGCGCCCAATGCAGCCACGGCTTTCCCCACAAAATCATAATCACCCACCGAAATTCCGCCAGAAGCAAGTACAACATCATTGGATTCTGCCAGCTCGTTAAGTCCGTTGATTGTTGATTCCAGATCATCTGCCGCATATTTTATTTCAAAATCTGCTATTCCTTCCTGCTGCAATGCTGCGGCAAGCATGGCTGAATTGGATTCAAAAATTTTACCATGGACCAGCGAATCGCCCTTATGCAGCAGTTCGTCGCCCGTAATCAGCAATCCGATCTTGGGCTTTTTATAAACATTAGCTTCGCGAACATCCATTCCCTGCAAAAATCCAATACTTCCCGGCGACAGGAAAGTGCCTTTTTCCAGTGCAACAGCGCCTTGCTGAATCTGCTGACCAATATTTCTGACATTCTTACCTTCCGGAACCGGAAATTCCTGGATCATTACACTTCCGTTTTCTGCCGAAGTATTTTCCTGCATGATTACGGCAGTTGCGCCGTCAGGCACAGGCGCTCCCGTAAAAATGCGCATCGCAGATCCCGATCTTAGTACCTGTGTGGAAGTTTGCCCCGCTTTTGATTCCCCCTCTAGTTTCAGAACAGTTGCTGTTTCAGTTATATCGCTGTGTATGACCGCATAGCCATCCATGGACGACTGGCGGAATGAAGGTAATGCCAGCGGTGCCGATATATCAGTCGCCAAAACATGCCCCAAAGCGTTTCCGATCTCCACAATATGAGCGGGCAGCACCTTGACATTTTCCAGAATCTTTTGTTTCGCCTCTTTAACTGTGACCATAATCTCGCAAAATAGTGCAAAAACGCAAGTTACTATTTCTGCAATTCTGAAAGTTTAAAACAATGTACCATTGGCAAGGAATTTGTGAATTTTAGTCCGGCACAACGTGATTAGTCTGAATAACGGTTTTAACAATGATGCTAAAACTTTGATTATCAGTAATTGATGTCACGTTTTTACAATTATTTCTATATTAAGTGATATGAATTGTAAATTTTCGCGTTTGGTAATTCGGCGTTGAGCGCAGGTTAAATTTTGGTTTTATGCTTTTTTACAAAGGAAACCCAGGAAATGAGCGTGAAACACCAAATGCGAATGTCTTGAATTAATACTACACAGCGGTTACATAATTGTCTATAAATCAAAGTTTTACAGAAAAATGAAATATTTTTAATTCAAACCGCGTTATCTTTGCTCCGGCTTTAAGCCTTAATACTATGTTCCACGAAATGAAAAATGAATGATTAAACTTATCTTTATGGCCCTCTCAATCGCAATAATGGGTAATGAACCAGTGAGCGAGGTGGGGGTGGAAAAGAAGGAACTGAAAGAGACAACAATTATAGATTCAGATCTTCTTGCTATTGACTTCTGTGGCGAGGCCATTCCATTATCAGAGCTTCGAATCGCTGAGCGATATCAAAAAATGATCAGAAATTACGACAACCCCACCTTTCGTAAGCTGATGACTAAGACCCAAAAAAGAATCAAGATTATAGAACCGATTCTTAAAAAGTATGGAGTACCAGCCGATTTCAAATATCTTCCCCTGATAGAGAGCGCAATGAATGACGACGCAAAATCGCACCGTGGCGCGGGAGGCTACTGGCAGCTGATGCCGGCAACAGCTAAATCTCTTGGACTGGTCGTTAATGAAACCAGGGACGATCGCAAACACCTCGTCAAATCAACGCATGCCGCAGGAAAATATCTGCGCAACCTTTATCGTCAGCTTGGTTCATGGACCCTTGTAGCCGCTGCTTATAATGCAGGGCCTACGCACATTCAGAATAAACTGGATGCTCAGAACAAGGACGATTATTTCAAATTGCGTTTAAACTCAGAAACAACCCGTTACATCTATAAGTTACTGGCTGTCAAAGAATGGTTTAACAACCCCGAAAGAAGCAAAGAATGGGTAAGCGGAGACGTGGTAGACCGTTTGGCTGAATTCAAGGTGGAGCAGAAAAAAGCAGACGTTCAGTTGGCAAAACAAATTGAGAAGCCACTCACTGACTCCTGATTAATCATTTATTTTGGCATATAGTTGAAGAAAAGGATACATTATCCTTTTCTTTGTGTTGTTATGAAACGTCAGTTCGACTGACCGGAAACAACTTCAATTTTTATTCAAATTCTCTTTTTAATCAATATGACAAAAGCAGAAATGATCACCGATAAAGGCACGATGCTGATTGAGTTTTACGATGCGGACGCACCCGGAACGGTGAAAAACTTTGTTGATCTTTCAAAAAAAGGATTTTACGACGGACTGATCTTCCACAGGGTTATACCTGATTTTATGGTGCAAGGCGGCGATCCAACCGGAACCGGTCGTGGAGGTCCTGGCTATAAAATTGATTGCGAGCTGAATGGCGGTAACCAATATCATGACCGTGGCGTTCTTTCCATGGCACATGCAGGACGTAACACCGGCGGATCGCAGTTCTTTATCTGCCATAGCCGCAAAAACACAGCACATCTGGACGGAAACCATACTTGTTTCGGCAAAGTGGTGGAAGGCGTTGATACAGTGGACTTGCTTCGTCAGGGTGATAAAATCCAGAAAATTACCATTATCGAAGAGCAGGCTTAATCTCCTGATCGTCTCAAAAAAAGAAAGGCTTGGATCGCTCCAAGCCTTTCTTTTTTGCCCTTCCTCTTCTATTACCAGAAGTAGGCGTATAAGAATACAATGATGCCGATAACAACTGCTGCACCGACGATAAAGCTGCGGTGCGGGATGAACATGGCCGTATCGATCGCCAATCCTTTCTTTTCATCAGGCATTACCAAGCCTAAAATCACCATTACCACCACGCATATCAGGAATACCAAGCCCATACGGTCCAGGAACGGAACTTGCGTCCAGTCGGCAAACGGGAAATAATTGTTGTGCATGGCTAATGCAATAAGGAAACCACCCACAATGGCGAATAATGCACCTGCGGAGTTGGTACGCTTCCAGAAAAAGCCCATGATAAACGATGCAAAAATACCCGGCGATAACAACCCCGTCATTTCCTGAATAAATTGGAAACCACCTTTTTTATCAATTCCCATATAAGGAGAAACCACGATCGCAAGGATCATAGAAACTACAACTACGATACGTCCAATGCGTACGAGTGTTTTTTCGTCCGAATTCTTTCCAATATAATTTTTGAAAATATCGAGTGTAAAAATCGTTGAAATACTATTTGCCTTACCAGCCAGCGACGCCACAACAGCGGCAGTTAATGCGGCAAACGAAAGTCCTTTCAAGCCTGCTGGAAGCAGGTTAAGCAATACCGGATAGGCTTTATCTGCATTGATCTGCCCATCTGCATCCAGCATTTCTGCCTGGAACATTCCTTTACTGTAAAGCGCGTAGGCTGCTATACCTGGCAAAACCACGATCACCGGCATTAAAAGTTTCAGAAATGCCGCGAACAGGATCCCGTTACGGGCAGTTTTCAAATCCGCTCCCAAAGCACGTTGCGTAATGTATTGGTTACAACCCCAGTAGTTCAGGTTTACAATCCACATCCCGCCAAGGAGAACCGTCAAACCAGGCAATTGCATATAAAATGGACTTGTTTTAGGGAAAATCATGTGGAAATGGTCGTCGTGATTTTCACGCATCATTTTGATACCGGTCATTACACCATCAATGCCCGCCTCTCCCGAAACAAGGTTAATAGCCAGATAAGTCGTTGCCAAACCACCGATTACCAGGAAGAAAACCTGAATAACATCCGTAAAACCAATCACTTTCATCCCGCCAATGGTGATAATGATCGCAAAAACGGCGAGTGCGATCATACAAAACTGGAAATCCAATCCGGAAATACCCGAGACCGCAAGTGCGCCCAGATAAAGGATAGAAGTAAGGTTAACCAGAATGTACAACGCCAGCCAGAAAACGGCCATAATTAAGCTCACCGTCGGATTATAACGCTGGCTCAGGAATTGGGGCATTGTATAAATCTTGTTTTTGAGATAAATGGGCATAAAAAAAACGGCTACAATCACAAGTGTCGCCGCTGCCATCCATTCATATGTTGAAATACCCAAACCCATGGAGAACCCGTTTCCGGACATTCCGATGAATTGCTCTGCTGAAATATTGGAAGCAATTAATGATGCTCCGATCGCCCACCAGGTCAGCGAGCCTTCCGCCAAAAAGAAATCCTTGGTTGACTCGACTGTTGACCTTTTCCGTTGATAAATCCAATAACCGTAACCGGAGACGACGATGAAATAAAAGAAGAAAACAATATAATCCAGGCTCTGTAATTGTTGCATTTCAAATAATAAAATAGATGAATGTATGAGGTTGATTGGTTTAAATCGAAAGGTACATTATTTTCAGAAAATAGTGCAAAATGAAAATAGACATGGGAATAATAGTCCTGTTTTCAAATGCGTTCATAAATATAGTTACAAGTGTTAAATCGACATGTATTTATTCCGATATTTTCTTTGAATCCTGAAATCGGAGCGGGTTCGTTGGCAGTTTCTTAAACCAGTAAGCACGTTTTTTGCCTTCCGCACGCTGATAGGCCTCTTCAAATGATTTCCCGGCCTTCATTTCCCCTATCAGCCGATGCAAACCGTCCTCCTCAGAAAGGATAAGCCAATAGGAAACTTCGAGACCGGCCGACATATAAGCAAGCATCACCTGCTTTTGATTTGAATTAAAAAAACCTTTGATCGATGCCAAATCCCTGAGCTCCAAAATCTGCTGACCACCGCCTGTGTAGTAGAGCCATTCGTCCATGTAATCGAAATAGCGGCCAATTTTATCCGGGTTGTTCACAAACCGCCTGTCGAGCATGAGCGCAATGCCTTCGTTAAACCATTGCGGAATTTCCGTAGCAATGGTCCACCAACCCAGTCTTTCAAGCAGTTCCGTATGGCTCATTTCGTGGCTGATCACATCCACATTCATACCCTGCGCATTAAGGATCACAAACGAATTGCCCCAAGGCGTCCCCAAGCTGCACCCCGCCCCTTCTGTGCTGCTGCAATATTTCTGATATTCCTGCGGATCACGACAAACAATAATGGTAGGACTGGATTTTTTGCCCTGAAAGAAAGAGTCGACCCTGGCTTCGGAGCTGGTGATGATCGATTTCAGCTTTTTATAATGAATAGGCTTAATCTCCGGACTAAAATAAATTGTTCCTGTCTCAGATCGGAAACCGGAGAAACGGATTAATTCACAGTAGAAAATTTGTGGATATAGGAAGAAAAGACTGGCCGTAACAACAATGAATCCAATAACAAACAGCTTTCCCAGCTTGAAAAAGGGGTGCTGGGAAGTGTTGTTGGGGTTCAAAGAGTTGGTTGGATTGTGGGTTGATGAAGCGAAGAAGGTACTCCCCCTGTCAGCCTGAGCGGAGCCGAAGGCGCGTTACTGGCTTGGTAACGCGCCTTCGGCTCCGCTCAGGCTGACAGGGCAAGTAGCTTCTTATACTGACTTAATGCTTAAAGTGCCTCACGCCCGTGGTAACCATCGCTACGCCATTGGCATTGCAGTAATCCGTGGACTCCTTATCCCGAATAGAACCGCCGGGCTGTACAACAGCGGTAATTCCTGCCAAATGTGCGATTTCAACGCAGTCTGCAAATGGGAAGAATGCGTCTGAGGCCATTACAGCGCCGTTCAGGTCGAAGTCGAATGCATTTGCTTTATCAATTGCCTGGCGTAAAGCGTCCACGCGGGAGGTTTGACCCGTTCCGCTCGCTAGTAACTGGTTTTCTTTGGCCAGAACGATCGTGTTTGATTTTGTATGCTTGCAGACTTTCAATGCAAATTCCAGCGCAGTAAGCTCGCTTGCTGTTGGAGCCTTTTCGGTAACCGTTGTGAATTGAGACTGAACTTCGGTTGACAAATCTTTATCCTGCACCAAAACGCCATTCAGAATGGTCTTGAACATGATTTGCGGCAAAACCACGGCATTGCGTTTCAGCAGAATCCTGTTCTTTTTAGATTTTAACAACTGCAATGCATCTTCATCATATTCCGGAGCGATCAGAATTTCCATGAACAGCTTGTTAAGCTCCTCTGCCGTAGCCAGATCCACCTTTGTATTGGTAATCACCACACCACCAAACGCCGAAACCGGATCGCAGGCCAGTGCATTGTCATAAGCTTCTTTTGCGGTCGATGCAGTGGCAATTCCGCAAGCATTGGTGTGCTTAATGATGGCAAATGTCGGTCCTGATTCTGCAAATTCATCAATCAGGCTTACACAAGCATCAACATCTACCAAGTTATTATAAGACAGCTCCTTACCATGTAATTTATCGAAAATCCCTTCCAGATCACCGTAGTAAGTCGCATTCTGGTGCGGGTTTTCGCCGTAACGCAATGTTTGAGACGACAGGCTTGTGAAGTCGAAAAGCGCCTTGTCTGTTTTTTCTTTATCCGCTGTGAAAAAGCGATTTATGGCTCCGTCATAATGAGAAGAAACCGCAAAAGCCTGGCCTGCATAGAAACGACGGTCTTCGAGATCAGTCGCGCCGGCTTTCGCAGTCAGCAACTCTACAACCTCCGCATATTGGCTGCGTGATGAAACGATTAATGTATCCTTAAAATTTTTGGCCGTTGCGCGAATCAGCGAAATGCCTCCAATGTCGATTTTTTCAATGATATCCTCTTCTCCGGCGCCCGAAGCAACCGTTTCTTCAAAAGGATAAAGATCCACCACCACCAGATCAATGGCAGGAATGTTGTATTGCTGCGCCTGTGCCACATCGCCAGCGTCATCGCGGCGATACAAAATACCGCCCATAATGGCCGGGTGCAATGTTTTTACGCGTCCTCCAAAAATAGATGGATAACCGGTCAGTTCTTCCGCGGCAGTAACGGGAATGTTCAGGTTTTCAATGAAAGTCTGCGTGCCTCCGGTGGAATAAAGTTTTACACCTTCGTTGTGCAGCAGGCGAACCAATGGTTCAAGTCCGTCCTTATAGTATACAGAAATAAGAGCGGATTGGATTTTTTTCGACATTGTGGGATGTTAGACTAATGATTTCTCTGACTGAAAAATAAACCGCAAAGATAGCCGAAAAAAGTACGAAGTTTGAAGCAGAAACTGCTAAAATCGAAGAGACAACGAACGAATTAAAGAGACCTAAATCAAAAGCAATGAATCTTGATCTGACTGGAAAAACGGCATTGGTTTGCGGAAGCACGCAGGGAATCGGCCTGGCGTCGGCCCTTGAACTGGCATTATTGGGCGCTAATGTAACATTGGTCGCGCGTAATGAGGAAAAATTAAGGGAAGCAGTTGACACGCTCGATACATCAGCCGGACAACTGCACCGCTACGTCGTAGCAGATTTCGCCGATCCTGAAAATGTAAAGGAAGCCATCGAAAATTATCTCCGCCTCGTTCCCGACGTCCACATTCTTGTGAACAACACCGGCGGTCCGTCTGGCGGCCCGATCATTGACGCCGATCCGGATCAGTTTCTTAAAACCTTCCAGATGCACGTCATCAATAACCAGTTTTTGGCGCAGGCTGTTGTTCCATCCATGAAAAGAGCTCATTACGGCCGTATCGTGAACATTATCAGCACATCGGTAAAGCAACCGATCGTGGGATTAGGCGTTTCCAACACCATCCGCGGCGCCGTTGCGAGCTGGTCAAAGACATTATCACTTGAATTGGGCCCGTTCGGCATCACTTCCAATAATGTCCTCCCCGGCTACACCGTCACTTCCCGCCTCGATTCGGTTTTAGACATGCGCAGCCAAAATTCAGGTAAATCAAAAGACGAAGTCGCCCAGGAACTGCAATCCAGCATTCCTATCCGCCGTTTCAGCGAAGCCGAAGAAGTGGCAGCAGCAGTCGCATTCCTATGCACCCCGGCGGCAGCAAGCATCAGCGGAATCAACTTGCCGGTTGATGGTGGCAGGACGGAGAGTATGTAGTATTAATTTTATAAAAAATTAAGTAAAATTGAGTTTACTTTGATACATTTGGAGACCACTCCAAATGTATTTTTTGTGCGACCGTTCCGGCTCTTCATCTTCTGCATCACTTTTTCGCTCATTTCCATTCTTTCCTTCGCTCAAATTGATTCCGTTTTTCTGAAAAATCAGATAAAACCAGTTATCGGCAAAGCAGTTCCTTTGTATAAACAGAACGCAGTGTCCGTCAATAGCGGCGGTAAAAAGCAATTAATCTCCTTTGCTGACATCGTGGAGATTAGGAATGCGAATGGAAAATATTACGTGAACAAGTCCGCAGGGACGGATAACACATTATTTGTGTTGCTGGTCGAGGGCCCGTTCAGCCTGTTGTTCAATGAGAAAAACAAGCTCTTTTATATCGAGAAAAGAGATTCGATGCTTGTTATTTCCCAGCAGCATATGAACCGGGCGCTGCCCATTATTTTTGGAAAAGAGCTTGTGAACTCCTATTACGCCAAGTCCAACATTAAAGCCCAATATTCAGCGCGCTATCTCAAAAATCTGACACTTTTCGCCAATCAATCCCAGGGAGCTTATTCCAAGTTATTTGAAGAATCCCTGAGTCAAATGAAAACTTCCATACGGATAGGGCCATATGCTGGCTATTCGTTTAACAGGACAGCTTTTGACCTTAATTCTGCACCAACCGGATTAGCAACTAATAAGCGAACGGAATATGGAAGCAGCAATTCCATTCCGCTGGGCCTCCGGGTCGACATTGACCTATCAAAGAGAATTGGCATCAACCTTGATGCTTATATAAACAATACAACGGCCAAAAACCTCTTGCTTAGCAATACCGGATTTCACGCCATTCCATTTCCAAATTCCATTATTATACCCGAAAAGTATGATAAGGATCTTAAAATAACCGGGTTTTCAAGTAGGACCTTCCACCTCGACCTGTCCATGACCATTGCTTTGAACCGCGATCTCAGAAGTAAGATCAAGCCGTATGTTTTCGTAGGCCCTTCCGTTGCATTTATGCTCAAAAACGATGTAATGCAAGCCGCTGGCTATCAGGAAACACCTGAATCGGAGATGGGTTACTTTTACCGCTGGTCAAAACTGGACGCGAAGAAATACTTAGTTGGTTTCAATGTTGGATTAGGTGTGGATTACACGGTGACGGAGCGCGTTTCGATCACAGCCTCTGTGAAGTATTTAGGTGGAATTTATCAAAAAATGATGAACAGGAGTTTTTTACCAAAAACCAGGAATGACACCACTGTCCCAGATAGTTCATTCGGAGTTTTCAATTCTCACTTATTTACTTTCTATGATCAACACGTCAAAATGGTGAGTGTTGGACTAGCCGCGACTTACAAGTTTTAGAACCTAACAATTCATCCTGTTACCCCACCGGCGCCGTTATCGTTTTCAAGCAAGGAGCTGCTGTGATCGAGAGAACTACGACATTCAATTATCAGCATTGTCAATGATGATCAACATCCCAAATAATTAAACAATAGCCAGGAATATTTGTTTTATTTGACTTAATTTTAGGAGAGAGCGCTGGGTGCGGCGGATTTAAGTCTATGACATACAAATACTTCCTTGTTTTGCTTTTTGTAGTTGCGGGTAAGCTGTCTTTCGGCCAGGGAGCAGGCAATTTTATAAGCTACGAGAAGGGCAAAGGCAGTATCAGAGTCCAGGGCAGCAAAGGTGTGTTGCTTATTCAGAGTTTCTCCCCGGAAATATTTAAGGTGCAAATGCTTCCGGCTAAAAATGCGCCCGGTCTGGACAGTTCCTACTCCGTAATTCTGCCGCCTTCAACAGCTGCGCTGAACATCGTTGAAACCAAAGACAACATTGAGATCCGGACTGAAAAGTGCACGCTGGCAATCGGCAAGTTCCCGCTTAATGTTGCATTGAAGTCTGGTAATGCAGTTAAAATCAAGGAAACGCGGGGTTTTGTGCAGGCAAAGGATTCGGTCAGCTATCTTTTCAACATTAATCCAAAAGACGTTTTTCATGGCGCGGGCGGTCGCCCTTTCGGCCCGGATCTTGCGAGGAAAGGTTTCGACTTTTATAACTCCTGGGAACACGAATATTTTGACCAGTCAACAGGTTTGTCACAAAGCCTGAATGTGCCTTTCATTGTTTCGTCCCACAAATATGGCCTTTTCTTCGATAGCGACAGACCTGGTTCCATGCGCATGTATGTGGGCGCTGTGGATTCGACATTGATGCGCGTAGAGTCGGCGAGCACGGGGAAGTGGGCTTATTATCTGATCCATGGCAATGATAATGATGAGATTCTGGCTAATTATACGCTTCTGACGGGCCGCCAGCCGCTGCCTCCGCGCTGGGCGTTTGGTTACATTCAGTCAAAATCGGGTTATGCCAATGAGAGTGATGCTACGGTGGCCATTACGAAATTGCAAGATCAGGGATTTCCCGTGGATGCCTTGGCGTTGGACTCACATTGGTATGGCGGACAGAATGTGCGGGGGAATATGGATTGGGATACGAAAAACTGGCCTAATGCAGTGGGAATGGTGAAAAGCTTACTGGATAAAGGTGTCAAAACCATTTTAATTGCAGATCCCTACATTAGCAACAAGTCCATTAGTTACAAACCAGCGGAAGCGCAATCTCTTTTTACAAAAACTCCTAACAGCGGCCAAACCTACGCAATGAACGTAGGCACTGCAACGACCGGACTGCTTGACATTTTCAAAACTGCTGCCCAAACCTGGCTTTGGGAAAAACACAAAAAACTGGCCGCTCAGGGCGTTGCGGGCTGGTGGAGCGAGAAAACAGAGCCGGACCCGCACCCGATGAATGCCGTGCACGAGCTGGGCAATGCCTTTCAGATACATAATCTGTATTCTCTTTTTTGGTCCAAAACCTTTTACAATAACTTCACAAAAGACTTTCCTGAAAAGCGGATTTTTCACATGACACGTTCTGGCTGGGCGGGTTCGCAGCGCTATGGGGCTTTGCCCTGGAGTGGCGATGTGAGTCGCTATTGGGCTGGTTTGAAGCTCCAAATCCCGATGCTGGTTCAGGCTGGCATGTCGGGAATGGGTTATATGCATTCGGATGTGGGTGGGGCTTTTACTATGTCGGATAAGGCAGAAAAGGATGAAGAACTGGATCTGCGCTGGTTTCAGTTTGGGACATTCACGCCGATTTTGAAAGTGGCCGGTCAGCGCGAGAATATAGAACCGTTTAACCTCAGCGAACCGTTTTACAGCACGGTCAAAAAATATGCAACCGTGCGTTACCAGCTTCTGCCCTACATTTATTCACTGGCCTGGAAAAACAGCACATCGGGAAGGCCAATCTGCCTGCCTATGGACTATTTTAATAATATCAGGGCGCTTGGTAACCTCGGCGATCAGTATTTCTTTGGAGAAAATCTGCTGATTGCGCCCGTTCTGCTGCACGGAATGCCGTCTCGAAAAATCGTTTTGCCGCCTGGGAAATGGTTTAATTTCTGGAATAACGAAGTGCATAATGGCAACACGAATATTTTCCCAAAACTGACCGTGGATCACATTCCGGTCTATGCCAGAGGCGGCAGCTTTATTCCTATGTCCACTTCCACGACCAAAAAATCCACCGACCAATACACTTCCGACAGCCTGACGGTGCGGTTTTACCAGGACATTTCAGTTCCGACATCTACATTCACCATGTTCCACGATGACGGCATTGACCCGAATTCTTTGACAAAATCAAAATATGAACTCGTCGAATTTGGAGGGAAGGTTTCCAAAAATCTGGTAAATGTGACGGTTCAGCGGATAAAAAACTTTGATAAATCCCTTGCCAAGAGACATTTAATATTTGAAATAAAAAACTTTACGTCCAATCCAACTGCCGTAACGCTGAATGGTCAACCGATCCCGGTCGTTTATACAAGCTCCGAATTCAAGAACAACACGGCTTATTACGACTTGCTGGGCAAGCAGCTGCAAGTGCAGTTTGACTGGGATTGCAATACAACAGCCAACATTGCAGTCACGCGTGTGGGCCTCGACGTGATTACCGGCTCCGAGCCGAAAGCGGATGATCTTGTGCTGAATGTTTTTCCAAATCCGGCCCGGTCCCCTGTTTCGGTAAAAGTGAATGTTCCTGAAACCGGCTACTATGAACTGGAAGTGTACAATGTTGCCGGGGTTTCAATTTATAAAAGTGCATTAGGGCAGCACAGCAAGGGTAAAATGCTGGATTTGAGCCTGGACCTGCGCGTTTCGGGCGGTGCGTATGTGGTGAGGCTTCGGAATGGGCAGGGGCAGTTTTTTACAAAGAAAATAGTTATTCAATAGCCATGAATTACAGGCTTTCGTTTTTGCTAACCTTGCTGATCACCGGCATTACGGCCTGTGTGGAGCCATATGGCGTCACTTTTGAGACGGCGAAGGAATATATTGTGGTGGACGGTGTGCTGACGGATCTGGATGTCCCGCAGTTTATTTCCTTATCCAAAACCAATCCGGAAGCAACCAACGAAAGTTCTGAATTCACGCAGACGGTCTGGACCAAAGGCCTGTCCACATTGCCTCTGGAAAAAGCAAAGGCGAAGGTGATCGTAAACGGGACACAAGTGCTTAACCTTACCGAAACGGAGCCGGGCATTTATCAGTTGCCTGCCAACTTCAAAGGTAAAGTAGGCGATGCCTATGAGCTGGAATTTTTAACAGAAAAAGGAAAATTTTATAAATCTTCCTCTGAAATCATGCCGCCGGTTTCAGCCGTAAACCGGGCGTATGACGTTTTTAACCCCAAAGGAATCCCAAAACTTTCGGAATATTACGGTGAATTCACGCCCAGCAACGACATTTATCTTGATTTCGATGATCCTGCGGGCGAGAAGAATTTTTACCGCTGGCAATGGACGCTCTGGGAATTGCAAAAAACCTGCACAACCTGCAATCAGGGAAAATACTATCTTTTTGATGCGGAAAACGGTGTGGATGGCGACTGTTTCAAAGACCTGACATTAAAATACAACGACATTTACGATTACACCTGCGAGGACCTTTGCTGGGATATTTTTTACAGCAAAGACATCACCATTTTCTCAGACATTTACACCAATGGGCAAGGACAAAAAGACAAGCTCGTGGCGCAGATTCCGCTTTTACAATCCAATCCGTGCCTGGTAAGCCTGCAACAGAATTCGCTCACGCCTAATGCTTATCGCTTCCTGAAACTCATTCAGGATCAGGCAAATAATTCAGGAACACTGGCAGACACGCCGCCCGCGCCCATTCAAGGCAATGTTACCAATCAGAAAGACAAAAATGAGCTGATCATCGGGTTCTTTACTGCTTCCTCCGTTTCGGAATACCGGACAATGCTCTGGCGGAAAAATATCAAGAATGCGGCGGTGTTGAACCAGCTTTTCAAAACCATTCACAACCGCGACCCGATCCTGGAAGAGCGCTCCGCCGGGCGGCCATACATTCCGCTGGCGATTTGTAAAAAAAGCAGGTCGCGCACGCCGTTTTTACCCAAAGACTGGAAATGGACGCAATAAATGAATTGTGAATGAAGGGATTATACATTTTTCTTTTCTTACTGGTCAATGTTATCACCGCTTCGGCACAGGGGCTCACCGTCACGGGCTCGGTGCGAGATTCGGCTACGCGCGCGCCTTTGCCGGGAGCCAGCATCGTGATCGATTACCGAAAAAGCTGGTCGGCGGCGGAAATGGATGCGAAAGGCAATTTTACCATTAACCTTCCTAATGGCGATCATGTGCTCGTGATCCGGCACGTGGGTTACGAAGCATTCAAAGTTTTTATCAAAAGCGGCACGCAGAAAGCGCATTTTGATGTGCTAATGAACACAACATCGAGCCAGCTGGAAGAAGTTATCATTACAAGCAAAGGTTTTGACCAAACCATCCGGCAGCCCATTCTCGGCGCCTTGCAGATCAACATCAAGACGCTCGAAAAGCTGCCTTCCGCCTTTGGTGAGCTGGATATTTTGCGCAGCCTGCAAATGTTACCAGGCGTTTCCAGCGTCGGTGAAGCCTCCAACGGTGTCAATATAAGAGGCGGGACGACGGACCAAACGCTCATTTTGCTGGACGATACACCGATCTTTAATCCCACGCACATGTTCGGGCTGTTTTCGGTTATTCCGCCAAATACAGTTAATAGTCTTGATTTGTACAAAGGCAATGTGCCTGCGCGCTTCGGCGGCCGGGTGGCATCCGTCCTTGATATTTCAACCAAAAATCCTAATCTGGAAAAACTCAGACTCGAAGGCGGTATCAGTCTCATTTCAAACCGATTAATGGTCGATGTGCCGATTATCAAGGGGAAACTGGGTGTGTATGTAGCTGGGCGTGGGGCTTTTAATGATTTTATTTTGCCCAAACTCGACAAGCAGCTGAATAACATCAGCGCCAAGTTTGGCGAGCTTTCTGCTAAGTCGTTTTGGAAGATCAATCAAAAGAATACGCTCACATTCATGGGCTATTACAGCAATGATTATTTCAAAACAGACCTGCTGACTAACCTGCCCAATGTGGTCGGGACGGACACTTATTACAAGCACATTACGACCAACGGCATGCTGCGCTGGCTGCACGTGATCAGTCCGGAGGTTACATTGCAAACGACTGCCATTTATGCCAAGTACACGCCTGACATTGGCACAGCGGAAAAGGAAACGGGCAATGTCGTGAAGCTGGAATCGGCCGTGGAGCAACGTCAGGTGAAGTCGAACATTAACTATCAATTGGCCAACCACAAGTTTGAAACGGGATTTATCGGCACGCAATATGTAATTGCACCCGGCACCTTGCAGCCGGGACTGAGCAAGAGCGTCAACTACATTGCAACGCCCACTGAGCATGCCAATGAAGTGGCCTGGTATGCTGATGATGAGATCAATTTCTCCAAAAAACTGGCCGTTTCGCTCGGATTGCGTTATTCGTTCTTTATGGCGACGGGCAAGGCTATTGTCAGAAATTATTTGCCCGGCCAGCCGAGGGATGATTTTTCGGTTCTGGATTCAACCGTTTATAACAAAGGTAAAGTTTCGAAATCCTACGGGGGGCCGGAGCCGCGTGTGGGTGTGCGCTATGCGCTGAATGACCGGACTTCGCTCAAATTCGGCTACAACCTGATGCGGCAATACATTCAGGTGGTTTCCAACACGGCCACGCCTATCCCCACTTCCCGCTGGAAAACGAGCGATACGCACATTAAGCCGCAGATCAGCCATTTGTTTACGGCTGGATTCTACCAATCGTTTGATGAGGACATTTATGAGATCACGCTGGAAGGTTACTACCGCAATGCCAGAAACATCATTGACTACAAGCCAGGCGCGGATTTCCTGTTACAGCAATATCCCGAAACGCAGATGATCCAGGGCAGAAACAGGTCCTATGGCCTGGAAATGATGCTTTCTAAAAAGAAAGGGAAACTTAAAGGCTGGGCCAATTACACTTATGCAAGATCACTGAACATTGCAGACCGGGACGCCGCATTGATCGAACAAGTAAACCGTGGCGACTGGTATCCAGCCAATTACGATAAACCGCACACATTCAACGCTTCCCTGGACATTACGGTTGACACGCACAATTCCTTCGGATTCACCTTCGCGTACAGCACCGGAAGGCCTTATTCTGAGCCGATTGGCTTTATCAATTACCAAAACAATGTTTACCCATTCTACGACAAGCGTAACAACAAGCGCATTCCCGACTATCACCGCCTCGACTTTGCATGGAACATTTACAATCCGATGATGAAAAACCGCCGCTGGCAAGGCCATTGGACATTCTCGATCTACAATCTGTATGCCCGCAAAAACGCTTATTCCGTTTTTTTTAAGACCGAAAACGCCGTTACCAAAAGCTATAAGCTGAATATTTTCGCAACGCCGATCGCAACGGTTGCTTACAATTTCACATTTTGAAGAACACCACGAATTTGTAATGCTGCGTGACTATTTCTTACGCCGGATCACCACGAGCTTGTCGTCATTCCGCGCAGCCACGATGGCATTGCCGCTTTTCAACTTGATGTTTTTCAAATGCTTCACCTGCCCTTTGACCTGCAAACCTTTCAATGATTCGGGCGTGAAGTTGCAGTTGCCGCGGTTGATGAGCACCGTGCCAAAATCGCTGTCGTAGCGGCCCATTTGAATGTTGCAGTTATAGAAATTACCCATAATCAGCACATCGGGCAGTTTGTCGCCGTTGGCATCAATGATTTGCGCGTCGTAAAATGGCGTCCATTGCGCTTTGTATCCCAATGGTTTTACTTCAAAATTGCCTTTGCCATCATTGACCAAAACGGCATTTTCAAAATAATCTGCGGATAAAACCTGCGCTTCTTTCAGCTTGTCTTCGCCTACTATATCGCCAATGTTGGCTCTGGCAAAATCGGTTGCGAAAATGTACTTTTTACGGATCACGGGCATTTGTTTTTCCATTTCCAGCTTGGTCGGAAAAAGTGCTTCTTTGCCATTCAGGTTATAAGTTAGCAGCGGTTCCTTACGGCCATTTCCGTCATAATCATTGATATACATTTTCACCGGCTGCGCAGCATTGGCTTTCAACCGGCTGTTCAAACCCAGGTTTCCAGCCAGGATATCCAGGTCACCGTCGCCATCAAAATCATAAGGCATGACGAAATTCCACCAGCCTTTTTTGTCCGTCAGCATTTTTTTGGAAAAGCTTTTGCCGTTGTTCTGCATCATCACAATCCCGTCCCATTCCAACGCGAGCACCAGATCCTGATCCCCGTCTTTGTCCAGATCAGCCAGTTTGGCATTTTTTACATAACCAATGTTCGAAAGTTCCTTCCCATACTGACTCGTAACATCCGTAAATTTCCCCGAACCATCATTTTTGAGCAGATAAGACTTCGGAATCTCACCATAATTGAGCGGCACAGCACGACCGCCAATGAACAGATCCACGACCCCATCACCCGTAAAATCAAACGGAATGACGCACGAAGCGGTCACGTAAATATTGGCAAATGCATCCGCCCTAGCACTCAGATTTCCCTTGCCATCATTCAGATAAATCCGCGGCATCTGGAATTCGGAGTTGTTCACATACTCATTCCCGCCCGTCGCCACCACGAGGTCCACATGTCCATCCCGGTTCACATCCACCCACTCCGCACTGACTTCCTCATAAGTGCTGTCTTTCAGCAAAGCCTGCTGTAATGATTCCTTGAAAACACCTGCATTCGTTTGCAAAAACAGATGATTCCGATGCTTTTTGGAAGACCCAACGAAAATGTCATCCAGGCCATCGTGGTTAATGTCTGCAATCGCCAAAGCTGGTCCGTCGGCAGTTACTTCAAAGGGAATGAGTGAGTTACGATCAAACTCAACGAAATTATTTTCCTCATGCTTCACGTCCACACCCAGCTGCGCTGCAATGTCTTCGAATGTATAATCCTTGGTTTCTCTGCTGGTTTTGAATGTTTGATAATCGAAAACAGGCAGGTCATTTTTGTAGGTTAATGTCAGCGAATCCTTCAAATCAGCCGATTTAAGCACTTGAAAACGGTTATCCGGCCAGATTACAAACACGGAATCCACATCGGTCTTTTTGCCCAAACCAAGATGCAAAGGCACTTCCATACTCGACTGAAAACCCCGAACCGGGAATTTCTCAAAACTCAGCACTTTGTCCTTTTTAAAAACCAGACATTTGGTGCCGATGGCATTGCGGTTGCCCTGTTTCCCTTTGAGATAAAGCTTTGTAAAATCACCTTTACCAGCCTTTTTATCATTCAAATTTTCGTAAACAAATGCCTTTTCGTTAATGTTATTGGTCGCAATGTCCAGGTCGCCATCATTGTCCAGATCGGCATATACCGAACCATTGGAATACGAAACCTGATCATTCCGGATCAAGCCGTCCATATCCGTGAACGCCAGATCGCCCTTATTGGCAAAAAACTTGTTATTCAGCTTAATTTCAGGCAGTTTGTCTGCTAAGCCCGGATCATTTTCGTCGAAGTTTTTATTCCGGATCTTCTCCTGAACCACGTCATCCGAAACAAATTTGATGTAATCCGTATCATTCATCCGCTTCGGAATACCATTGGAAATGAAGAGGTCTTTTAAGCCGTCATTATTGAAATCGGAGAAAAGAGCTGCCCAGGACCAGTCCGTAGAATGCACGCCGGAATACATGCCGATCTCGCTAAATGTGCCGTTTCCGTTATTGTATTGCAGATTATTTCGTGCAAACTGGTAATTATAACCCTGCCGGATCTTGTATTTGAAAATGCTGTACATGTCCTCCCCTTCCGATTTTTTGAGGATCTCATAGTTGGACGGAAGCATATCCAGCGAGACGATTTCAGGAAAAATGTCATTGTTCAGATCCCCAATGTCCACGCCCATTGAAAACTGGCTCGTATGCATCAGCGACGAATCCGTCATATCCCGGAACGCGCCATTTTTCTGATTGATATACAAATAATCATTTTCATGAAAATCGTTACCAATGTACATGTCGGGATAACCGTCAAAATTAATGTCGCCAACGCCCAGTCCAAGGCCATAACCCAGCGCAGAACTGTGAATACCGGTTGTTTTGGAGACTTCCACATATTTTCCGTTGTCATTTCTGAACAACTTGTCGCCAGCCAGCGGATGATATACATTCTCAAAAAGCGCCCTGCGGCCAAATGTGCCATTCTGGTGAACCGAGTGATTGAGCTGGAACATGTCCAGATCGCCGTCCAGATCATAATCAAAGAACATCGCCTGCGTTCCAAAAACGACCAGATCGAGCCCATATTCCTTTGATTTTTCAACATAAACCGGCACGCCATCCTTGATTTCCTGGCATACAAAAAGCAGGTTATGCCCCTTCATCGACTCAAAATCCCCAACCTGACTAATGTAAATGTCCAGCATGCCATCCTGGTTAATGTCCACGATCGAGACACCATTAGACCAGCCCTTATCACCCTTGAAATTCGCCTTCTCCGTCACATCCTCGAACTTCATGCCCGACTTGTTCAGGTAAATGCGGTTGGGCTCCTGGTTGGCCGTAAAGCAGAGGTCGATCAGTCCGTCGTTGTTCAGATCCCCGGCTCCAACCCCGCCTCCATTGTAAAAATACATGTAGTAAAATATGTTGAAATCCTTGGTCGGTTTCAGCGTGTTGGAGAAGTCGATCCCGGTTTTTTCCGCGGTTAGCAGGTCAAAATCATACTCGGCAATGTCCTTTTCCCTGGCGCAGGAAAAACCGGCCAGGATGACAGCAATGAGCAGAATTTTGGTAAATATTTTTTGAAAAAGCATGAACTACAAATTGGCCTGTTGCGGCTTGTTAATCTTGAAAAGGACGGGCTTGGCATTGCTCACCAGATTGATCAGGTAAGGCGCGCCCTGAATGTTGATCGGACTGATCTGTTTCACTTCACCGTCGATGGCATAGCCGCTTTGCGTGCTGAGCAGCACATCAAACTGCATATTTCCCTTGTTAATGAGCACATTACCGCGGCATGCGTCCAGCGCGCCGAGCTGTGGAATGAAATGCGTATAATTACCGCCAACGATCAGGTCAGGTTTGCCATCGCCGTTCACATCTTCGCTTTCAATGGCATTCAGACAGGAAATTTGTGCAATCGCAGGCAGTTCCTGCAATGCAAACCGGCCTTTGCCATCATTCACAGCAACCGCAGATTTAAGATAATTCACTGATTTCTCGATCGCAGATTTCAACAAATCCTTCGGAAACAGATCCTGCACGGACTTATTAGCATATTCAGAATGTTTAAGACTCTCCTTTTTCAGGAAGGGAAATTGCGTGGTGATCTCACGTTTGAGCAGCACCGGCATATCCTTGCCTTCGACGGTTTTGGTCATTACTTTTTCAATGGTCCCGTTCTTATTGAAATCATTAATCCAGATTTTCAGCGGCGTGTCAGCCGAAGCTTTCAAAGAAAAATTCTCGCCTATATTGCCAAAAATAATGTCCTGATCGCCATCACCGTCCATATCCGCCACTTTCAGGCAACCCCAGAACCCAGTGTAAGCTTCAAGGCCAGACGCTATTTTTTCAAATTTGCCGCCATTATATTTAAAGATCGCGGGCGCCATCCAGTCGCCTGCAATGATCAACTCTTTGATTTTATCACCATCCACATCCGCCCAGGAAGCGTCCCGCACCATGCCCAGCTTGGTGAGCTCTGGCAAAATCGTTTTGCCAATTTCCTTAAAAACGCCCTTTCCATCATTCTGGTAAAGATAACTCCTCGGACTCGATCCGTATTCGCGCGGCACGCTGCGGCTTCCCACGAACAAATCAATGTCGCCATCATTGTCATAATCATGTGCCGCAATGACCGCCGTGTTCATAGAATTGGGCGGCAAAGCCCGCGTATTGATCGCAAAATTGCCTTTTCCGTCATTCAGATAAAGTCTTGTGGGTAAATCGGGGCTGGTTACTAATGTTTCATTCCCGCCGCTTCCTACCACCAGATCCAGGTCGCCGTCGCCATCCGCGTCAAAGAATGTGGCCGCCGTATCTTCAAATCCGGCCAGATCCATGAACACTTTTTGGCTTGATTTTATAAATGACGATCCTTTTTGCAGATACAATTGTCCACCCTGCCCTTTCGCGCCACACACATACACATCCGCCTGCCCATCGCCGTTCACATCCCCGATGGCCGCCTTTGGACCTTCCTGTGAGAGGAGCATTGGAATGTTACGCTCGTGGTAAAAATCTTCGTATTTATCCTCCTGGTGCGCATCAAAGCCGTTGCCTGCGACCTCGGTCAGCATCATTGTTTTCTGCTTAACCGCATTATTGAAGTCTGCTCCTGTGCTGGTAATCTTAAAATTCAATGTTGTATCCGCATTGATTTTCGAATGCATTGTAACCTTCCGATTTGGCCAGATGATGCGAATGGAATCAATCACACTGGTTTTTCCCAAGCCAATCGTTATCGGATATTCCGTACTGGATTGAAAGCCGCGTGCGGGGTTAACCTGCTTGCTAAAAATCTGGCTGCCTGCAAAAACTTCAATTTTAGAGCCAATCGCATATGTGTTCTTGCCTTCTCCGGCGAGTTTGAGCTTGATATAATGGTTCTTTTCTGCCTTCGCTTCGGACTTGTTTTTGTAAACAAAACACTTCTGATTCACATTGTTAACCACCAGATCCAGATCGCCATCGTTGTCCAGATCCGCGTAAGCTGCGCCGTTGGAAAACGACTTTTCGCCTAACCCAAATTCATCTGCACGCTCCTTGAACTGCAAGTTGCCCTCATTATGAAAAAAGTTATTTGGGACCGGATTGGAAGGCATTTTATCAATAATGTTCTGCATATTCTCCTTCTCGCCCGACATCACCATTTTCTGCGTCACTTCGTTAGCAAAAAAATCGATAAAGTCCTGATCCAGAATGTCATGGTAAATGCCGTTGCAAACGTAAATGTCCGTTTTGGCATCATTATCTGCGTCAAAAAGCAAAGCCCCCCAGCTCCAATCGCTCGCAGCCACACCCGAATAATTTGAAATCTCGCTGAATGTGCCATCCTGATTGTTCAATTGGAGGCTGTTCTGCATATATTGATTGTAAAAACCCTTTTCTTTTTTAAGATTGAAGAGATAATGGTTCTCAAATGAAGTGGTCGTTTTGTAGCGATATTCGTCACGCGGAAGCATGTCCGTAACGAAAAGCTCGGCATAACCATCGTTGTTAATGTCGCCCATATCCGCACCCATAGAAGCCAGACTCGTGTGTTTCACGCGTTTTTCGAGCTCCTCGGCGAATGTTCCGTCCTTTTGATTAATGTATAGATAATCCTTTTCGTAAAAGTCGTTGCAAACATAAATGTCCGGATACTGGTCGCCATTCATATCACCTACGGTAACGCCCAAACCGAAGCCGATCAGACTTCCGTAAATGCCGGCTTCTTTGCTCACATCTACAAACTTACCATTATCATTACGCAGCAATTTGTCGCCGCCGCCTTTGAGAAAATCCTTTACAGGCCAGTCTTTCGCACGCATGTTGCGGTCGTTGGCGTAGTTGAGTGTGTTTACTGGGATGAAACTGTTATTTAGAATATAGGCATCTAAGTCGCCATCGAGGTCATAATCAAAAAATGCGGCGTGTGTGGTGTAGCCGGTTTCGTTCAGGCCATATTTTGCGGCCGATTCGGTGAATGTCTGGTCGCCGTTATTAATGTAAAGCGAGTTGCCTTGCTTGTTGACGAATTTCTGGTAACCCGCATTGCAGACGTAAATATCCAGCAAATTATCACCATTAATGTCCACCATCACCACGCCCGTGCTCCATTTGTCAGGCTCCGCAACGCCGGCTTTGGCTGTAATGTCTTCGAATTTGAAATTGCCTTTGTTGAGATAAAGTTTGTTATCGCCCATGTTGGCGGTGAAGTAAATATCAGGCAGGCCATCATTGTTAATGTCCCCGATCGCCACGCCGCCGCCGTTGTAGAAGTTGCGGTAATTGAAAATGTTAACGTCTTCTTTGTCCTCAACTTTATTGACGAAATCAATCCCCGTTGCCGAAGCATCCATTTCCTCGAACAAGCCGTCCGGCTTGCTGGAATCTTTACAGGAAGAAATAATGAACAGGAAGGTCAAAATAGCTGCCGTGTGCACGGAGCCCATGTATTTTGTTATCATTTAATTCGAAATCGAGGAGCTGAAAACTTCTTTTTCAGTAATGTTGCCCAAACTTACTGCGGGCTTTTTATAAACGATGAAGCCCTCTGCGGGAATATATTTGTCGGGTTGCTGGAAGTCGCTATATTTTCCGACCTTACCTTTAATCCGAAAAACCATTTTGTCTTTTGTAAATGTGGTAGCTGTGATCTCGCCCTCAGCCATCATGTAACCCTCGCCGATCATCTGCGCTTTGTTAATGATCTTACCCATTTTAATGCTTGTTTCAACCGGGCCGTTGGCTGTGATTGCCTTGCTAATAGGCTGCGCCGCATACCATTTCTCCCCTCCCAGATTAATGATCGTTTTCCCCTCAAACTGATCCGTTAATGTCAGGTTCATCATATTATCCGAGATCAGCGCCTGTCCGGAGAAAATGCTTTCTTTTGGGTAAAACTCCTTCCCTCCGATCTTGACCACAATTTTGGCCTCATTATCTTTCAATGTCTGAAAAAGCGCGTCTGCGGCCTGTTCGGATGAATCTTTTGAATTACAATTAAAAACAAAGAGCGCTAAAAACAGAAGTAAGCAACGGGTCATTACACTGGGATTCAATTGGTACGCCAATAATAAAACAAAAATGCCCGAAATGATCGAGCATTTTTGTCAAAAGATATGATTTGAGTCTTAATATCCTGGATTCTGTTCAAGGTTTGCATTGGAAACCAAGGCAGCAGAAGGAATTGGATAAAGCACTGTATAAGCGTCTTTGACAGACGTTCCTGTTCCGGTTGTAAACTTACCGAAACGGATTTCAGTAGTTCTTTTACCACCTTCCCAGTACAACTCGCGACCGATTTCGTCGAAAAGATTAGCCTCCGTCAACGATGCCAATGCTGTTGCTCCACGAACTTTTCTAAGTGCGTTCACCTGTGTAAGGGCACCGGCTGCATTTCCACCTCTCAGCATTGCTTCTGCTTTCATCAGGTAAGCATCTGCGTAACGCATCAAAAGATATTTTCCAGAGTTTGCAGGGTGATATTTGATCACGCGGATACCTTTATCGGTAGCTGCACCAGCCAAAGGAACGTCTTTCGTGAATTGCAAAGGCTTCTGCGTACGTGTATCAATGATCGGCTTACCTTTTTCATCATACTGCTGACCGATCAGGAAACCGTAGCTGATACCTGAAAACTCAGTTCCATCTTTTTTCGCAGGCTTTCCGATACGCGTATCTTTTGCTTCGAAAGTGTCATAGAAATCAGCAAGTGTAGCGAAACCATTCCATCCCGATGGGTTCTGGCCATAGTGCAATGTCATCATCCAGCGGTTCTGAGCAGTTCCTTCCTGAACGTTGAAAATTGGCTCAGTTTTAGCAGTTGCGGAGAATGCAGCGAAGTAATCCGCTTCTAATGCGTATCCGTCCGCTGTAATGGCATCTACGTAAGCAATCACTTTGTCCATATCAGCCTTATCAAATGTGTAGGGCCCTTCTGGTGTAGTGCTTTTGTAAACTGCCTTGTTAAGATACATTTTAGCCAAAAGAAAGTTGGCAGCCGCTTTCGAAGCGGTTCCGTTATTTACAGATGGCCCTTTCTTAGGCAGGTTAGGAAGTGCTTCTTCCAGATCCTTAATGATGTAATCAAATGCTTCCGAGCGTGTTAACACTTTTGGAAGATCATTAACACCTTGTGTAACTTCCCTGACCGGAACTGAACCCCAGTAATCCATAACCCAGTGCATATTATATGCCCTCAGGAACTGCGCCTCTGCCTTCTGAACAGCGGTTGGATTGGATGCGATGATCTCAGTTGCTTTATAAGCTCTCTGGTTCAATGCGTTCCATGCGCTCAGAATATAGGAGTGAGAAGCATCCCAGGTATGTTGGTCAAGCGTACGCCACACCCCATTATCACCCCAGTCAACACCACGTGTTGGCGGGATCATTTCTGCTGTTGTATGCTGGCCAAGGGCGTAAACACCCGCCTGATCTGAGTAAGTAGAAAGATCTTTGTAAGCAGACGAAAGCGCTTCAACCACATTCACCGGTGCGAAATTACCTTCCACCACTTCGTTTACCACGGAGTCCTTTTCCTCGTTAACAAGGTCAGTACAAGCCGACAGCGTCGCCATGCAAACCCCGGTAACCATTATTTTATATATCTGACTGGTTTTCATTTTATAATTAGTTAGAATTAGAATGATACATTAACACCAACTGTCCACGTTCTTGCTCTCGGGTAAGCGGTATAGTCAATTCCGAATGAAGGGATGTCATTTAAAGATTTGTTTGTGCTCACCTCAGGATCTTGTCCGCTGTATTTAGTGAATGTCAACAAGTTCTGACCAGTCACAAAAAGTCTTGCATTGCTGAGCACTTTGTTCGCTTTCATCGGAACACGATAGCCTAGTGAAAGGTTTTGCAGACGGACAAAATTGCCTTTTTCAAGGAAACGGGTCGAAACATCAGGAGCATTCAGAGCACCTTCTTTATTTCCGATAACATCTTTCGTTACGTTACGTCCGTTGGCAAACGAACCTTGTGTAAAGAATGCGTTAGCAGTATTTGAGTAAATGTAATGTCCGAAAACACCGTTGAAGAACAGACTCATATCAAACGCTCCGAAAGTTAAGTTATTGGTTAAACCGGCGTTAACTTTTGGAAGCGGGCTTTTTCCACCCAGGAATTGCTGGAAGTCACCATTTGGATAAAGTGAGTTTCCGTTGTCGTCAAATCCGCCGAACTCGCGAAGGAAGTAAGCGAACAAAGGCTGGCCTTCTGCCAAACGCTGTGCAAATGCACCCGAAAGACCCTGACCGTTGATCTCACCTGTATCATATGTTCCGATCAGGTTTTTAACAAGGTTTTTGTTATAAGATCCGTTCACGACCATTTCCCAGGAGAATTTCTTGCCGTCCACGATCACACCAGTCAAAGCCAATTCAATACCACGGTTTTGAATGTCTGTGTCAAGATTGCGGAATACAAATGGGTTCGGTGCAGGCTGAGCTGCAACAACTTTGAAAAGAAGGTCTTTTGTACTCTTGTTATAAAGGTCAAGTGTTCCGCTCAATCTTCCTTTCAAGATCGAGAAGTCAAGTCCAAGGTTGAATGCAGCAGTTGATTCCCATTTAAGATCCGGGTTGTTGAAAGCTACTGCGTTCAAACCACCACCTGTAATGCCATCAGCACCCTGGTTGATCGCGTAATCGCTGTATCTGTCACGTCTGTCGTATACATTGTGAGGGATCGCCTGGTTACCTGTAACACCATATCCAATTCTAAGAGAAAGATCTGTGAAGACAGTTTTAGGAACAAAATCCTCTTCAACCAATTTCCATTTGAACGCTCCTGATGGGAAGTAACCATATTTATTGTTACCACCGAATTTAGAAGAACCATCCACACGCAATGTACCAGTGAACAAGTATTTGCTTCCGAAACCAAGGTTTACACGACCGAAGTAAGATTGAAGCTCATCTTTTACATAGCTTGAATTCTGGATAACAGAACCAACACTTGAAAGCGATGTTGCATCTTTAACACCAACAGTTCCTGCAATACCCAGGTTGTTGATCATCAGATCCAGGTCGTTGGTACGGAAGTTGGCAGCAGCCACGTTCTTGCTTCCATTTTCGAAGCTCTGATAAGAATAACCCAGAAGCGCATTCAATGTAACGTTTCCGATTTCCTTGTCATAAGTAAAGTAGTTTTCCATCAACTGGTTGTTACTTTCCACATCGCGAATATACACGCGGCCAATTTTGTCTGATTCTTGAGTACCACCAATACCTGCAACAACCAGATCTCTTGAATAAGCCTGTTTTCTTGTAGACATTGATTTGTCAAAACCAAGAACCGTTTTGAATTTCAAACCGCTGAAAATTTCCAGTTCAGCATTGATGTTACCCAGCGCGCGAAGCGTGTTGTTATTATCTTTTGAAAGATTAACAAACGCAAGCGGGTTAGGCTCCGTAGTTGTAGACTGGTTCAATGTATCGCCTCTATACGCTGGGCGTGTAGGGTTAGCTTTCAGAATGCTACCCATCAAATCACCTTCAAAACCAATGTTTTCAGAAATTGGAACACCTGTATCTTGCGTGTTTGCAAAGTTCAGATTGCTTCCTACTGTCAATTTATCACCGATGAATTTTTTCTGTCCGCTGAAACCAACGCTGTAACGTTTAACATTGGAAGTCTGCACGATACCGTCCTGGTTCATGTAACCCAGTGAGAAACGATAGTTACCCGAAGCGTCACCGCCACCATAAGACAAGTTGTGCTGATGTGTTAGTGCAGTTCTGAAAAGCAGGTCCTGCCAGTCAGTATCCGATCCCTGATCCTGTCCGCCTGCTGCTTTGTATTCCGCTGCATTCAGAAGATCATATTTCTTTGTGATATTGCTTACACCCAGAGAATACCCATAGTCTAAGGATCCTTTTCCTCTTCCTCTTTTTGTAGTGATTAAAACAACACCATTTGCACCGCGTGAACCGTAGATCGCTGTTGCAGACGCATCTTTAAGAATGTCCATGCTCGCGATATCGTCCGGGTTCAGGAAGTTCAGCGGGTTTTTCGCTGGCTGACGGCCAACACCCTGGTTATCACCACCTGACGAAGTATTATCGCCGCTCAAAGGCACACCGTCGATTACGAATAACGGGTTGTTACCACCCAAAACAGACGACGTTCCCCGGATACGCACGTTAATACCACCGCCCGGCTCACCGCTTGACTGGGTAATTTGCACACCCGCAACGCGTCCCTGCATCAATTGCTCAGGAGAAGTAACGATCCCTTTCTGGAAATCCTTCGATCCCAAAGCGGACACCGCACCGGTTGCATCCTTTTTCTTTACCGTTCCGTAACCAACTACAACAACTTCTTCCAAAGCCTTAACGTCTTCGGTGAGTGTAACGTTGACGGTGGATTTATTACCAACTGCAATGTCCTGAGTCTCATACCCAATGGCACTGAAAGTCAATGTTGCATTTCCCGGAACACTAATCTGGTAGTTACCTTCAACATCCGTATTTGTTCCTTTTGTACTCCCTTTTAATGTGACTGTAACCCCTGGTACTCCACCAGCTCTGGCGTCAGTAACCTTACCGGATACATTCACATCCTGTGCAAAAACATTTGTGCTTAAACCGATCAAGATCATCAGGAAGCCGAAAAGCCCTGTGTTGCGCCCTGCTAATCTCGCTTTCGTCACAACATTCTTTTCATTGCTTGAATCATGTCGACGAAACACATGAAAGGATAAATTCATCATAGGTCTGTTAAGTAAATAGTTAAATCTGGTCACCGCCTGTGTATCATTTTAACATTTGCGTTCATCTTCGGTAAAAAATGCCCTATCACACTCAATTCGGGCTTTTTTATGAATTTTACTATGAAAAAGTTAAAGTAATTCAATGACGGTCATACAAAATAATATAAAAGAGCCGGATAATACAATATGGTTTTCTTTAAACCTGCTTAAATAAATCAACTTTTAAGCAAGAAAGTTATATTATATAATTATAGTGCAAACGCTATATTTGAGAAGTACAAAAGCTGCCCGTTTCGGTGACTTTTTTAATTAAAGTTTAATTTTTTGGGCAACGGACCGATATAGCTTTCTGAAAATATTTTGCTGGAAATCCTTGATCGTTGTTCGTAACTTTGGAGCTGATTTTCCCGCTTATCCAACACCATGACTGCGCCGCTTTCCGTAACTAACAGTGATTTAAGTCTTCTTGCCAAACAACTAGAGGGTGAACTGCATTTCGATAATACGATGCGCACCCTGTACGCAACTGACGCTTCTGCTTACCGTGAAATGCCACTTGCCGTGGCCATCCCGAAATCAGAAGCTGATATCAAAACACTGATCAGATATGCCACCGAAAAACGCATTTCGCTGATTCCAAGAACCGCCGGAACGTCTCTTGCAGGGCAGGTTGTGGGGAACGGCATTGTGGTGGACGTTTCACGGAATTTTACAAAAATCCTGGAAATAAACGCGGCCGAAAAATGGGTCCATGTGCAGCCTGGTGTGGTGCGTGACGAGCTGAATATGGCTTTGAAACCGTACGGACTTTATTTCGGGCCGGAAACCTCCACGGCTAACCGCGCCATGATCGGCGGAATGGTCGGAAACAATTCATGCGGCTCCAATTCTATCGTTTACGGCAGCGCCAGAGAGCATACATTGGAAGTGAAAGCAATCCTGGCAGATGGTTCCGATGCAGAATTTAAGAATATAACAGGAGCGGATTTCAGAAATCTGCTGACAAGTGCGCAACAGAAAAACGGAAGTGCGACGCTTTTGGATAAAATCTATCTCAAAACAAATGAAATTTTACAATCACCTGTAAACCAGGATGAGATTAGAAGAAACTTTCCAAAGCCCAGCATAGGCAGAAGAAATACGGGTTACGCATTGGATATGTTGCTTCATACCGAGCCATATTCTAATCAAAATGCCCTTGGTGAGCCAGCACAGCCATTTAATATGTGCAGCTTGATTGCAGGCTCGGAGGGAACATTGTGCTTCCTGACAGAAATAAAGTTAAACCTCGTTCCGCTCCCGCCTAAAACGCAGGGATTGGTTTGTGTGCATTGCGATACGATTGACGAAGCATTAAGGGCAACGATTTTAACCCTGAAATATCAACCGCACGCAGTTGAATTAATAGATGACTACGTCCTTGAATGTGCCGCTACGAACGCAGAACAGAAGAAAAACGCATTTTTTGTGAAGAACAAACCTGACGGTAAATATCCGGCCATCCTGGTTGTGGATTTATCGCGGGAAACGAAGGAGGAGGTTGAAGCACTTTCAACAGAAATGATCAAAGAGTTGCAGGATGCGGGCATGGGTTTCCATTTTCCGTTGCTCTTTGGTGACGATACAAAAAAGATCTGGACATTAAGAAAGGCAGGTCTGGGGTTGCTCGGCAACATTCCGGGTGACGAAAAAGCGGTTGCGGTGATCGAGGATACGGCTGTTGATGTTTACGATCAGCCCGATTATATCCGCGATTTCAATGAAATTTTGAAAAGACATGGCATGTCGGCCGTGCATTATGCGCACGCAGGAACAGGCGAAATCCACCTGAGACCTATCATTAACCTCAAAACCAGCGAAGGACACCGCCAATTCAGGATGATCGCGGAAGAGATTGCGAACCTGGTAAAAAAATACGATGGCTCGCTTTCCGGAGAGCATGGCGATGGGCGGTTAAGGGGAGAATTTATCCCAAAAATGGTTGGTGAGCACAATTACCAGCTTTTCAAAGACATTAAGAGGGTGTGGGACCCTAACAATATTTTCAACCCGGGAAAAATCGTGGATACGGCCCCGATGGACACTTTCCTGCGCTACGAAGCCGATCAGCAAACACCCGAATTCAAAACATATTTCCGCTTTCAGGACCAGGATATTTTGCAGCACGCCGAGCAATGCAACGGTTCAGGCGACTGTCGCAAAACGCAAATGAGCGGCGGGACAATGTGCCCGAGTTTCATGGCCACCCGCAACGAAAAGGACACAACCCGTGCACGGGCCAACATTTTAAGGGAGATGCTGACGCGTTCTCCTAAGGAAAACCGGTTTGATAATAAAGAGATTAAGGAAGTGTATGACCTCTGCCTGGCTTGCAAAGGCTGCAAAGGAGAATGTCCTTCCAATGTGGATGTTGCGAAATTGAAAATGGAATTTTTGCAGCAATATCACGATGCAAACGGCATTCCGCTGCGTTCCTGGCTGGTCGGGAATTTTTCAAAAATGACAGGCATTGCTAGCTATGTTCCCTGGGCTTATAACCTGGTTTTCAAAAACGCACCACTTCGGAAGATAGCCAACACCATGGTAGGCTTCCATCCCGAGCGAACTATGCCCCTCCTGCACAGCACGACGTTGAAAAAGTGGTATGACCAGCGCAAAGCAACAAAATCCACAGGTCGGAGAGTGTATCTTTTCTGTGATGAGTTTACCAATTATAATGATGTTGAAATTGGTAAAAAATCCATTCTGACCCTTGAAAAGCTGGGTTATGAAGTGATTATTCCAAAACATGCCCCTTCCGGCCGTCCCCAGCTTTCGAAAGGACTTTTGAAGGATGCGAAAAAAATTGCCGAGGAGAACATTAACCTGCTCAAAGACATCATTTCGTATGACACGCCGCTCGTCGGCATTGAGCCGTCGGCAATCCTAACTTTCCGCGATGAATATCCGGACCTGGTTAGCGATGAACTTGTGGAAGAATCCAAAAAACTGGCGCAAAACGCATTGCAGTTTGACGAGTTCATTTCACGCGAAATTGAGTTAAAACATATTTCCAAAGATCAGTTCACTAAGGAGAAGCGGTTGATCAAATTGCACGGACATTGCCAGCAAAAGGCCATTTCGAGCATGATACCAACGAAAAAAATGCTTTCGCTGCCAGAAAACTACAATGTTCAGCTCATTCCGTCGGGATGCTGCGGCATGGCCGGGTCGTTTGGTTACGAAAAAGAGCATTATGACATTTCCATGCAGATCGGAGAACTGGTCCTTTTCCCAGCCGTCCGCCAGCAACCCGAAGAAGTCATCATTGCCGCCCCCGGAACCAGCTGCCGCCACCAGATCCACGACGGAACCGGCCGCCACGCCATGCACCCGGCAGAGATATTGTGGGAAGCGCTGGTGTAAATTAAAACAGACTTTTCAAGCACAGGTTTAGCCCAATGCTTGAAAAGTCTTCCCTAATTCCGCCCTAAATTAAAGTTCATAGTAGTCCCGATCCTAAACACCGTGGTTTTATACTTAAAGCGCTCGAAGTTGCTTACGACTTCGATGCGGAAGGGGAAGCGGATTCCTACGTCGAGGCCGTAGCCTAGTTCGGTGTAGTTGTTGGAGGCTGGGGTGGCCAGGTAATGCAGCATGAAATTTTCCTTGATGCCCAGGACGCGGAACCAGGTGATTTGGGTGAGCAGGAATTTGCGCAGCTCGCTCAGGATATGGGCTTCGAAAAACTGGTCCGACGTGCTGTAACGATAATAATCAAGCATTCTGAATGTTCCGACGGGATCGCCGAGCTGAAAGAAAAACCGGTTTCCTGCGAAATGCTGAAAGTCGGGATAGCGGACGTGATTTGTGTTCAGGAATTTTCCGGCACTTAGTTTATAGCTTAGCTTACTCCGGATCCCCGTGTCAAATCCATGCTGGATTCCAACCTGCAAAAGGTCGAAATCCACGTCGCTGCCAAAAATGTCATTAATTCCTTTGCGATAGTTCAATGTTAATTTCGGCGAATCATCGTCGTAATAGGTTGTCCTTCCATTTTTGGTGCGGTATTTCTGCCAGGGTTTGTAGTTTGCTGTAATCCCGATGGTCAGGGCCTGGTGATTGGTCATTTGGGTGAATGTCTCCCCTGATTCTCCACTCGGGTAACGCGTAAACGGGTGATTAGAAGTAAATTCCCTGCGTTTCCAGTCGATCCAGCGATATGGATTCGTGTTGTACAAATTGCGGAGCGGGCTGCGGTCAGCGTATTCAATGTTAGCTTTCAGCTCGAAATGTTCGTTTTCACGGGCGGTTGCAAAGTCGAGCCGGACGAACTTCTTTTCGTAGATTTTGATAAAATTCTGCTCCAAAAACAATGTGGTAATAGAATTCAGCAACGGATGCATAGGGTTTTCACCGTTGAACTGGGAAACCTTCTGGCCGCCTGATAAGTTGAGTTTGTTGCGTTTCCAGCTATAATCAATTCCGCCAAATGCCATTAATTTCTGCCGGGCGAACAAGTAACGGGTGAGCGCATTAATGGACAATTCCTGCCCTTGCCGAACAGAAAAGCGCTTAACGCCATCAGAACCAATCTGGACTACTTCCTGATTCTTCTTTGGATCGCCCCCCTTATAACGCAGCTTAAAACCGCCCCCATTCAAAACCAATCCCTCAACCGTGTTTACCTGCGCGCCCAGCAGCGGCGTCACATAATCCAGCCGCCACGGGCTTTTCTTGCCCAACCGGAAACTGTGGCCCGTAAAAATATCGCCTACAAAGCCCAGTCCCCCGCCTTTCTTATTGTTTTTAGAAGTGTCGGATTTGGCAACTTTCAAACTGTCTTTCTGCTCCTCAGTGCCTTTGGTCATCACCACAATGCTATCCAGTCGCGTGTAACTTTTCACCTCCGCCGTCGTCAACGGAACCGTTCGGATGGAATCCCAGAATGCCGTGCTGCGCATACTGGCCATGGAATCCACCACCGTTGTATCGTTTCTGGTGAAGTTCAGGTCTATGTCCTCTCCTTTCTCCTCTTTTGTTTTCAGGTCCTGCTTTTCATATTCCTTCATGAGCTTGCGCAGGTTTTTGGCCGAAAATTCCTTTTGCTTACTGACCACCTCCTCCAATTTCTGCGACTTGATTTCCCGGCCCGTAAGCTTTACTTTTTTCGCTTCATCCTTCTGTTTTTTATCATCCACCACAACAATGTCCGGCCTGAATGCAGGATTGATCTTAATGTCGGAGAACGATTGAGAAATCACGAAATCCCCTTTTCCTTTTAACCCATAAATGCCTCCCTGCACGTGAAACTGCTGATTAACAGGCATCCACACGCCCTGCACCGGACTGTAAACCTGCTTGATATCAATGGTAAAACCCGTATTAACGGTCGTCAGATCGAGGCTGTAAATACTCCATTCATCTTCTATAATGTGAATGGTCCCTTTGTAAACGCCTTCACCATAAGCGCGCGGAGTTACTTTTATTTTATTTACTTCAATGCCATTTTCACGAAAAGCACCCAGATATTCAAACTTATAATAAGCAAATGCCCGGGGCGACAGCGGGGAAACGGCCTTAACAACTTCGGGCTGGTAAAAGCTTGTCAGCAAGTAGGCATTCGGGTTTGCGAAATCCTTATCCTGACTGTTACGGGCGGCGATAACCTTCTGTTTGTAGGTGTTAGGCTGTTTAAATGTTACTTCAGAAACGCTTTCATTGAGGATAGGAACGCCTTTTTTAAAATTCGTTTCCTTTTCCATCTCCTTTAATTCCTTTTTATACAAAAATTCCAACGGAAGATCGGTGATCACTATGGAAGATTTGGAATAGGCTTTGGCTTTATAACTATCCACTTGGAGCAAATGATAGCGACTTTTGGCAATGGCGCGGCGCATAATGGTGTACGCAGGATCTTCGTCGCGGCTTCCTATACGCACTTCGCCCAGGTTCAGCGCCTGTTCTTCCATGGTTAGGTCAAAGGTTTCCATCCTGTTTTCGACCGTAAACGCTTTTTGCCCGGTTTTGAAACCTAAATATTGAAAAATGACCTCGTAGTAACCAGGTTTCAGATCCAGCTGATAACGCCCTTCTTCGTTGGAAATGGTGCTGATGGATGTGCCTTTGACAACAATTGCGGCAAAAGGAAGCGGCTCGCCTTTCCTGGTTTTGATAATCCCCTTGATCCCGCCCGACGAAGTGCCTTGCGAAAAGCATTGAGTAGCAATTAGTAAGAAAAGAAAAACGATAGTAAAGTAGCGTTGGAGCATAGAAAGATCGGGGCCCGGATGTAAGATGCCTGTTGTATGTCAACAAGATGCATTTAAATATAAACGGGTTGCATTAAAATGCCAACAGATTTTTCCGATCAGTTACATATCCGCAAATTCCCAGGCACTCTGGTAGGCGCCCAGCGCTTCAGCGTAAGAAATAAAGTTTGAATAAAAGGGCAAATTCGAGAGGGTTGCGCTGTCGCCGATCACGACCAGTTTTTTGCGTGCCCGGGTCATCGCCACATTCATACGGCGAATGTCAGACAGGAACCCGATCTCACCCTCAGGATTGCTGCGGGTCATGCTGATGTAAACAATGTCGCGCTCCTGACCTTGAAAACTATCGATCGTGTTGACTGAAATTTTCGATATAAATGGCTGTAAAAGAGCATTATGAGCCAATTGCTCTTTCAATAAACCAATTTGCTCTTTATAGGGAGAAATGACTGCAATGCTTGGAAACTCGCCAGCGTTGAAACTTTTGGCCTGCATGAATTCGCTCACATATTGCGTCAAATGTTTGAATAAAAATACGGCCTCGTCCGGGTTCGTGGAGCTGGTTCCTTCGAGTTTTTCGTCATAACCGCAGCCTGCTGTGTCAATAAAAGCCAATGCATTATCCGAGGGAAAAACCAGGTGATGCGCGACAGCCTCGTTGGCTTTCAGTTTGTTTTGATAAAATATTTGAGATGAATAACCCATAATCGCCTCATTCATCCGATACTGCTCTTCGAGTAATGTTACGGATTCCGGATGCAGCGCGACGCATTTTTCCAGCAATGTAGTGGCTAACCCATTTCTAGCAGCCTCGGCTGACTTAATGGTGGGCGCCAACTGGAAATGATCACCTGCCAGCACCACTTTTTCGGCTTTCAGGATCGGGATCCAGCAGGCCGGTTCCAGTGCCTGTCCGGCTTCATCGATCACCACAGTTTTGTATTTCAAATTGCGGACCGTATAATGGTTAGCGCCCACCAATGTGGCTGTAATCACCTGCGCTTTGCCCAGAATATCCTCTATCGCATATTGCTCCACGCTCCCCACCTCTTTCATGATCTTGTGGGCTTCATCAAAAAGCGCTTTCCGCTGGTCGCGTTCGGCTTTCCCAAAATTGCGTTTGTATTTGTGTGCGAGGTTTTTGTATTCGTTTGCCTGCTTTTTGAGCGCCTTAATGTCCTTCATCCGCACGTGCTGCGAGATTTTACTATCGAGTGTGAGCGACATCAGGCGTTCCGAAACACGCACCGGGTTACCAACCCTCAGCACATTCAAGCCCTCGTCTGTCAGCTTTTCACTTAGCAGATCCACAGCCGTATTACTAGGCGCGACTACCAGGATCTGCTGGTGATCCTGTTTGATCAAAGCCTTTATCGCCTGTACCAATGTGGTCGTTTTTCCCGTCCCGGGAGGGCCATGCACAACGGCAAGATCCGACGCGGAAAGGATTTTATGAACAGCCTCATTTTGTGAGCTGTTCAATTTGGGGATCGTTATTTTTGGAAGTTGGTCGTTAAAAGAAGGCGATTTTTCTCCGGTCAGGATTTTGACCAGACGGCCCTCTTTTTCATTTTCAAGCAATGCAGTTGCGGCCTTAATCGCACCTTGCATTTCGTCGTAACTATTGTCATCAAAAAGCAGGTCGATGCCCAGCTTTCCATCGCGAGACCATTCGGGAAGCTCATCCGTCCGAAGCGTGATTTTGAGCCGGTTACCACTCTGATGCGTAATAATGCCTTCTAACCTATCCTGCTTTGGCTCGTGATTGGAAAACAAAACAGCCGGCATGCCAAACCGGAGCTGATGGGAAAGATCCTGGTGCGTAGTGCGTTCGATTTCAACGGTTAGATAGTCGCCGCGGCTCATTTCCGAGCCTCTTATGGCAATGGGATACCAGCTTAACCCACTCGCGCGCCGCTCGGAAACCGATGATCTTTCGGTTAGTCGCTGGTAAGCAAGTCTGTCTTCTTCCCTTTCAGTTTTAAGTAAATTGAGGAGGTTTTTGAAATAATCCATGCACAAATAAAGTCAGGAAAACTGGTTTTAGTGTATCATAGCAGCATCTGCACCCTGCTGCACTTCCACTTTTTCCTTGATAAAACGCCTGCCAAAAACAAGCATCGAAAGCGCCAGAAGCGAAGAACCGGCCATTGAAGCCACCATCGGAATAACGGATGGCTCTTCAAAAATACTGATGACAATGGATATCAATGTGCCCATTCCCATCTGAAAAGCACCCATTAATGCGGATGCGCTGCCTGCATTTCTCGTAAAAGGAGCCAATGACAGCGCTGCGGCGTTGGGATAGGTGTAACCAATGCAGCAAAGAAAAAAGAACAGAAAAACGATCACGACCGGAAGTGTCAGCATGCCTGCCAGTGCCGCTGCGAGAAATGCGAAACTGACAATAACCTGGCAGATCAGCGCCGTATTCACGACTTGCTCGCTGGTGAATTTTCTCAAAAACAATGTATTCAATTGACTCGAACCTATAAAACCAACCGACAGAAAAGCGAAGATCCATCCATATACCTTGCCATCTGTATGGAAAACCTCCATAAAAACCAGCGGAGAGCCTGCTACATAAGCGAACAGACCGGAGAATGCAATCGCTCCCGTCAACGCATAAGTGTAAAACTGCGGCTCCCGGATCACTTGCAGAAAATTGAGCAGAATGGGTTTTGGCTTCAAGGAAAGGGTTTTATCAGGCTTATAACTATCCGGCAGCCAAAGCACCGTTGCCAGAAGAATGGCCACACCCATGCCTGTGAGGATCCAGAACACGGCATGCCAGCCGAATGCATCGGTAACATAACCGCCCACGGTGGGTGCGATCATTGGGGAAACGCCAACAACCAGGAGCAGCAACGAAAAAACCTTTGCATTATCCTTCACCGGAAACAGGTCCCTAACCATCGCAACCGACGCAACCGTAGCCGCACAACTTCCTATTGCCTGGATAACCCGCAGCAAAATCAAGTCATTAATGCTATTGGCCATTGCGCACCCTACTGAGGCCAGAATGTAAACCACCAACCCGATGAACAAAGGCTTTTTCCGACCAAACCGGTCAAGGAGCGGCCCGTAAAGCAGCTGACCAACTGAAATCCCAACAAAAAACCCGGATAATGAGAGTGAAACCTTGGCTGCTGTGGTGTGCAGGTCTTTGGCAATGGCCGGAAAACCGGGCAGATACATATCAATCGAAAAAGGGCCGAGTGCCGTTAAGCTGCCTAGAATCAGGATGAGAAAGAAATATGTTTTTTTGGACATTATGGAGTGATGTGGCGTAGCAGTAGGCCGTATAACGCGGATATGCTTTGGGTGGTTCGGGGTAATTGGATTTTTCTCACTTGCCGGGCACAAAAAAAAAGGCTTCATTTAGAAGCCTCGCTCTCTCTTCACTACTATGATCGTGTTTCAGGCAGCGATCCAGTCCAACTTCTTATAAACTTCGCGCTCGCTCTCGCTCACTGCGTATGGAACCTTGTTTTTCAGATAAATAATGCAACCGGGTCCTTCTTGTATCGGTGCTATTTTGACTACGTCTTCTTTGTGAATGATAATATTAATGAGCTTTTGGCCCAGCAATTGAAATGTACCTGATTGTACCATGACTAATTTAAAGATAATAATTACTTACGCGATGCCGCTTACAGGACTATCAGACTTCGAATACAACAGGAAATAATTTTCTGAAATTGAAAAATAGCTAAGGTCAGTTCTATTGCTCATTTGAAGAAAATCTGCAATCTCTTTCTGCGCATCCATTTCGTTTTGCGCGTCAGAAACTGTAAGAACTGCGCCAGGCTTCAATGTATTTATTGCGTTATTACCAAGTGTAGCGATCATGTTATATTCGAAATTAAGAGTTAGTCGATGTAAACTGTTTTGCAATGGTCGGTTAAATAAGCATGCCAGCATGGGCAGCACATTCGCTATTTCTGTGGTTTCAAGATTGATTCTCGTTTAAATAAACCAAAACTTGTTAAGCAAAATGCTGATTTTGAACATTTTGTAAAAATTTAAAAAATTTTACATTAAGTGCTGTAAAAATAAAAATTAAACCCGTTTTGCTCCTATAATAAGCATCCGGATTTCCGCAAATCAGCTACGTTGAAATGACACTTCGGTCAACAATTTCCGCAGTTCATAGAACAGTTTCTGAACTCCGGTAACCTTGCTTTTTCCACGATTATCATTCTGAACAACTTTGGGTCAAACCAAGGGACAAATGAAAATCGGCTTTACACTTCTGCTTCTTATTCTTACATCAGCTGCAATAGCTCAAATCTCCATTTCGGGCCGGGTATCGGATCACAAAGGCCAAGCAGTGCCGGGCGTCAACATTTACCTGAAAGGCACTTATGACGGAACCACTTCAGGTGCGGACGGCCGTTTTGCTTTCACTACAACCGAAGCGGAAAACCAAACACTAACCGTTCAGGCGATCGGTTTTAAAAGCCAGGAACTGGTTCTTGAACTTCGGGGACAGCCCATAACCGCGAACATTGTGCTCGCAGAAAGCATTAATCAACTGAATGCAGTAACCATTTCTGCGGGCGCGATGGAGGCGGGTGATGAGAAAAAATCGGTGGTGCTTAAACCGCTCGACATTGTAACAACCTCCGGTGCCATGGGCGACATTACTGGCGCATTGCTCACATTGCCAGGCACTTCCACCGTAGGTAACGATGGGCGGCTGTTTGTACGCGGCGGTGATGCCTCGGAAACTTCTATTTTTATTGATGGCCTGCAAGTGGGAAATGCATTTGGCAGCACCACTTCCAATGTGCCGACCCGCAACCGGTTCAGCGCCAATTTATTCAAAGGATCGTTTTTCAGCACAGGCGGTTATTCCGCCGAATATGGGCAGGCGCTCTCATCGGCTTTGGCATTGAATACGGTGGACCTTCCGCTCAGAAACCAGGGAGATGTGAGCATTATGTCATTGGGCGGCGGTTATACGCAAACGTTGGTGAAGGACAACCGCGCATTGACTGCCTCGGCAAACTATTACAATCTGGCCCCTTACCAATCGCTTGTTAAGCAAAATTTTGATTGGGAAAAAGCGCCATCGAGCTGGGATTCGGAGATTTCATTGCGTCGTAAATGGGGAAATGCGGTGACGGGCAAAGCGGGTTTTATCAAGGCCTATTTTCACACAGAAGGCAGCAATATGGCGATCTGGCAGAAAATCCCTGGCAATGATGGCCGCGGCGACCGGGTTAAGCTCAACAACCGCTATCACTATGGCAATGTTTCTTTCCGGCATTCGGGAAGCAAAGGCTGGCTCTTTTACGGAGGTGCGGCGCTGTCCGACAATAGGGACGCTATTCAGCTCAATGCGGATGATATCCGGCAGGTCAACCGGATTTTTCATTCCAAAGCGGTAACGGTTAAAGACTTCTCTGCGCAGTTTTCCCTCAAAAACGGCTTGGAATATTACGCCAAAACCTACTCGGAAGCATTGCCCGGCCAGAACCTGAAAAGGCAGTTTACGGATCACCAGTTCAACCATTTTTTGGAAGCGACTTACTATTTCAGTAACCGCTTGATCATGGTCGGCGGCCTGCGGAGCGGGCACAGCACATTGGCAAAAGAAACCTGGTTCACGCCGCGCTTTTCAGTCGCCTATAAACTGGATAATCAAGGGCAATTCTCTTTTGCAGCTGGCAAGTTCAAACAACTGGCAGAAGAAAAGCTGCGGGTGCGCCAGACCGACCTGAAAAATTCCGCGGCAACACATTACATTCTTAATTACTTCACAGTCAACAACAACCGCACATTCCGCGCGGAGGCTTTTTATAAAAACTACGATAATCTGGTCACTTACAAAGGCTTGGCGAGCGATCCTGAAAACCTGGCTCTGAATGGTGCTGGCTATGCGCGAGGCGTTGATTTTTTCCTGCGCGACAAGCAAACCATAAAGGATACCGATTTCTGGATCACGTACAGTTTTGTGGACAGCAAGCGCAGGTTTGCGGCCTACGAAACCAAAGTCCAGCCATCATTTGCACCCAGACACAACGGCTCGGTCGTGGTGAAACATTTTGTGACGGCTATGAAATCCTTGCTGGGAACATCCTGGTCGTGGAACAGCGGCTATGCTTTTAACGATCCCAATCTGCCCGGTGAAATGCAGCGCAAAACGAAGCCATATAGCGATCTGAGTCTGAGCATCAGCTATCTGCCCAAACCCAATGTGATCCTGCATGTGGCTTGCTCCAATGTTTTGGGTAGGCAGAATGTATTCGGCTATCAATACGCGACGCAGCCGGATGAATCGGGTTCCTATGCAAGCAGGCCCGTAGGACAAGGCGCCAAGCGCTTCCTTTTTGCCGGACTTTTCATCACGCTTTCAAAGGATAAAAAAGCCAATCAGCTGAACAATTTATAAAGCACCGCCAAGCATTCACAAACCAATATCAAGTCGGCTATAAAGCATCATTTAAAAACTATAATCTTTTCAAACATGAACATTATGAAAAAGCAAGCCCAGATTATCATCCTTTTGTTACTTTCATTCTTTACCGCTTCTGCACAGGAATCACCTTACCAGAAAGCGATGAAAAAGGAAATTGCGAAACTTACTTCAACCGACTCACTTCCTGTTTTGCAGCAATCGGCGAATGCGTTCGGGCGAATCGCGGAGTTGAATCCGGGGGAATGGCTGCCGGTTTATTATCAGGGACTTGCGTACACATTCCAGGCCATGGACAAATCCCTTTCGCTGGATAGAAAGGACGAAGCGCTTGCTAAGGCGGACGAATTGGCTCAGAAAGCCGACGCATTATCCAAAAACAATGCGGAAATCGTTGCTTTGCAAGGCTTTGTATTAATGGCCAAACTCAATGCGGATGCGGCAAACCGCGGGCAAAGCTTGTCGGGGCCGGTGTTGCAAACATTTGGCAAGGCGCGTGCAATGGATCCGAAGAATCCGCGTGCTTATGCGTTAACGGCCCAAATGGAATATGGAATGGCCAAATTTTTCGGCTCCGGAACCGAAAAAGCTTGCGGATATGCAAAGGAAAGTCTGGCTATATTTGCTTCACAGGATGAGCCGGCGCTCAAAGCCGCCTTAATGCCAACCTGGGGCAAAGGCCTTGCCGAACAAATGGCCAGAAGCTGTCAATAACCGAGCATAGCAACGTAAAACAATCCTTTCTGACACCAATCATTCATGAAAATTACCACCCGGGGCTCGAAAAAATTCTGGAATTTCTCTCCGGCTTTTCTTGCGGGAAACCTGCTGATCGCGCTCGTGATTTCCATAGGCTCCTTTGCTGAATGCATTGCGACCGGGGAAGGTTACGGGGATCTTGCACAGGACATCCTGATTTCATTCGTGATGTCGACGACGCTGAGTTATGGCGGATTTTTGATGGAAGATTATTTTGACAGGACCATCTCCTGGATCCAATATCCCGTCAAAAGGCTTATTCTGGAAAGTCTGTGCTATTTCCTGTATGTTTTTTGTGCGAGCATTGTCATCATTTTCCTGTTCCAGTTTTTTGTGATAAAAAACTTTACATTAAATAACATTCCGTGGAACAGACTGGTTGGCTGGACGCAGTTTCCGATGAAGGTCTCCTTTGTGATCCTGTTCATATTAATCAGCCGGTCGTTCCTGCTGGAATGGCGCACAGCGGCGATTGAATCGGAGCAGCTGAAAACGGAGCGGTTTGCCCAGCAATATCAGTCGCTGAAAGACCAGCTGAATCCGCATTTTTTATTCAATTCACTCAATGTGCTGAGCAACCTGGTTTACGAAAATCCGGACACGGCGGCGAAGTTTATCCGGCAGCTTTCCAGCATTTACCGTTATGTGCTCGAAGTCCAGCAGGAAGAGTTGGTGACATTAAAACAGGAGTTGGGTTTTGCGGAAAACTATCTCTCCTTACAAAAGATCCGTTTTGAAGAAAGCCTGCAATATCACATCCGCGTGGATGCCCATGCAACCGGCTCCTTACCGCCCCTATCGCTTCAACTATTATTGGAAAACGCCATCAAGCACAATGTGGCTTCTATCAAAATGCCTTTAAAAATCGATATTGAGCTCATTAAGAATCAATTGATTGTTAAGAATAATGTCCAGCCCAAAAGCAGCTTGCCGGAGGAATCAACCGGCATCGGACTTTCCAATATCAGCAAGCGCTACGAACTGCTGAGCGAAGAAAATATCGCTGTCAGCAATGCCGACGGCCAATTTACAGTAACATTACCATTGCTTTTTCCATGAAAATTCTGATCATCGAAGACGAAAAACCAGCCGTAAGGCGCTTAATTCAGTTGATCAACCAGCAATTGCCGGAAGCGCAGGTCATCGCTAGTCTCGACACGGTAACGGCTGCTATTCAATGGTTTGGCAATAATACTGAACCTGATCTGATTTTTCTTGACATTCAGCTTGCCGACGGAATTAGTTTTGAAATTTTCGAAAAAGTAAAGGTCAATGCACCGATCATCTTCTGCACGGCTTACGACCAATATGCCATCAAAGCATTCAAGCTCAACAGCATCGATTATTTGTTAAAGCCCGTCGATCCAGAAGAACTTACACATGCACTGAATAAATTCAATTCAGGCAAAAATGAACCTGCCATTTCTCTCGATCAGATTCGCAGCTTGATCCAACCCGCCGCAAAAACATTCAAAACACGTTTTCTGGTAAAACTGGGCGAGCGTATACAGACCATTGACATACAAGACATTGCCTTCTTTTACAGCGAAGACAAAGTGACCTTGCTTCAAACCCGGCAGGGAAAGAAATACACATTGGATTATATTCTCGATGAGATTGAGGAAATGGTCTCTCCAGAGCAGTTTTTCAGGATCAACAGGAAATATATCAGCTCCATTTCCGCCATTAAAGACGTTTTCACATACTCCAACAGCCGGTTGAAAATCCATCTCGAAAACTGCGCCGATAGTGACATTCTCATCAGCCGCGAGCGCATGGGGCCATTCAAAACCTGGCTCGGGCAGTAACCCGGCACGGATTTTTAAAGCGTTGTCTCTCACAATAATTGATCATTTTCGACAAAAGATATGAGAGCAATCTGGTCCGGGGCCATCGGATTTGGCCTTGTCAACATTCCCGTAAAATTATTCAGCGCGACCCAACAGGCCGAGCTGGATCTGGATATGCTGGACAAAAAAGATCACGCTAACATTAAGTATCAGCGTGTGAACGCCAATACAGGCAAGGAAGTAGATTGGGACGACATTGTGAAGGGTTATAAAGTTGAGGATGAATATGTTGTCCTGGACGATAAGGATTTTGAAAAAGCCAGTCCGGAAAAAACCAAGATCATCGAAATTGCAGAATTTGTCAATGAAAAAGACATTGACAGCATTTACTACGAAACGCCTTATTATCTGCAACCCGAAAAATCGGGCGGCAAACCCTATGCATTGCTGCGCGATGCTTTGAAAAAAACAGGAAAGGCTGGTTTGGGCACCTATGTGCTGCGGAACCGCGAAAGCCTGGTTTTGATAAAGGCTGCTGGTGATCTTTTGATTTTAAATAAAATAAGGTTTCAGGACGAAATACGCGAAACGGAAGAGCTAACCATTCCGGATGTGAAGATCAAACCTGCGGAAATGGCCATGGCTGTGCAGCTAATAGAGCAGCTGACGACGGATTTTGACATTTCGAATTACAAAGACACTTATAATGAGTCGCTGCTGAAACTGATCATGGCGAAGGCGAAAGGCAAAAAACCGACAGCACCGAAGATGAAGATCGTGCATTCGAAAAGCAAGGATCTGATGGCCCAGTTGAAGGAAAGTTTGAGCGCACCGAAACGTAAAGCATCGTGATATGAAAAAGAAAGCGGAACTGACGCACCTGGACAAAATCTATTGGCCGGACGAGCAGATTACGAAAGGTGAATTACTGGAATATTACAGTGAAATAGCGCCTTTCATTATCCCTTATTTGAAAAATCGCCCCTTATCGCTCCGCCGCAATCCGAATGGCATCAACGAACCCAGCTTTTTCCAGAAAGATGCCGGTGACAATGTTCCGGATTGGATCAAAACGGAGGAGATCCTGGCAGAATCGACAGGAAAAATGGTAAATTATTTCATTTGCAACGACCTCGAAACGTTGCTTTACATTGCCAATATGGGGTGTATTGAAATGAATCCATGGAATTCCACCATTAATAAGCTCGATAACCCCGATTACATTGTGATGGACATTGACCCGTCCGATAAAAATACATTTGAAGATGTGGTAGATGTTGCGCTGGTGATCAAGGAGATCCTCGATCAGACTGGCATGACGGGATTCTGCAAAACTTCCGGGTCCAGCGGGCTGCACATTTACATTCCTTTTGGCAAGAAATATACTTACGACGAAAGTCGTGATTTTGCCGAAATCCTGGCAACGCTTGTTGTAGAACGTCTTCCTGAGCTCACCACACTGGAACGGTCGCTTTCGAAACGCAGGAAAGATCAGATTTATGTCGATTTTTTGCAGAACAGGATCGCGCAGACACTCGCATCCGCATATAGCGTACGCCCGAAACCAGGCGCAACCGTATCCGCGCCACTCGAATGGAGCGAGGTGAAACATGGACTTAGCCCCAGGGATTTTACCATTAAAAACATGCTGAAACGGGTCGAGGAGAAAGGTGATCTGTTCAAAGGGGTTTTAGGCAAAGGCATTGACATGCAGAAAGCATTACAAAAAATGGAGGCACTGCACGGGGAATAACGGGATTCAATGAAGATCGCATGAGGAGATGTTTTGAAGTAATAGTTACTTTTATCGCTTCAACCATAACCTAATCCCATGCAGTTTTTAAAACTTACCAAAACCCTGCGATCACCCCTGGCAGCCATGTGCATAGTGGCTCCCTTAATCCTTGCAACGGCCTGTAAATCCGAAGAGAAAAAAGACGAAGCTGCCACAGCAACGGACAGCACAACCACAAAACCAGTTGTAATTGGCTACGTTGGCGGCTTTCGCGGGCTCGTCAATACAGATCGCATTGAAGTGGACAAGTTGACCCACATTAACTATGCATTTGTAGATGTTCAGAAAGGAAAGGCGTTTTTGACCAATGAAAAAACCGACTCTACCAATTTCCGCAAGCTCAAATTGCTGAAAGAAAAAAATTCCGATCTTAAAATCCTGATCTCTCTGGGCGGCTGGACCTGGAGTGAAAATTTCTCCGACGCAGTTCTGACAGAAGCTTCCAGAAAAATATTCGCAGCAAGTTCTGTTGATATTATCAGGAAATACGACCTCGATGGTGTGGACATTGACTGGGAATATCCCGGAATGCCGGGTGAGGACGGCAACGTTTACAGACCTGAGGATAAGCAAAACTTCACTTTAATGTTCGAGGCGCTCCGTAAAGAACTGGACGCTTTTGAAAAAGAATCGGGCAAGAAAAAGCTGCTTACAACCGCTGTTCCCGGCTTTACTTCTTTCCTGAAAGTAGTTGAAATGGGCAAAGCAGCTGCATTTCTGGATTATGTGAACATGATGACTTATGACCTTTTCCAGGGCGACACGGCGGTCCATCATGCCGCATTATATTCGTCTGACATTTATAAGGCGAGCCATTCGGTGGATAATGCTGTAAAAGCATTTTCTGTGGAGGGAGTTCCGATGAATAAGCTGGTTGTAGGTTTGCCGTTCTATGGAAGAATGTTCCGCGTCGCGAAGTTGGATAAAGGCCTGGGCCAAAAACACATCAAGCAAGATTATGTAGACGGTTATACCATGATCAAAGACAGCATGGTAAACAAAAAGGGCTTTAAAGAATACCGTGACGAGGTGGCAAAAGCACCCTACCTGCTCAACGCCAAGACCGGAGACGTTTTAAGCTACGACGACGAGCAGTCTGTGAGAGAAAAATGCAAATATGTTTTAGACAAAAAACTCGCCGGAGTAATGTTCTGGGAATATGATTCAGATTCAAAAACATATCTCCTCGACGAAATAGACAAGACATTTAACTAGAACAAACCCCATTGTTCCAGTTCGTGATATCCTTCTTTTAACTCGCCGATCCGGAACCGGTTCACAAATTCGTGCGCCTTTCGGGTCGGCTCAGGGAGCCGGTGCTTGCCGAGACATTGCATTGTAATGTCCATACTGTCTTTCAGGCTCATTTTGTGACCCGGGGAAATAAAGACCGGTTTTACATTATTCTTGCTCCTTAATGCAAATCCAATCGTGTCGCCTCTGTCTGTTACCAGTGAATAGTCACCTCTTGTTTCACCGGGATCTGCATAAATCCCGGCCAGCTTTTTCTTGGCACAACCCATCGTAACCGAATCCGTAAGGACCCCAAAATGCGTTGCAATCCCCATTCGCCGGGCATGTAAGATGCCGTTGCCATCGAACATGATGCAATCGGGCTTCACGGGAAGCTGCTCGTAAACTTTCAACAGGCCCGGAATTTCCCGAAAGGCGAGAAAACCTGGCACATAAGGAAAAATATTGGTGGTTTTGACGAGCGAATAGGAAATAGGTTTCAAATCAGGATAACTCAGCACGACCATCCCGGCATAAACCGTATCGCTGTAAAGGTCCAGTGAAATATCAGCCCCCGCAATGGTCTTGATCTCCCCTTCCATGGGCGAAAGCTTCACAATGCCTTTCAGCTTTTCCTGTATGGCCGTAGCTTCGGCAATCGTCAATTGCCCATAGTTTGATTCCGGTGTTTCAATATTATTGTTCATATGCAACTGGCATGATATTCTTTGTATAACCTAGAAACATCTCAGGTTCATTAAAAAATCAAGCCATCCTCATGGAACAAGTTACTGTTAAGCGTAAATGGGCAAATTGGAAATTCATTGCCTTCGTCGTCATTCTCATAGCTATTTTTATCAAATTCTTTGTGCTCGGTGACGGCGATGAAAACGCACCTGTAACCGTAGAACTAGACTTGCCGAAAGTAGCGCTTCGCAGCGTAGAAGAAGTAGAAGCCGTTTTAGGCAAAGGAACATTGGACAGCTATTATAAAGATGAGGTGGCTGGCTGCGAAAAATGCCCCAAAATGATTTATCGGGAGGGGAAAGTCGAGATCATTTATATCAATGAAATTGCCGATCAGATCCAGCTTAATAAGCTATCAGATTATGATTTTGAAGATCGTGTTGTGCTCGGTATCCTTAATCTGAAAGAGAACATTAAGCCTAATATCGACGACAAGCAATTGAAAAGGTGGGATAACTACGAAAAATATTCCCAGATCTCAGCATTCGGTAACGGCAGCAAGATTGAGTATATCCTTATCAAAGCTAAGACTGAATAGCATATTGAATGATTCCAAAGATTAAAGGAGAACCTAATGGCTCTCCTTTTTTGTGCCTTTTAGCAAAAGATCAATATACACTTGTGATCGCGTTGTGGCTAAAAGTTTCCTTAATCTGCTTCAAAGAAGCTTTCATGGCTAACAGCATTGCTTTTTGAAAATTCGGTCCGAAGCTAACCCTGGCGACGCCCAGGTTTTCAAGCTGTTTCAGTTCGGGCGTTCCTTTCGTGATTAATATGTTTACAGGGACAGAAAACTCCTTAACAAGGGTCGCAATGGCACTTTCTTCCTGCACAAATATGGGATAAATGCCATCCGCACCCGCGTCTGCATAAGCGCATCCACGCTCGATGGCCAGTTTCAATTTCTCATCACTTGTAAGTGTACTGGGTTTCAGGAAAACGTCTGTCCGGGCATTAATGAATAGCCGCACACCTGCCTTTTCCGCCGTTTTCCGGATCAGCCTGATCCGTTCAGCTTGCAGGTCCACGGGCAGCAGCTGATTGGTTTTCGGATCGCTGTCTTCGATGTTAATGCCGGCTACGCCTGTTGCTAAAATTTTACGAACATTTGCCTTTAATCCTTGCAGATCAATCGCATAACCAGATTCAATATCAGCGGTAACCGGCACTTCCACAGCATTTACGATCTGGCCGATGACATTTAACGCCAGCTCAAAAGGAATTTTTTCGCCATCCTGATAACCATGGGCGCGCGCAATAGCCGCACTAGCAGTGGCAACAGCCGGATAACCGGTTTCCTCAAGTAATGCAGCACCCGTAACATCCCATATATTAGGTAAAACAAGCATCTGTTTACTATAATGCAACTTTTTGAGCAGATCCGCTTTTTCGGATTGTGTCCCTTTCCTCTTCATAGCATCTTGATTATTTCAAAGGCAACTGATCTGTGATGGCAATGCGGTTCCAGGCGTTAATCGTGATGACGCCCATCACGACGGCTTTCGTATAAGCTTCCCCAAATAATGCCACGGCATTATTATACACTTCGTCGCTCACACCGTGGTTGGCAATGGACGTTACTTCCTCGGTTAATGCTAAAATGGCACGCTCCTCTTCCGTGTAAAGTTCAGTCTCTCGCCACGCGTTGAGCAAATAGATGCGCTGTTCCGAAAGCCCCAGCTCCCGCGCTTCCCTTGTATGCTTATCAATGCAAAAAGCGCATCCATTCATTTGGGAAGCCCTTATTTTGATGAGTTTGTAATGGATTTTGTCCAACCCCGATTCGGAAATATATTTCTCCAAACCTCTCACGGCTGCATAAGCTCCGGGGTCAATATCAATTGTTAAATTCCGCTTTGACATGCTCCTAACAAATAATTTAAGGTTGCTCAGCAGACAAACTTAACAGACAACAGGACTACAAAAATGATCCATTTAAGAATTTTTCAGTAGTCCAATTAAGTGTAGGGGCGTTGCAATTGTACGTTAGAAGAACGACAAGTAATAAGCCCCCTAGCCCTGTCACCCTGATTTCTATGATAAAACCAAGTGATCTTGATAGGTTGCTTGGTTTTTTATTAGGGCAAATATGATGTGGACGATTTTGTTTCTGACTGCATTGAGCACGGACATTTTATTTTTGCCTTCTGCTACTTTTCTTTGGTAGTAATCTCTTAATTTGTTGTCGAACCTGATGGCGCTCATTGCGGCCATATGCAGGATACTCTTTACACTTTTGTCCGCATAAGCAGAGACCCTGGGCTGTCGCCTAACCGATGTTCCAGACTGGTGGTCAAAGGGTACGATTCCACAATAACATGCCATTTTCCTGGGCTCGGTAATCGTTTTGAAGCCTTCGGTTTTAGCTATCATTGTCCAGCAAGTTATCGGGCCAACGCCTGGCACAGACTGTATTTGTTTAGCCTGCTCTTTTAGCGATTCGTCAGACTTGATAATCTTTTCGATCTCGCACTCCAGCGCTTCGATCTGTTCTTGGATGGACTTGATCAAACCCTGGTTCATCTTAGCCAGTTGCTTTTCAAGACCAATTGTATTCATTAATTTATAATCAGCTTGCTGGGCAAGCAGCTGCCTTTTTATTTTAATGCGGCTGGTCCGTTCAGTGAGTAACACTTTCATTTTCTGAATGTTGGTTGCCACTGGCTTCCAGGTCGAACATTCGTCCTGGTTCTTTTGGATGAACTTGCAGATCCTTTCAGCATCTACCTTATCATTTTTTCCTCTGATCAGACCCATGCTCTTTTTTAAATGCAGAGCTGAGATCACATACACCTCAAAATTGAATTTGGGCAAAACTTCGTAGAGTTGCCAGTTGTAACGTCCAGTGTTTTCCATAGCTACAACTACTTCTTCCTTGGCCAGTTTCTTGAAAAAACCATTGATTGCTTTTACATCATTAGCAATCGTAACAAAACTGGTTTTCCCTTCTTTTTGCAGGCAGATATCAAGAGTTTTACTGCTGATATCAATGCCAATAATGATCTTTTTCATAAATTGGTCTTGGAAAAAGTGAAATGAGAAATTCATCAATTGACTCAACTCCTTGATAATGGGCTCTAAGCCCGAATTTCTATATGAGCAGTTGATGATGGGGAGGTAAAGTCTAAATCAGGCTGTGAGTTACGAGCTCAGAGCGTATGTCATAGTTTACTTTACTTCCCTTCTCATTTTATTAATTTACCTACACCAATCTTAATTCCCTAATACATTGCTAATCTAAAGGAGCGGAGTCGAAGGGCGGTACTGCTTGGTTGTACCGCCCTTCGGCTCCGCTCAGGGTGACAGGGGTGGAGGCTACCTTTGGGGTGACAGGGGCGGTGGCTTATAGGGATCAACTTGCCCTCAAATCACCTCCAACTCCGGGTCGTAGAAGCCTTTCCAAACCTCAATCGTCTCTTCTAATGTTTCCGGTGGGGCGGCCAGGTAGGCTTTGATCTTGGCGAGATTTTCGGAATGGGCGTCTTTGGCGGTGTATTTGATGAGGTCGACGAGCAGGGCGTCGATTTTGGATGTGTCGTTGCGCCAGTTTTTACTGTATTTGGTATACCATTCTTCATTTAAAAATACAACGCCCGAATAACGATAAACGTCAGAAAACCCGAATGCATCGATAACAACTGGTTCTGTCGGCCATTCTTCATCCAGAGCCTTGTCGCTGAAACGCTCACGCCCGTCGCCCAGCAATGCAATAAATCGATATGTTTTTACTGTCATAAGTTTCTTATTTGATGTTTTTTTAAAGCGTCCCAAATTTGCACAATTACTGAACACCACCGAAAATATTATTCCCGACCGAAGAAGCCCGAAAGAATTACATGTCCAATTTTAGCCAAAAAGTGGGCATAAGGTGATAATGTGTCCAGAAAATGAACAGATATTTACATTATGATACGCATCTCAACACTCCCTCTCATTGAAACTACCGCGCAATTTGATGCAGCGACGCTAATTTTGCTTGTTGATGTCCTTTTTGTGGGGGATACGCCACGGAAAATGCGAGAGCACATTAAGGCCAACCATGGTGGGTTTATTTATGATAAGAAAACATTCATTCCCATTACATTAACAGGCACGCCGGGAAGCCTTATAGCCAATGCCGGCACGCCTATTGTTTTCAAATTCGACCACGGTTTCCAGAATGACTATCATTTTAACGGCAACCTGGATGCGGCTATTTTTCACAAAAAACTATACGACATTTCGCATCTGGCCGGCGAGCCTTCGATTCAGTTTGTGAAAGAGGAAGATTTTATCATTGAGCGTTATTTATCCGGAGCACGTGAATATACTGAACCTGAAAAAGAGGCTAAACTCCTTGCGCCTGTCGCGAAAATGCCCGCTATCGGCCAGAAAGCGATGAAAGGTCTGACCCCGGTTAGGAAGTAACACAACCGTTACTTCACCAAAGCTTTCGTTAATTCAGAGAGACTTACCACGAAAGGAACGCTGGAAGCCCTGTTTGGTTTGTATCCGGCCAGTTTTGTAATATCCCATCTTTGGTTCTCGAATTCCGGTTCTACTTTCAAATCAATGCGATAAACGAGGTAGAGTATTCCTTTTGGCTTGGGATAATTCTTTTTGATTAAATCTTCTTTTGAAAAAATCCTGGGGCCGGCATCTTTGAGCTTGCATAAGCGGGCCGAAATGGTTTCGCCGGGGCCGTGCAGAAGCAAATATTTTGCATTGGCCTGCTTTGCGCCGAGTGGCAGCGAGCCGCTGTCGGTGCCCGTCCTGAAATTGTAAAGCTTATTTTTCCTGATCCAGCTGAGCTGCTCGGCACTTTTATAATAGCCAATGATCACAAATGTCTCGTCCGGAATAAGCCCGCGGTTTGCGCCAAGCGTTTCGGGCAAAGGTTCGGTGACAGTTTCTGTGCTTTGCGTTTTATGAATGTCATAATGATGGAAAGCCGCTTTTTCACGTTGCGATGCCCTGTTCAGGAAATGGCGCGTGACGTCTTTCAAAAAATTTCGCAACGCATTGATGCCATTATTTGTCCTGGATGGTCGCACAGCAAAAGCGCCCAGACCGGGAATAAGTTCGTTGAATCCTTTCCATTTGAACGGCTTCTCGCCATCGCCCGGATATAGCACATAAGCACCTGCGGATCTGCGGATTGCATCTTTGTATGAATGCATTTTCAAAAGATCATCGCGCTTATATTCCGTGAAAGACTCGACGCGATATTTTGCATCGAAATGAATGTGAACGATCAACTCCTCTTTTTCGGCTTGTGCCTGGCTTATCCCAACCGGCCAAACCGTCAATGTAAAATCCGGTCGCATCCCGGCTGTCCAGCTGCCAGGATTGGGATAGTCATTTTTGCCCGAGAATGACCTGTTATAGCTGAATTCCACATTTAACTTCCGGGAAGGGCCATTGAATATGCCCTGAACTGCGACGTGTTTTCCCTGTTTGAGCTGCAACCCCAGTCCGTCCGCAGTTGGCTTTATCAAGTCTTCAATGCTGGTAGGTGTAATTTCAAAAATCTCCCTTACCAGGTCCAGCAACTGGAAAAACAGCCAATACTCATAAAGCGTGGCAACATCTTTTTTACCGGCTTCATACACATCATCCCCACCGTGCCAAATCAGCTTCGCTGCCAGATCAAACATCAGCCAAACCCGCAAAACCTCTTTATAACCTGCTTTTCGCTGTAAAACCGGGCTGTTCAGCGAAAGCATAACAGGTTTACCGATGGCTTCGAAAAACGGATGTGTCAACAGCACATGCAGCTCATTTTCCAGCACAATGGCTTCTTCAAAAAGCCGGCTCCCAGCAATTGCATGTGTCCTGAAATCACTGACCAATGCTGAAAAAGCATTCAGCGCATGTTTCACAAAACGATTTTCCAGCGTATCCGCTGATTCAACTTTTGAAGTTGTGACGATGTGGATGGGAACAGAGCCAAGCCGCTTGTGCAGCGAATGCGTTTCAGGAAGCCCTACCCGATTGCCCGGGGCTGACAGTTGACGCAAGATTCCGCCGTTTAACTTTCCAATCCTTCTGATATCTATAACTTGCTCATAATCCGCCCACTTTAAAACCGGCACAGCCGTTATTTTATGGACTGCATTCAGGAAATCCTCGGATTGCAAAATAGATCTGATGAAAGCAAAACGCTGGTATAATGTCCGCGCATCCTGATGAAAATCCGTTGTAAAATTGTGGGTAACCGGCGAACGATATGCCAACAGCAACTCAGTGCACTTTTCCGTAATATCCTCCAACATTAACCTGTAATCCTGCCGGTAACTCGCCTTTTTCGAGCGAACTTCCAGTTTAATGTCCGCACATTTAAGCCTCGTTTTGGGTTCCAAAAGTTCCAGGGACGCAGTTCCTGTATAAATGTTGGGTGCCAGACGTCCCGCAGAAGCGCTTAATTTGGATGGAATAACAATTTCCGAAGCCTTTAAACTGTAACTGCCGGACAAGCTATATTCATAAAAATGACCTTCTATCAACTGTATCTGCGCTTCGCCATTTTCCTGCGCCTCCAATAAATCAATGTAAAAGATGGTCTCTTGTCCATTGTCTTCACCCACGATTTTCAGCTCCACATGCTCACTGCCCGCTTCGATGATGATTGTTAATCCGTTGTCCATCGCCTCCATTAAGCCTCAGCAAAGCTGGTGAACCCGTTGTCGACCAGGCTTCTGTACATTCTCCCGAGCTTTTCCAAGGTTACGGGATAATACACTTCTTCCAGATCGGAGAATGGAATTTTAGCATTGAAATAGTCATCCATTTTGCCCCCGTCTTTCGCACATAATGTTCCTATTGCACGCAATACAGGTTCCAATTTTCTCCGGGAACCGTGCACTTTGGGCAATAATTTTTGAATGATGGCAGCGTCAATGATTTCGTTGACAGGCCATTGCGGGGATATCTTACTGGCAATGGCTGCAAACCGTAAAATCTCCGCCGCACTGCGATATCCGAATTCCGCACCTGCATGCTGAAGCGACTCGAAGAATGACATCAATACATTGACAATGAAAGGCTTATGCTTGGATTCGGTCACATTCATCAGCGCGATCTCCATAAAATCACCCGCCATAACCGCGCCGGAGCCTGCCAGGGTATCCAGGCTTAATGTGCAATCCAGACTCAGAAAATGTTCCATTTCCTCTTTGATCACCCGAAACTCAATCACATTGGCACGGTCCAAAACCTTGGGACTGAACATGTAAGTGGTTTCATCAATGTTCACAGTGCCAATAATGAACAGGTTTTTCGGCAGCTTAATCTTCGCCGGAACGCCATCAAGCATGTCCGACTGCCCCGAATGCAGCCGAATGTGCTCGCCTGATTCCATAGCACTCAGAAAATCAGCAAAATAGCGCTCGACGTGACTCAGGTTCATTTCATCGAGAATGAGGAAATAAGGTTTCCTGGGATTTTTACCGGCCATCAATAGGAGGTCCAGCACACCGCTGTCGGGCTTCACATATTTACCCTGTTCCAGCGCATTGGGGTAACCCAGCAACGGCTCACGATTGGTCCAGTCTGCACCGACCGCCACCAGACAAATCTGATTTTCGCTTTCGCAAAGCCATTTGGAGAATGCCAGCGCCAGTTTTGTCTTCCCGGAACCAGACAGTCCCGTCAGTATCACGAACGGTTTGGCCAGCAAAGACGTAATAAAGCGTAATGTAAAGTTGGGGTTAATGTGCAGGTTGCAGCTGGTAATGCTTTTTTGGAATGCTTTATAATCGAATGCAACTTTCGTATTGATTTTCCTTTTTGTTGGAACAGGCTTTTGGCCAACGGCCTGCCTATAAATAAGGATGATCTCCGCCAGATCGCCTTCAACTTCTGTCCTATCCAGTTTCGCAGGGTCGTATACTTTAAACACCAGCGAAGCGCCGTAACGGGCGGGTTTGCCCAGATCTTTTTTCTTGAAATAGGTGCTAATTTTCACCTGATCCGCCGATTTCCAGCTTATCGCGGGCGGAATGGTTTCGCTTAATCCGTAAGCGAGAATAAGGATATTTTGCTTTTTGTAGTAAAGATAAAATGGATAAATGCCGTTGGTGATCGTTTGCCCTTCTGCCAGAAAAGCGATCCAGGTAACCCTTGCCGGATTGCCTTTTCCAAAGCTTAGCTTTACTTTCAGCCCCTCGAATTGATCGGCGAAATGCGCAGTTTTAAGACTGTCAGTCTGCGACTGTTCCAGAAACCTGGAAAGTTCATTGAAGTAATCCATCAAATAGTGTGTTCAGAGGTCTTTAAAATTCATCCCCGTTGAGGGTTTAAAGATGCTGAATTTTTATTTCTATTCAATCAAAACTTACAACGAAAACTCTTTTTGCGCTTACAATTCTTGTCCCAGAGCCAGCTTAATATGCGCCAAATGATGCTGTAAATGCCAAACCGACATAGCAAGCGCCGCTTTTTGATTAATCCATATTTGCCGGATACTATGGAAATAAGCCTTTGATAAAGCTTCCTCATCCAAGGCGGCGGCAAAAAAGACATAGCGCTGGTTCGTACCGTCCAGGATGTTGAGCGAATCCGCAATGGGCATTTGAAGCGAATCGGAAGTTGCTGCCCAGGCGTCCATATTTATCAACGTAGGCGCGTCGTAATCAGGCTCGGTAACGGCCTTTTTCATCCGAAAATAATGCAGAATAGCAATGTCACCCACATGGTGGATGAGCTGGCGAATGTTCCAGCTTCCTTCCCGGTAGGTTTTGGCCAGATCATCGTCTCCAAGGCCTTCTACCAACTTTCTATATTCAGATGCGCTGGTGGCTATGATCTGCAGAAACTGCGCGACGTCTTCTGTTGTATAATTTTCTTTCAGGACAAATGGCCCTATGGGATATTTGCGGTCTGTCATGGCTATGCGTTTTTCTCTTTTTTGGTTTGTACAAAAATGGCCCCGGCGATCAATGCGACCAATAATATCGAGCTAATCAGGTCAATTTTACTTCCAATAGCAACAGAAACGGGCTCGAAACTGAATTTGATCGTATGCTTTCCGGCAGGGACCCTTAACGCCCGCAGAATGTAATTTGCACGCAACATATCGGCCGGTTTGTCATCGATAGTAACCTTCCATTCGTCACGGACATTGTAATATATCTCTGAAAATACAGCTAAACCTTCTGCTTTTGAGTTGCTTTCGTAGGTCAGTTCATTGGGCTTGTAGCTGGTCAGGACGATCTTATCCGTCGAGTCGGGTTGTAAAGTAAGGCCCGCGAGCTTGGCAGCGAATTTTTGGTCAAGAACTGCTTCTTCTTTTGGTTTTAATGAATCCAATGCGGCCATTTCTGCATCTGCATTAGGCACAACCTTATAACTTTTCACAAACCACGCATTGCCAAGAGCATCGGGGTTAGTTTGGGCCACTTTATTGCCTTGCTGATCCGGGAAAAGGATGTACTTGGTGTTCAACATATTAATAATGTTGGCATTAGGCTTTTGCGTAGCGAGTTGCCGCTCAAACAATTCCTGATAGCGACGCAGTTTTGCGCCGTGATAACCACCCAGTGATTTGTGAAAATACGAAGCGTCAGCGCTGTTGGTTGGTCCTTGCCGCGATGAAAGATCGTAAACACGGTAATTCGGATCCGGATCGCGCAAAATTTGCTCGTCAGCCGGAGATGGCGTGGTTACGCTCTGAGCCGCATAACTGCTCAGAAAGTCTTCATCATTCAGATATCTTTTGTCAATACCAAAAAGGTCGAAAATCACAAGTATCAGCAGCGTTCCGTAGAACAGGACGGGTTTTACCTTATCCTTCATGGCAAACCAAACCAGCCCGGCGGCCAGCAAAAGGAATATCAGGCTTCGGATCGCATCGTTTTTCATCAAACTGGCACGATCCTGAACAATGGAATTCATGAATTGCTGGGCAAATGCCTTATCCTGCATCTGCGGCATTAGATATTGTTCAACATATTGCGGATCGCTTGCTGCCTGGAAATCGAAAAATACGCCCGGCATAAGCGCCAGAATAAGCGTAACACCCCCAGTTATGCCCAATGTCATGAGGAAAGATTTCTGAAATTCTTTCCATTCTACACGTTTTTGAACGATCTCGATCAACGCAAGCACGCCTACCAGCACCATTAAAAGCTGCGCAAGCGACACGACCATGGTCATCGCCCTGAACTTGTTGAACATAGGAAAATAGTCAAAAAACAGGTAATTGACCCCTGCAAAAGTTTTACCCAAAGCCCATATAATGTAGAGCAGGATAACGCCCCCAGCCCAGTATTTGATCGGATTTTTTACAATAAATAAACCTAAAACAAAAAGAAAGAAGACGATAATGCCAACATAGTTCGGCCCGCCCATAATCGGCTGATCGCCCCAGTAAAGCGGCATTTGCTGGATCACACTCAATGCAGACGCAGGATCTACTCCTCTTGCAACTAATGTCTTATAGGATTCGGAACTGTTGGTAAGCGGGCCGTAGGATGTGCCGCCATAAGCGTTGGGAATAACCAGCGTCAGCAATTCGCCGAAGCCATAACTATATGTAAAAGCATATTGTTTGTCCAGGCCGTTCCCGTTTGCCTCGGCCGTTGCCGCACCGCCCGGCGTTGCCCGCGGCGTAAGCTCGGATTTTCCGCGGATGGTTTCTTTTGTATAATCAAATGCATTCCAAAGGCGTGTCGTATGCGTACCCACAGCCACAACAGCGGCGAAAGCAAGACCAGCCAAAACCAATGTAAGATCTTTAACTAACCCCTTTTTGATATAGGAAACACTCTCTATAATAACCAATATAATGATCCCGATCCCAAGATAATAGGTGATCTGAACGTGGTTAGCGTAAAGCTCCAGGGATAGAAAAAGGCCTGTTAATGCGGCTCCCGCCAGCCAGTTTTTCCTGAAAGCCAGGATCACACCTGCCAGAACACCCGGCGCGTACATGATCGCGATCACCTGAGAAACGTGCCCCGCTTCGAGATTAATAACATTGAATGCTGAAAAAGCGAAAGCAACGCCACCGATTGCGGCCAGCCAGCTCCCGGCCCCCAGCACCAGAAAAAGAATATATGCACTCACCATGCCAATAAGGAAATAATTGGCTGGCGCGGGCAGAAGCCGGTTAATAGCCTGCCCGAGCTTGGTGGAAACGCTCGTGGGATAATCGGCGGCAACGAGGTAAGCAGGCATTCCTGAGAACATCCCGTTGGTCCAGCCAGACCATACGCCGGTTTGTTTTTTATAATCCAAAACTTCCCGTGCAGCTCCCTTGGCCTGGACATCATCCTGCGCAGTGAGTTTTTTGCCCTGTAAAACAGGAGAAACGTACGCGATGGAAAGAATCATAAATCCAACAACCGCTACAAGATGCGGCCAGGCACGCTGCCATGAAATCAAATTTTTCATTCGTTAATGCATATTAAATTTCTATTAACAGCCGCAAATATATAAGTAATGATATATGTTTGAGGTGTAAAATTCGAATCTTCATCCGGCATTTTTTTAACAGAATTCGGAATCAGGTCGTATATTTTAAGAAAATACCGGATAAATTTGCGGAAATTGTGCCTTTAAGATTTTAAAGGAGCTGAACAGAGAACGAAAGAAGTAACCCGAAATTAAATGAAAAGAATTGGAGTATTTACCTCAGGAGGAGATGCCCCGGGTATGAACGCCTGCATTAGGGCGGTGGTGCGCGGAGCTTGCTACCATGGGATCGAAGTTTATGGAATAAGACGAGGATATAGCGGAATGATTGCCGGTGATCTCTATAAAATGGAGTCCCACTCGGTTAGCAATATAGTACAAAGAGGAGGAACGATCCTCAAATCGGCGAGAAGCAAGGAGTTCATGACGCCGGAAGGACGGAAAACTGCATATGATAACCTTCAGGCAGCTGGCATCGAAGGACTGGTTGCGATCGGCGGAAACGGAACATTCACGGGTGCGATGATCTTTGGCAACGAATACGGCATTCCAACCGTGGGCGCGCCGGGAACGATCGACAACGACTTGTACGGAACCGACTATACGATTGGATTCGATACGGCTGTAAATACGGCATTAGACGCGATCGACAGGATACGCGACACAGCGAGCTCGCACGACCGGATATTTTTTATTGAAGTAATGGGCCGCGACTCAGGTTACATTGCCGTGCAGTCCGGAATTGCAGGCGGTGCGGAACTGGTAATGGTGCCGGAAGTCCTTACGCCGATCTCCGAAGTGGTCGAAACTTTAAAACAAGGTTGGAGCCGTTCTAAATCTTCTTCAATCATTATTGTAGCGGAAGGTGACGACGAAGGAAGCGCACAGGAAGTGGCAGAAAAGATCAAAGGCCAGGTGGATGAGAATGCGGATATCCGCGTAACCACATTGGGTCACACGCAACGCGGAGGTCCTCCATCTGCTTATGACCGTATTTTGGCGAGCCGTCTGGGCCTTGGCGCTCTGGAAGGTTTGATTGGCGGACAAAAGAATGTAATGGCAGGGATTATCAACAATGACCTGGTTTACACGCCTTTTGAAGACACAATCCGCCTTCCCAAGCCTATTAATGAAGATTTGTTGAGAATGGTAAAAATATTGAGTGTGTAACTGAGATGGCAGATCAGGTGTAACCCACCAATTTGTAAACAACATTCCCTATCCATTCATGCCAAAGCATGCTGAAAGCGGCGATCGCGCCGGGATCAGGGATCAGGAAATCCTGCAACCTTAGTTGATAATACACACCATAGAAGTCGGCCGGAAAAGTGGCAGCCTGAATGCCTACTTTATTAAAACATCCGGCCGACCGGCGCATATGGAATGCTGAGGTGATCAGCACATATTTACCGGAAGGAAATTTTTGTTTTAAAATTGAAGCTGAAAACTTCGCATTCTCTCGCGTATTTCGGGCCTTTTCTTCAAATATAATGTCTTCGACCGGCACGCCCCATTTCACCATTAATCTGGCAGCAAGCCTGGTTTCCCCTTTTCCTAAAAATATCCGCTGATCCGAGCTTGTTCCGGTGATCAGGATTTTTTTGATTTTACCTGTCTTATAAAGCAGAAAGGTCTGCAAAACCCGGTCGCCCCGCTTCCCCAGAACGGGATGGTCCTCATCCGGGTGATTGGAATCCATCAAACCGCCCGAAAGTAAAACCCCTACATCATAGACTTCATGGATATCGCGCAAGTTAACCTGCCTGGGTTCCCACCAGTTCAGCGCGGCGTTAACCAGAAAAGTATTTGAGATGAGATACAGCACCACAAAAGCAGATATAGCGGCTGTTTTTCTTGCCTTGCGTCGGCTGGTAAACAAGCTGTAAAGCAGCAAAAAGAACACAATGCTTAGCGGCATTGCCACAAAATCTATTGCTTTGGACAGAAAATAAAACATTTGGATAAGATGCTGATAGAAGTTATCGTTTTGAAGTTAATTTTGTGGCCTGCGCAGAATTTGATCCAGCCAAATATAACATTCATAAGCTAACAACTTTTACCTTGATGAAAAAATACAACCGCACTTTACTTCTTATCCTGGTGCTTTTTGCAGCTTCCCAAACGGCTTTTTCACAAGGCTATCGCATTCAGGCAACCATTAAAGGACTTGCGGATTCGTCACTGGTAATCGGGCATTACAGCCGGAACAACACCACTTTCGTCCCAAAAGACACAGCGAAGGCTGATGCGACGGGAAAAGTAGTTTTTGAAGGAAAAACAGATCTTCCGGGAGGCTTATACGTTATCCTTTTCCCCGGTAACCGCAGCTGGGTGGAACTGGTGTATTCCGGAAAGGAGCGCAATTTCTCAATCGAAACTGATACAGTTGACGCCATTGGCAATATGAAGGTGACAGGCTCAGCAGAAAACGAGCTTTTTTATACTTATCAAAAGAAATTAAAAGCTGGCGCGCTGGAAATTGAAGCATTGAAGAAAAGCGGCAGCGCGGATGCGGGAACCAAGATCAAGGCTTTACAAGACAGCTTTAATGCATCTCGTTTAATAATGCTGGCTGACAACGCAGACGCATTTACAGTAAAATTGCTTAAAATGTCTGCCGACCCGGAGATTCCTGCTGCGCCGAAACTGGCGAGCGGCAAACCGGATTCGATCTGGGTTTTTAATTATTACAAAGCACATTACTGGGACAACTTCGACTTCTCCGACGCCAGGATCATCAACACACCTTTTCTCGAACCAAAACTCGACCGCTATATCAAGAATCTGGTCGTTCAGAGACCGGATTCACTGATTAAGGATGCGGATATGCTGGCGAAAAAGGCATCGGCAAATAAGGATGTGAAGTCGCAGGTTGTTTTATACATTACCAACCAATACGAAAATCCCAAAACGGTTGGTACGGAGGCCGTTTGGGTGCATATGGCGCAGAAATACTATCTGTCCGGCGAAATGGGCACTTCGGAGGACGTCAAAAAACGCATTGCCGAAAAGGTAAATACATTGAAAGATCTGCTGGTCGATAAAACCTTCCCAGCGCTGACACTGACTGATCCGGCAGGCAAAAAGATCAGCGTTCAGGACCTGGACGCCAATTACAGCGTCATTTTCTTCTACTCGCCGACCTGCGGGCACTGCAAGGAAGCCACCCCGAAACTGAAAGCTTTTTATGACAAGAATAAGGCCAAGGGGATCAAGATCATGACCGTTTCCACCGACCATAACATGGAAGAATGGAAAACATTCATCAAGACATTCCACCTGGAAGAAGTCCCGAACGGCTTTGACGCATTGAACCAGATCGATTTCATCAAGAAATTCGACGTGGTAACAACGCCGATGATCTATATTCTGGATAAAAATAAAAAGATCATCGCCCGCAAAATGCCAGTGGAACAACTGGAAGACTTTCTGAATTATTACCAGAACAAACTGGCAAGAAAGTTATAAGAAAGCCACGCAAATTGGCGCCTTCACGCCAATGCTCTCCTGCCGGAAGCTGAATTTCCCGGTAGCAGCATCGACATCGTAAATTACCAGATTATCAGTAGATTGATTAGCAACGATCATAAACTTTCCGCTAGGATCAATGTTAAAATCGCGCGGAATAGCGATTGACTTCGTCTGCTGATCCACCATTTCCAACGCACCGTTAGCACCGATTTTAAATGCGCTGATGGAGTTGTGCCCACGATTGGACACATAGACAAACTTGCCGTTGGGATGCAAATGAATCGCCGAGCTGGTGTTGGTAGGCCCTGCATAATCTGCCGGGATCGTCGGATAGGTGTTTAGCGCTTTAATCACCCCATTTTTATCAATGGTGCACGAAGTGAGCGTTGCTTCCAGCTCATTCAGCAGGAAAAGTGATTTTCCCGAAGGATGAATGATCAAATGCCGCGGTCCTGCGCCTGGCTTGCCTGAGAAAAATGGCTGCGCCGCATTAGGTTTTAACGCTCCTTTGCTATCCGCCACGTAATTCATGATTTTGTCTGATCCCAGGTCCGTTACATACACATATTTCCCATCCGGCGACGCGGTTGCAAAATGCGCGTGTGCTTTATCCTGGCGCTTTTCGTTCGGGCCTGTTCCTGAATATTGTTCTTTAAGAACTGCCGCCGAAACCTTGCCATCAGGCTGCAAATCATAAGCGGAAAAGCTTCCACCTCCATAATTGGATACATATGCGGCCTTACCGGAAGGATGCACAGAAACGTGGCAAGGACCAGCACCAGCCGATGATTCGCTGTTCAGGTAAGTCAGTTTTTTATCTCCTCCGATTGCAAAAGCCACAATTTTATCGCCCCCCACGGCATACAGATTTTTCTTATTAGGTGAAATCGCCACATAGCCGGGACCGACGCAATTATTGAATGTATCGATCACGGTAACCTGTCCCGTAGACATGTTCAACTCGCAAAGGGAAACAGAAGAATTCGCACCTTTGTCCGCAGTTCCGATATAGAATGCCACCGTTTTATCCTGGAATGAAATGCTTACCAAACCGGCCAGCAACAAGGCAAAGACTGTGAATAGCTTTTTCATAATTTTTTGATTTTGTAAAGGCAACTTGAAAGGGAAAGCAGCGCAAAAGGCATTTTTAATGTTATTTTGAATAATATAAAAACAGATTGCTTCACAAAAACGCAGCATATGGACACGATCACCTGGCAGGATTTTGAAAATGTAGACCTCAGGGCAGGAACCATTATTCAGGTTGATGATTTCCCAAAAGCACGGAAACCAGCATTCAAACTCAAAATCGACCTTGGTCCGGAGATCGGGATCAAAAACAGTTCGGCCCAGATCACCAAACGTTACACCAAAGAGCAGCTTCTCGGCAAGCAGGTTTTGTGCGTCACAAACTTTCCCGTCAAACAAATAGCAGACTTCAAATCCGAAGTCCTGACCACCGGCTTCATCCTCCCCGACGGCGAAGTAATCCTATCCAGCCCCGACTTCGATGTCCCGAATGGTACAAGGCTGGCATAAAAAAGATCAAAGAAATAAATCCCGGAGGGATGAAATATCGGTAGCAAGAGGCAATCGCAAACAATGTAAAATCCCGGAGGGATGAAATATCGGTAACAAGAGGCAATCGCAAACAACATAAATCCCGGAGGGATGAAATATTGGTAACAAAAAACAATCGCAAACAATGTAAAATCCCGGAGGGATAAAATATCGGTAGCAAGAGCCAATCGCAAACAATGTAAAATCCCGGAGGGATGAAATATCGGTAACAAAAGGCGATCGCAAACAATGTAAAATCCCGGAGGGATGAAATATCGGTAGCAAGAGGCAATCGCAAACAATGTAAAATCCCGGAGGGATGAAATATCGGTAGCAAGAGGCAATCGAAAACAATGTAAAATCCCGGAGGGATGCAACAAGATGCATGATGTTTCATCCCTCCGGGATTTAAAACATTATCCGGGAATTTCGTGGCTACCAATATTTCATCCCTCCGGGATTTAAAAATCATCCGGCGCATTTCGTTGCTACCAATATTTCATCCCTCCGGGATTAAAAATTATCCGGCGCATTTCGTGGCTACCAACATTTCATCCCTCCGGGATTTAGAAATCATCCGGCGCATTTCGTTGCTACCTACGTCTCATCCCTCCGGGATTGTTTGCGATTGCCATTTAATCATTCATCCCGGCCTAAGGAACATTGGATTGGCCGATCCGGATGCTATTTCACTTTCTTCATTAACCCAACTTCCGCAAAACGCATCGGTCATTTAATCCCGACTTATGCTTCGTTGCGCCAAAAAAGTTGCCGTATTAGTCCACGCTTGTGACAGATATCAGTTTCTGTATAAAGGTTTTGAATATTTCTTTTCCAAATATTGGGACTTTGCTATTGAATGTAATTACTATTTCGCGACTGAGATTTTAACTGCCAATATTGACGGATTTCAGAACATTAAGTCCGGGGAAGGAGCTTGGTCAGACAGATTGGCCTACTTGCTGACGACTGAGATAGAAGAGGATTATATTCTTTATTTTCAGGAAGATATGTGGCTGGATAAAAAGGTTGACAAAGCGTTTTTCCATGAGTTATTTGAGCTTGCACCGAGTAAGGAATGGAAACAGGTTAAACTTCACAGCGCAAAAATTTACCATACCGAAGCGACCGGACATTATATTCAAAACCTGAATGTGGCGAGGGTGGACAAGACAGTGTCAGATTACCTGATGTCGCATCAGATCACGCTTTAACGGCTCCGCTGAAATAAATAGAAACAAGCCTCAGGCGGAGAGAAGTCGCTACTATACCGTTTCTATCAATGGCATATTGAATGCGCACATCGAAAGTTTCGCCTGTGAGCTGATGCAAGGCAACGTAGCGGAGAAGGTTTATGCAAAACGGCTTTTATTCAACTTTGCCAATCAATTGACTCATGACGGGCAACCCAAGCCCAGAAAAGTGGATTTTTTCAAAAAAATCAAATTATGGCTTAAACGGCAGGCCATTTTTGCAAAACCAAAAACTCTGTAATTCATTTTTGTAATTCTGTAACAACTTCGGAGCGGGTTGGGGCGATATTTGCAGGACAAAATTTGAAAAACACTGAATTGATTGATGATGGAGACGCTGAAATTTAAGACTAATATAAAATGCGGGGCTTGCGTGGCGACGGTTACGCCTTTTTTGAATGAGGATAACGCGGTTGAAAACTGGAATGTGGATTTACAAAGTCCCGAGCGGATTTTGAAGGTTGAAACCAGCAAATCTCCCCAGGAAATCGCCGAACTCATGAAAAAGGCGGGTTATAATGCAGAAGAAATAGCCTGATAATTAATATCTTTGAGTTATATGAAAAGCAACTTACACCGATCGATCACTGTTTTCATGGCCTTCCTGGTCCTGATGAGCAGTACGGGATTTGCCTTTATCGAGCATCAGTGCTTGGTCCGGGGCAAGTCGGTGCAGGTTGTGAAGGAGCTCAACACGGATTCTTCCGTGAGTATGGCCGGCTCTTCCTGCTGCGCCAAAAGCAAAAAATTAAAAGAAGCAAAAGGAATATTTTTCAAAAAAACCGATTGCTGTAAGGAAAGCCAGAAGTTCGAAAAGCTGCAAGTCACCACTTCCACAACTCACGAGCTGGCGAAATTGCTGAAATCCTGGAACGGAGAGCCGTTATTTCTAGTACAAACCGGCTTTTTATCCATCATTGAACAGGAAACAGGCGACAATGCGCCACCCATTCCTGATATATCCTTCTCCTCCCGGTTGCATGGGAAAAGTATGCGCTATGCAATCCAGTCCCTGCTGATTTGATACATTGATTTCAATAGTTTACGTGCCAAAATTCGCCTCGCGAAGGACCGCACCGCTTTTCTTTTGTTTCAATGAATTAAATGAACCATGCTTAAATATCTGACGGGAGGATTCTTCTTTCTTCTTTCTTCCGCGCTATTCGCGCAACGTATAACCGGCTCAGTCAATGAGCAGGTGCCCGGTAGCAAAGCGCTCAAACCTATTACCGGAGCGAATGTTTACTGGTCCGGAACAACCCAGGCCACGGCTACGGACACCATTGGCCATTTCAATATTCCGCGATCGGCGCAGTCCAACTTACTGGTGATCAGTTTCGTTGGATTCCGGAATGATACAGTTAAAATAGGCGCAGAAAACGATTTGCAGGTGGTTTTGCAAAACGACCAGACCTTGAATGAGGTTGTGGTTCGTGGCAACACGTCAACGATCGACAGGCTTTCGCCGCACCAGACCGAGATTATTACCACCCGTGCACTGGCCAAAGCGGCCTGCTGTAATTTGTCCGAAAGTTTTGAAACCAATGCTTCGGTTTCTGTTTCTTATGCCGACGCTGTTACCGGCTCCAAGCAAATCCAGATGCTGGGATTGAACGGAACTTACATTCAGACCAACATTGAAAACATTCCTTCTATCCGTGGGCTGGCTTCCACTTTCGGGCTCAATTTTGTGCCGGGAACCTGGATTCAGTCAATTGATGTGGGTAAAGGCGCGGGTTCTGTTGTGAATGGTTATGAATCCATGACGGGCCAGATCAATGTTGAAATGCAGAAACCGGACAGCCGCGAAAAGCTTTATTTAAACACTTATATCAATAACTTCGGTCGCGCGGAAGTGAACCTGAACCTGGCAACACAACTAAACGAAAAGTGGAGCACGGGACTGCTGACGCACGCCAGCACATTGCGCAACCGGGTGGATAATAATAAGGATGGATTCCTTGATATGCCGCTTTATACACAATATAATGTGGTAAACCGCTGGAAATATCAGAGCGAAAGAGTGATGGCGCAGTTCGGTGTAAAAGCTTTGCTTGAAGATCGTTTGGGTGGTGAGAATGGTTTTGAAAAAGAGATGAAAGGCTCCGGTAATGTTTACGGTTTTGGCGCCAAAGTGAACCGTTACGAGTTCTTTTCCAAAATCGCACGGTTGTTTCCCGATAAGCCTTACAAAGGATTGGGTTTCATCATGAATGCCTCTCTGCATGATTCAAAGTCATTTTTTGGAATGAATAATTATGACGGAACACAAAAAACGCTGTACGGAAATCTGATCTATCAATCGATCATTGGCAACACCAATCATTCTTATAAAACCGGTCTGAGTTATCTGCTGGATAACTACAACGAACTTTACAAGGACATCCGGCTAGCCAGAAACGAGTCGGTTCCAGGGGCGTTTTTCGAGTATACTTACAATAACCTGGATAAGTTTGTACTCGTTGCGGGCGGCCGAGTTGATTTCCATAACCTTTACGGCACGCAATGGACGCCGCGCATGCATTTGAAATACAACCTGACGGACCAAACCACGCTTCGGGCCTCGGCAGGAAAAGGGTTCAGGGTTGCCAATCCGCTGGCAGAATATTACGGCAACCTGGTGAGTTCGCGCACTGTACAGTTCCGCGAAAGCATTCGTCCCGAAGTTTCCTGGAATTACGGAGCAAGTGTTACGCAGGAGTTCAAGATGGGTAATATGAGCGGGAATTTTATCATGGATTTTTATAGGACAAACTTTGAAAACCAGCTTGTAGCCGATATGGAAGATCCGCGTTACATCCGGTTTTATAATCTGGAAGGCGATGCTTACGCCAATAGTTTCCAGGCAGAGGCGAACTTGACACCCATTAAACGCCTTGAATTCAAGCTTGCTTACCGGCTTTTTGATGTAAAACAAACCATTCGGAATGTATACGACGAAAATGTGTTGCTGCCGAGAATGATGGTAAGCCGCGATCGGGTGCTTTTCAATGCCGGATATGCGCTGCCTTATGACAAATGGAAGTTTGATGCAACTATGCAATGGAATGGAAAACGGCGGATCCCGTACATGGGCCACGTTGACGAGCACCACGTTCCCGACAACCTGACATCGACAATGTCGCCGTCATTTTACAACTTCAATGCACAGGTTACGCGTACATTTCCCAAATGGGACATTTACCTTGGCGGAGAAAACCTGGCCAATTTCCGTCAGAAAAACCCGATTATGGGCGCTAATGATCCCTTCGGACAGAATTTTGACGCGGGAATGGCCTGGGGGCCTGTGGTAGGACGAATGATTTATGCGGGAATACGTTATAAAATAGTGAGATAATTGAGCGCGTTATGAAACTGCATATAAAAAACATGGTTTGTGATCGTTGCAAACGGGTAGTCCGGGAAGATCTGGAAAATCTGGGCATTGCATTGCAATCCGTTGAGCTGGGCGAAGTTGAAACCGCCACGGACATTGATAATCAACTGCTTACTAAGGTAAAATCCACATTAGAAGCGAGCGGATTTGAATTACTCGACGACCGCAGGCTGGCCATTGTGGAGCACATTAAGACCCTGATCATTGAGGAAGTGCAGTATTTAAAAGGCCATAAACCTGAGCAGCAGAACTTTTCGGATTATTTGTCTGAAAAAATCGGTTATGAATATTCTTATCTGAGCAACCTTTTTTCCTCCGAAACCGGGCAGACCATTGAACAATACATTATCGCCCAGAAAACGGAAAAAGTGAAAGAATGGCTTTCTTATAATGAGCTGACATTGAGCGAAATGGCGTGGCGACTGTCATATAGCAGCCCGGCGCATTTAAGTAATCAGTTCAAAAAGGTGACCGGGATGACGCCCGGAGCGTTCAAGAAAAGCACTTTGGGGAGAATCACGCTGGACAAAGTAGGACATTAGAACAAACATTAAATAAACCTTCAATGATCATGAAAAATATCCTTTTTGCCTCGCTATTATTCCTTTTTGCCGCTTGCGGAGCAAACAACGAACAGACCGGGAAAGCGGAAACTGAGTCAATGGCCACAGCTGAGAAAAAATACGCATGCCCTATGCAATGCGAGGGAGAAAAAACCTACGCGGAAGCTGGAAAATGTCCGGTTTGCAAAATGGATTTACAAGAAGTAGCGATGGCAGAAACAGATTCTACTGAACACAATCATTGATCACTAAAACATTCAAAATCATGAAAACTACCATTCTATCCTTATTAATAGCACTTTTTGCCAATATAACATTGGCTCAGGCCGACGGCGATAAGCAGATCAAGATCAAGACTTCTGCGATTTGTGAAATGTGTAAAGAACGCATCGAGCGCAATCTGGGGCTTTCCAAAGGAGTAAAAGAGTCCAATCTGGACCTGAAAGACAAAGTGGTTACGGTGAAATACAACCCGAATAAAACCACCCCGGAAGCCATTAAAGCGACCATTATCAACACGGGTTATGACGCCGATACGCAGGTTGCAAACCAAAAAGCACACGATAAACTGCCAAGCTGCTGCCGAAAAACGGCTGCTGCACACTAATCAAAACCACTTCGTCATGAGCAATAACAAATTGAAAATGCTGGCAATAGCCGGCATAATGGGCACCGCCTTCCCTGTGCTCGCGCAGCACGAGCATCATCAGGAGCCCAAAAAAGATTCGGCGCAGCATGCCGGGCATGATATGAAGGGCATGGATCGCAAAACCATGAAGCACGACACTGTGGATCACAGTAAGATGGATCACAGCAAAATGGATCATGGCGATATGCAGCATAACTCCGGGCATATGACGCACAGTTTTTCACTCAGTCTTCCTATGACGCGGAATGGCTCGGGAACAGGCTGGCAACCCGATGCAACCCCGATGTACGCTTATATGAAGCACTCGGATAAGTGGAATTACATGTTGCATGGAAGTGTCTTTCTCCGCTACACGGCTCAGAATTTCAATAATGATGGCTTGAAAGGGTCAAAATCGAAGGTTAGCGTGCCAAACTGGTTCATGGGCATGGCGCAACGGCAGGTTGGCAAGAATGGCCTGCTAAATATCCGCGCGATGGTGTCACTGGACAGGTTGTTTGACGGAGCTGCTGGTTATCCGCTTTTGTTTCAATCCGGTGAGACCTGGAAAGGCGAGCCGCTGATCGACAAGCAACATCCGCACGACCTTATTTCCGAACTTTCCGTTGCTTACACGCAAAGGCTGAATGAAAACATTGACCTGACGCTTTACGCGGGCTATCCGGGCGAACCAGCATTGGGGCCAACCGCATTTATGCACAGAATGTCGGCTTTCAATAATCCTGATGCCGTTTTGGGGCACCACTGGCAGGATGCAACGCACATTACATTTGGAGTTGTAACGGCAGGAATCCGGCTCTGGAAATTCAAGCTGGAAGGCTCGTCCTTCACCGGTCGTGAGCCGAATGAGAACCGGTTTGACTTCGATAAGCCACGTTTTGATTCGTACAGTTACCGGTTAATGTTTAATCCTTCCGCAAACTGGGCCATGCAGGTGAGCAGGGGTTTTATCAAAAATCCTGAACCATTGCACGGCGGTGAAAACGTGGACCGGACAACGGCTTCGGTGCAGCATTCGACTAATTTGAGTGGAAAAAACAGATGGATTTCTACTTCCGCGGTTTGGGGGTTGAATGAAGCTGGCGGTCATCATAAGGAGCATGCTATTTTGCTGGAATCGAATCTGCAACTGGACAAATGGGCTGTTTATAGTCGTTATGAACGGGTTGAGAAGAACATTAGTGAACTGGGGATCACCAGATATGATGACATTGGAAAAGAGAAATTTCCAGTTTCCCTGTTTTCACTTGGAATTAACCGCCAGATTGCTTCCTTCCAAAATACCATTTTACAAGCAGGAGCACAAATGGGAATTTACTCCATTGAAAATTCGCTGAAATCCGTTTACGGCAACACGCCGCTGTCCGGACAAGTTTACCTGCGTATAACGCCAGGCCTCATGCGTATGTAATGTTCCGCGCTATCTATATTTTAGAAAGCTGTCAGTCATCCTGGCAGCTTTTCGTAGTTTTGCGCTTCAAAATTAAAGAACGCTCCCGTGGCTTGGTATCACAATTATTTCAAAGGACTTCCGCAACGCGCCTGGAAACTGCATCAGGATGAAGAATACACCGATTATGAAGTCGATTTTTTGCGGGATGTGCTTGAAATAACGAAAGGAAGCAAGGTTCTGGACATGCTAGCGGGTTACGGACGTCATGCTGTTCCCTTGGCTGAGGAAGGTTGCGCAATGACGTGCGTTGACATTTCCAGTGAATATTGCGATGAATTGAAGGCCGTGGCCAAAAAGCAAAAACTGCCTTTGACGGTTATTTGTGACGATGTGCTGCAATGTGATATTGAGGCAAATGCATTTGATGCAGCTTATTGCATTGGAAATAGTTTCAGTTTCTTCCCAAGGGCTGAAATGCAGCAATTTATTTCGAAAATGGCAAATGCTGTCATATCCGGCGGCCACATTGCCATTCACACCGAAAATCTCGCAGAAAGCATTCTGCCCAACTTCCAGACGCGTAACTGGATGCCCGTGAAAGAAGACATTATCTATCTGGCCGAAAACGATTACCGGCCCGAAGAAGGTTACATCGCCGCCGAGCAAACATTTATCTCCGGTTCCGAAAAAATAACGCACACAGTCCGTCAACACATTTTCACCCTGTCAGAAATCATCTACATGTTCGAAACCGCCGGTTTACAAGTCGTAGGAACATTCGGAAACCTGGAAGCCGATCCATTCACATTAGGCGACGAACAGCTCTATCTGGTTGCCAGGAAGCTTTGAGGGGAATTCGCTTAGGACAAAGCTGAGCGATTAAAGCTTTTTCGGATTAATTACTTTCAACTTTGTTATATGCTCAAAGTCCTTCTCGTTATCGGTAACGAGTGTTAGGTTATTGGCAATTGCAGTCGCTGCAATAATTGCATCAGGAGTTTTGATTTTCCTGCTTTTGCGAATACTTACGCAGATTGCTACAACTTCGGGAGTAATGTTGAAAATTAAACTGTCATTTATAAAATCACTAATCTGACTGCTTTTCAATGTTTTCCAAGAAAGGAGTTCGATTTGACTTATTACCGACAAGTTGGGAGTCGCATTGATGACGTCATCCATGAAATCGATGCCCGGTTGCGTCAGCATCGCTGATAAATAGTGTGAGACTGCGTTCGTATCAATTAAATATTGCTCCATTCATTACGCATTTGACTGATATGGCGGGTAAGGTCCTGGCTTTCTTCTTTGGAAAGAATGCCCTTGTATTTTTCAGATAATTTAGGCTTTGGGACGTCGGTATTATCGTGCAACTTAATGATTTCCATTGCTTCCAGATCCCTCAGCAACTGCAAAGCCCGCTTGTGCGTCAACTCAACGATCATTGTTTCCATAGTGCATCATTTTTGACCATAATATACAAATAACCAGCATCAAAAATTTAAACCCCTTGCAAAACCGGCACGTTTGTCTTTTCTACTGCGCCGAAGCCTCCTTCGATGTTGATGACGTGATCGATGCCGCGTGATTTTAGGATGGAGGCGGCTATCATGGAGCGGTAACCTCCTGCGCAATGTATGTAAAGCGTGTTGTTTTTGGGAAATTCGGCCATGAGGTCGTTAATGTAGTCTAACGGCAGATTTTTGGCCCCGTCTATGTGCCCGGCTTCGAATTCAGCTGGCTTTCGCACATCGATCACTTCGGGACTTTCATCATGATAAACCTTTTGGAAAGCATCAGCAGAAACATTTTCAACAGAATCAACCTCTTTTCCAGCCTGGACCCAGGTCTCAAAACCACCATTTAAAAAACCGATGGTATGATCATAACCAACTCTTGCCAGGCGTGTTACCACTTCCTCTTCCATTCCCGGCTCCGTTACGATCAATAGAATTTGCTTCAAATCCGGAATTAATGCGCCTACCCACGGAGCAAAACCGCCCTGAATACCAATGTTGATAGAATTTGGAATAAATCCTTTGGAGAAATCCTCCGGCTTCCGCGTATCCAGAATGAGCGCACCCGTGTTATTAGCCTTAGCTTCAAACGCTTCCGCAGATAATGCCTGATCGCCGCGTTCGAGCACGTCGTCAATGCTTTCGTAGCCGTCCCGGTTCATTTTTACATTCTCAGGGAAATACTTCGGAGGTTCGGGCAAACCTGCGGTCACTTCTGCGACGAACTCCTCTTTGGTCATGTCCGCCCTTAATGCATAATTGAACCGCTTTTGGTTGCCTAACGTGTCGGAAGTTTCCTTGCTCATATTCTTTCCACAAGCGGAACCTGCTCCATGTGCGGGATAAACGATGATATCATCAGGCAATGTCATGATCTTCGTTCGCAGACTTTCAAACAGCATTCCTGCAAGGTCGTCCATATTCAGGTCACCTTTTTGTACAAGATCCGGACGTCCGACATCGCCGATAAACAATGTATCGCCACTAAAAAGCGCAGTTGGCTTTTGATTTTCATCGAACAGCAGATAACTCGTCGATTCCAGCGTGTGACCCGGCGTATGCAATGCCTTGATAGTAATGTCACCTAATTTAAACTCTTCATTATCAGCGGCGATGTGTGCCTTAAATGCAGGATTTGCATTCGGTCCGTAAACGATTTCCGCTCCCGTCTTTTCAGCCAAATCCAGATGTCCCGAAACGAAATCGGCATGAAAATGCGTCTCAAATACATACTTGATTTTCGCACCGATTTTATTGGCCTTTTGAATGTAAGGCTCCACTTCGCGCAAAGGGTCAATAACCGCCGCTTCGCCGTTTGAAACAATAAAATAAGCGCCCTGAGCCAGGCATCCGGTATATATCTGTTCTATTTTCATGAAGGATAATTTCAGTTTATCGATACGAAGTTAACCAAAAGGCAGTTGTTTTCGTTTCTGAGCGGGGATCGAATGCACCATCCCCGCTCAGTATTTCAGACTTTAACCAACTTCCATTTACCCAGCCTGAACCGCCAGATCCCCAGCAATGCCAGAATGGATTCCGCAAATGGAACCGAGGCAAAAACGCCGATCGGACCGAAATTCATCATAACGGCAAGCACATACGCAACCGGAATTTCAATCGCCCAAAAACAGATCAGGTTCAGGACAGTCGGTGTTTTCGTATCCCCTGCCCCATTCAGCGACTGAATGACGACCATTCCATAAGCATAGGCAGCATAACCCAGGCATAACACGCGCAATGCCATTTTGCCTGTGGCAATAACCTGTGGATTAGGACTGAACAAACCAATAAGTTGCTCCGCGCCAATGAACATTAAAACGGCCAGGCCCAGCAGGAAAATAAAGTTATAAGACGCACACTTCCAGACCGATTTCTCCGCCCTATCCGGCTTCCCGGCCCCCAAATTCTGCCCCACAAGCGTCGCAGCAGCGTTAGAAAGCCCCCAGGCAGGCAATAATGTGAACATAATGACGCGAATGGCAATGGTGTAACCGGCCACCACGTCACTGCCGAATTCGGACAAGATACGCGTCAGGAAAATCCAGCTTGCGGAACCGATCAGAAACTGGACGGTGCCGCCCGTTGCCACTTTTACAATCGTCGCGATGGTCTTGGGATCAGGACGCAGATCGGCCCATAGCAAGCCGAGCGATTTTTGTGCTTTTGTTAACGAAAATAACTGATAACCAACGCCTATCGACCGTCCTAATGCCGTGGCGAGGGCCGCGCCTGTTACGCCGAGTTCAGGAAATGGCCCAAGTCCGAATATCAGCACCGGCCCCAGAATCATGTTAAAGCAATTGGCAACGATCAGTGACCGCATGGCGGTTGCTGCGGCACCGGCGCCACGCAATGCTCCGCTCAGAGAATAAAGCAAAATGACGACAGGGCTGCTCAGAAACTGAATTCTTGCAAAATCTGTCCCGAGCTCGATCACCTTTGCATCGGCACCCATGATCCGCAGAATATCGCCCGCAAACCATGTTCCGACCGTCGCAGTAACTGCCGAAATAGCCAAAGAGATCACAATAACCTGCCCCACCGCATGCCTGGCGCCATTTGTATTGCCTTCCCCAACGCGACGTGCAATGGTGGCCGTTGCAGCCGTACTCAAACCAATGGCCACAGAATAAACCAGCGTAATCACAGATTCAGTAAGCCCGACAACCGCCACGGCTTCTGTACTCACTTTTGAAACGAAAAAAATGTCAACAACGGCGAAAAGCGACTCCATGACCATTTCAAGGATCATTGGGACGGATAGTAGAAATATAGCACGGTTGATGCTTCCTTCGGTAAAACTTTCTTCGGAGCCACGAATAGCCTTACGAAGCAGTTGAAACCACTTTTTCATGGATGAAATAAGATTGAAATAAAATAAGAATTGAAAGTGACTAGCAAAAGTCACAGAGAACAGTCTGGCCGGCAGTCCGGCGGCCGGCGGTCCGGTGGGAGAATGTCCGCAGACGGACCAGGAAAAGACTTGTGGTTATTGTAAACCGGGGATGATCACCAACATATTTCGCAGAATTTGGGCAAATATACAAAAGTGCTTTTCTATTATTCATACAAAATAATGGATTAATTCAGATGTAAGTGTAATTTCACGGCCTGGACGGGGTGAACTTTTGCTTTCGCCAAACCGTTGCCTTTCTACTCTTTCCTGCAAATTTTGGTATAAAAATTGAAGCATCGGGCAGGAAAGGAAATACCATTAAACAACTCTTCATGATTGATAAAAAGAAGTTATACTCAACAGCCGAAAAGCCGGAAACCGCTGTGCTTGTGGCTGTTAGTACACAAAAACAACCGGCTGAAAAGACAAAGGAGTACCTGGACGAGCTTGCTTTTCTGGCGACAACATTGGGTGTGGAAACGGTTAAGACATTTACACAAAATCTGGAACGAGCTGATATCCGCACCTACACCGGAAAAGGAAAATTGGAAGAAATTCTGATTTATGTGACTGCGAACCCCGTGGACATGATCCTTTATGATGATGACCTTACGCCGTCGCAGGTGCGAAATCTGGAAGCTGTTTTCAAAGACATTAAAGTGATTGACAGGAGTTTACTGATCCTGGATATTTTCGCGATGCGGGCTCAAACTGCACAGTCGAAATTACAGGTTGAGCTGGCCCAGTATCAGTATATGTATCCGCGATTGACTCGCCTGTGGACTCACTTAAGCCGCCAGTCTGGGGTTGGTGTGGGTATGCGCGGGCCTGGTGAAACGGAATTGGAAACGGATAGACGTCTGGTGAAAGACCGGATCGCTTTCCTGAAAGAAAAACTGGAAAAGGTTGATCGTCAGAGCACTACGCGCCGGAAGGAAAGAGACCGGCTGGTGCGCGTTGCCATTGTGGGTTATACCAATGTTGGAAAATCAACATTGATGCGCGGGCTTTCGAAAGCAGATGTTTTTGCAGAAAATAAGCTGTTTGCAACCGTTGATTCGACTGTGAGAAAGGTGAATATGGAGAACATCCCATTTTTGCTGACTGACACCGTTGGTTTCATACGCAAATTGCCTACGCTGCTCATTGAATCATTTAAATCGACTTTGGATGAGGTTAGGGAAGCGGATATTTTGCTGCACGTGGTAGACATTTCGCACGCTTCATTCGAGGAACATTTGGATGTGGTAAACAAGACATTGGAAGATATTGGCGCTGCCAACAAGCCCACTATTCTTGTTTTCAATAAAATTGACCTTTATAACCCGACATTCAACGCGGATAATGATGAGGGCCAGGAAATTGAGCAGACAGAAAGTGTTCTGGACCAATTGAAAAAGAGCTATATAGCCGATAAGGCGGATCATGTTGTGTTTATTTCGGCTGAAAAGAAGGAAAATATTGACGAGTTGAGAAACACATTATTTTCCATGGTGAAGGAAAAACACTTCTCAATTTATCCAAACTGGCTCGATTTGGGATACACAGCAGTAAAAGCGGAGGAATAATCATTTGTAATTCAAATGATTTTTTGCCAGTTTTGCACCCCAATTCGACTGCGTAGTTCAACGGATAGAATAGGAGTTTGTCGAATGCGACTCCAACTAAACTCTAGATATGGCCGGGTTCGCGCTCGAATTCGATTCCCGTCGCGGTCACAACTAGTAGCAATGCAAGACTGCGTAGTTCAACGGATAGAATAGGAGTTTCCTAAACTCTAGATATGGGTTCGATTCCCGTCGCGGTCACTGAGGTCAGGCTAATGCCTGACCTTTTTTACGCCCGATAAGTCACCGCTTGTTGTTACTAAAATTCCCCAGGGTCCGAGTGGCCAATGCTATTTTGCGTAGAAAAACATAACTTAAATCTTCAAATCGTAGGACTTTTTAAAGTTCATGGAGATGTGAATTCTTAGCATGGCAATTGCATAGAAGCCTTTAACTAAATTACAACACAATGCAAATGCTCTCTGGCTTGGGCCGCACCCGTTATATCCCTCTATTGATTTTATTTACGCTTGCCATCCTGCAATCTTGCAAAAAGAATCCCAAGGAAATGTCCCGGGAGCAGCTGGAAAAGGAATTGAGCGACAAAAAACATTACGAAAAACTGCTGGAATTCGGCAAAAGTGCCGGAATCAATGTTGAAAAATTCGCTGCTACCGGTGAGCAAGCGCCTGTTTTTGCCTTGCTGGAAGAAGCCGGATTTGGGCATAAACCAAACCTGCGCTATACAGAAAAGAAAGTTAAGGCAGACACATCACTCCTTCGTGAAGCTGCGGAAGCACTGGTGAAAGGCGAGTCGGTGGACAAAGTGATGAAAGGATTAGAGCCGGTTTATCCTGTTTATAACAATCTTAAAATACACTACGCTAGGCTATTAAAGGAAAACAAGCAAGATAGCGCGGCCGTTGTTGCTGAGACGCTGAATGCTTATCGCTGGATAAAGCGGCAGTCCAAAGGCGCTCCGCGGTTCGTTATGGTGAACATTCGCGGTGCCTATCTGGCCGCCATGGATTCAGCCGGACAGAATGTGCTGCGTATGCGTACGGTGGTAGGTAAAAGCGACACGCCGACGCCTACGATGGACACTTATGCAACGAGCATCGTGACACACCCATACTGGAATGTGCCAAAAAGCATTGCTATCAAGGAAATGTTTCCCAAAGCGGCAAGTGATCCGGAATACTTGTCCCGAAATCGAATTCAAATAATTGATAATAAAGGCCAGGCGGTAAATCCGGAAGAGATTGATTGGGAAGAACTTACAGCTGAAAAATTCCCCTACCGCTTTCGTCAGGAAACCGGTGAAGACAATTCACTAGGTTTGCTGAAAGTGGAGATTAAAAATCCACTGGCGATTTATCTGCACGACACGAACGCAAGATATTTGTTCAAAAGTAATTCGAGATGGAGAAGCCATGGCTGTGTACGCGTGCAGCAACCGACCGATTTGGCCAACTATATGGCTGGCACCAAACTGCTTGACAACGATTTCATGACCGAGCCTGACACGGTGTCGACCCCGCCGAAGTGGCACAAATTAAAAGCAAGAATTCCAGTATTCCTGCTTTATCTGGGTGCCGATTGCAATGAAAAAGGGGATTTGCTTTACTTTGAAGACGTGTATAAAAGAGGATTGCCAAAGGTGTGATCCAGCTTATCCAATTTCAGGCCTGATAATAGAGGTGAAGCCTTAACATATTGCTGGTCAGCAGAATATATAAATAGTCCTGCGCCATTGCAAAGCATGCTGATTAGTTTTTTAGAATCCAGAATAGATACAGCAGGACATCCAAGGCTTCGGCCCAGGCGACCTGTGTTTTTGATAAAAGACTCACTTACATAATCTGCCCCGTGCATAACGATCGCCCTTTCCAATGCGCGGTCGTTAATGCCTTTTTCAACCCCTTCCAGCCTCAGCGAAAGCCCGTGCTTACCCGTGTAAGTCCCTAATGTTTTATAAAAACCCAGGCTGGATTGATATGATGAATTATCATTCGAAAAACGCTTTGCAAACTCATCACCGGAATTTCTGCCGTGCGCAACGTATGTGTTAAGCAACACTTTTCTCTTTATCAAATCAATTACATAAAGTCTCTTATTACGAGAAGACTGGCTAAAATCGGCAATCGCAAGGATCGGATTAGCCAGATTCATTTTCTGAAAACCATACCATGCGTAATAAAATGCAGCCTCTGAAAGGCCTTGTTTTTTCAAGCCCAGCGAATCGTAAAGACTTGCCCATTGCGGCTTCGCAAGGGAATCTGGCTTAATTTTTATGGAATCGGAAGTCGTGGAATCGTTAAGTGTATCAAATTTTTGGAACCCGAAGGAAACACCAAGCGCAATCATTACTGCTACTAATACTGCCTGAGCTTTTGTCATTTCTAATCGTTTTATTGAAAAATCTAATTATTATCGATTGAGAGAGGAGGTAAAGATACCCTTTGAAAGGTGCATGTTTAACAGCCCGGCGCGTATTAATGGTTCCTAAAAAACAAAAAACATCCTGCAATAGGCTGTTTTTCAATAAGTTATAAATCTGATATTTCTTATTTTTTCTCAATTCCGGCTAAAACTCGTCTGATGTCATTTGCCTTGCTCATGAAGTCCAGACTTGTTTCCAGATCGTGCTGATCAATAGCATCCTTGAATTTTTTCAGCAGCTCAATGTAGTCTCCCAATGCTTTTGACACATTGGTTTTGTTCTGATCAAAAATAGGAGCCCACATTTGCGGTGAGCTTTTAGCAAGCCTGACCGTTGAAGAAAATCCAGTGCTCGCCATAGCAAAAATCGCTTTTTCGTCCTTTTCTTTGTCCAAAACCGTCAATCCGAGCGCAAAAGAGCTGATATGGCTCAAATGTGACACGTAAGCCAAGTGCAAATCATGTTCAGTCGGCTGCATATAATAAATCTTCATGCCGACGTCGCGCAGGAAAGTTTCAACCAGGCCAAGTGATTCAGCATTGCTTTTTTCCTTATCACAAATAATGACGTATTTATCTGTGAGCAACTCTTTAAATGCAGCACCAGGTCCTGAATTCTCGGTTCCCGCCATTGGATGTACGGCAACGAATTGCGCACGTTTTGCATGCGCATCCGCAATCTGGCAAATCGCCTCTTTTGTAGAGCCAAGATCCATGATAGTCCGTCCTTCCGGCAGATGATCCAGCATATAAGGCAAAAGCTTATTAATGGCGTCAACAGGCGTTGCCAGCACATTCAGCTCAGAAATTTGCAGCGCAACGTCAAGTGTAACGATCTCATCAACAATGCCTTTGGCCAAAGCAATTTTTTGATTTACCAAAGAATTATCAACGCCTACAAACTTAACATTCGGATATTTTTCGCGCAGGCTCAAAGCGAAAGAACCGCCCAGCAAGCCCACTCCTATTATACTAAGTATCATTTCGATTCAAAATAAATAAACACCAATAAATTGAGGATTAAGCCTTTATTCGTTCCACTGCTTGCCAAATACGCTCCTTCGGCAAGCAAAGCGATAAGCGGATGTAACGCTGTCCTTTCGGCCCGAAGATAAAGCCAGGCGCAATGAACACATGTTTTTCAACCAAAAGAGCATTCACCAGCACCTCTGCGGACTCGACAGAATCCGGCAATTTGCCCCATAGGAACATGCCTTCCTGCTTACGATCCCAGGTGCAACCAATTGTTTCCAAAATAGCCTCAGCAGCTTCTAACCGGCCTTGATATACCGCATTGCGCTCCTGATGCCACTCGTCCGAATTATGCAAGGCCGCAACAGCCGCTTCCTGCATGGCCCAGAACATGCCTGAATCCACATTACTTTTAATGGTAAGCACAGCATTAATGTAAGGCTTAGCCGCTGATAACCAGCCCATTCGCCATCCCGCCATATTGTGCGACTTGCTCATGGAGTTAAGCTCAATGGCAACCTCTTTCGCTCCTTCAATAGATAACAGGCTGATCGGCGTTTTTTTATTTAAAACCAGGCTGTAAGGATTATCATGGCAAAGCAGAATCTTATGCTTTGTCGCGAATGCCACCGCTTCTTCAAACAACGCTTGCGTTGCAGGCGCTCCCGTAGGCATATGTGGATAGTTGAGCCACATGATCTTGGTTTTGGGCGTTACCAATGCTTCTATCGCGGTCCAATCCGGCTGCCAGCCGAAATCTTCGCGTAACGGATATTCCTTTACAACCGCACCCACCATTTGACTAACAGCACGGTACGCCGGGTAACCCAGCTCAGGAACCAGCACTTCATCGCCTGGATCAAGGAATGTCAGAGAAATGTGCGTGATGCCTTCTTTTGAACCGATTAATGGCAATATTTCTGTTGCAGGATCGAGTTTAACGCCGTAAGTATGATAATAGAAATCTGCGATTGCGTTCCGATATGCAGGCGTGCCCACATAAGGCTGATAACCATGCGCTTGCGACTTCTGAGCCGCCTCAGACAAGGCTGTTATCGTTTCAGACGAAGGCATCATGTCCGGGTTTCCAATCCCCAGGTTAATGACATCATGACCTTCTGCAATCATTTTGCGAACCTCCGCGAGCTTCACCGAAAAGTAGTATTCGGAAGTCTGCTTGGTGCGCTGGGCAGTATCTATAATCATTACATTGTTATTAATTACACTTTAAGGAAGCCGGTTTCCCAGCTGTGATTTCAGAGCCTGCGCTCGAAATGGCGCGCAATTTACGATTTTTAACGCAATGGGAAGCAATGATCATTTGGGGTTTATCCATTAAATTGCAACATGAATATTCAGCGTTTTTTTCTGCTTTTTTCGGTTTTCCTGGCGGGTTGTTCCAAACCTTCGGAGAAAATTATTGTGGCTACCGCCGCCAACGTGCAATATGTAATGAAGGAAATTAAGGCGGAATTTGAAAAAGAAGCCGGGAAGGAAATTGACATTGTGGTTGGTTCTTCCGGCAAGCTCACCACCCAGATCCGCGAAGGCGCACCGTTTGATGTTTTCGTTTCGGCCGATACAAAATATCCCGAGGAGATTTTCAAAAACGGCGGATCGGCAGAAAAGCCCAAAGTCTATGCCTTAGGGTCATTGGTTTTATGGTCTAAAAACATCCCAAAATCTGATCTAAACATTGATTCACTAGCAAACGATAAAATCAAGAAAATTGCCGTCCCTAACCCGGAAACGGCACCTTATGGAGAGGCCGCTATTCAGATTTTAAAGTCAAAAAATTTGTTTGATAAAATAGAGAAAAGGCTCGTTTTTGGCGAAAGTATCGCCCAAACTGCCCAATACATTACGTCCGGCAATGTTGAAGCAGGTTTCAATGCATTATCCATCGTCCTTTCACCCGAAATGAAAGATAAGGGCAACTACATTATCCTGGATTCGACCGATTATAAACCCATAGAACAAGCAGCCATCCTCCTCAATCACAGCCAGGATTCTCCCAAAAAAGCAACCAGCGAACAATTCTATAAATTTCTATATTCCAAAAAAGCGAAAGCAATCTTTCAAAAATACGGCTACAAATAGAGAACAGCCATTCACTCATTCACTCATTCGCTCATTCACTCATTTACTCATTCACTCATTCAAAATTGAACCCCGAACCCCTCTGGCTAACCTTCAAACTCGCAACGATCACTTCGCTGATCCTGCTGGTGCTTGCATTGCCATTGGCGTACTGGCTGGCGTTTGGGAAGTTCAAAGGGCGTGGGATCATTGAATCGCTAATTGGCATGCCACTCGTTTTGCCGCCGTCTGTGATTGGATTTTACCTGCTTCTGGCGTTCAGTCCCTCCTACTGGTTCGGTGCCTGGATTGAAAGTATTTTTGGGTTGAGGCTTGTTTTCAGCTTTCCGGGCCTTGTTATTGCCTCCGTGCTTTATAGTTTACCATTTATGGTTTATCCCATACGCGCAGGCCTACAGTCGCTTCCCGCCTCATTGCGCGAAGCATCTTATACATTAGGTAAAAATGAGTGGGAAACATTCTTCAAAGTACTTTTACCAAATTGCAAACCTGCCATATTAACTGCATTTGTTATCACATTTGCACATACCGTCGGCGAATTCGGGGTTGTGCTCATGATCGGCGGCAACATTCCAGGCGTTACCAAAGTCGCTTCTGTGGCCATTTATAACGAAGTGGAAGCGCTGAATTATGGCGCCGCGAACGATTATGCGATCGTGCTTTTTGCAATTACATTCGTTATTTTGCTGTTGGTCTATTCCATTAACAACCGCCTGCTCCGTGTCCGACAGCCTTCTTGACGTCCATATCAAGCACACTTTGCAAACTGTCCACGGCAAAATGCCGATGGAAATTGCATTATCACTTCCAAAAGGACGGATTTTAGCCATTACAGGACCATCAGGTGCAGGTAAAACAACATTATTAAGGCAAATCGCCGGATTACTAACCCCTGAAACAGGCAAAATCACATTTGGCAACCAAGTTTGGCTTGATAGCGCAGCGCAAGGATCTGTTGCTCCACAACTCAGGAATATTGGTTTTGTTTTTCAGGACTATGCCTTGTTCCCACACCTTACGGTTGAGGAAAACCTCCTTTTTGGTTTACCAAAAGGCAGTGATCGCAGCATTGTCGATGACCTGCTGAATGCCACAGAACTCTCCAATCTGGCAATACGAAAACCCAACCAGCTTTCTGGCGGTCAGCAGCAACGCGTAGCATTGGCCCGGGCACTGGTGCGGAAGCCGGATTTATTGTTGCTGGACGAACCCTTTGCGGCTCTGGATTATGATATGCGGTATCATTTGCAGGATATGCTGTTGAAATTTCATCGCCAGCACAATCTCACCATGATCCTTGTCACCCACGACATTGGTGAAATATTCCGTCTGGCAGATCAGGTGGCCATTATTGAGAACGGTAAAATTTTCCGCCAAGGAACTCCCGCCGAGGTTTACGCAAACGAGCAGTCAAAAACGGAGGATTTTGTGATCTTTGGAGAAGTGCTTAGTTGTATAAAACAAGCGGATCAGCTGCTGGTAAGCGCGCTGGTTGAAAACAAAGTCCGTCAACTGACATTGCCGCTGAATCTGGCGCCGGAAATGATTCCCGGCAATACATTTACATTGCATTACCCGATGGATGTGGCACGCGTGACGTTGATCAGGCATTGAAGAATCCAAATGTCGCCAAGGGTAATTTTAAAAGCTGGCAGTCTTTTTTCCAAAAACCATTTTTATCCATTCTATATGCGGGTCATTTTTAAATTTTTGCAGGTTGCCATTTTCATTCTGCCCCTGATTGCAATGCGTCAGGACAAGCCACTTCGCGTGATATTTTTCGGAGATTCCATCACACAAGCCGGCGTAGGGCCGACGGGTTACATTACTAAAATGAGTGAAATGCTCAAATCAAAGGGTCAGGACAGCCAGTATGAGCTCATGGGCGCCGGAATCGGCGGGAACAAAGTATATGACCTGTATCTGAGACTGGAAGACGATGTGCTTTCCAAAAAGCCCGATGTAGTCTTCATTTACGTAGGAATTAACGACGTATGGCACAAAACATCATCAGGAACCGGAACTGATCCCGACAAATACGTGAAGTTTTATGAAGCATTGATCAAAAAAATGAAAGCGCAGAACATTCGCGTGATCGTATGTACGCCCACAGTAATCGGCGAAAGAAATGACGCTTCCAACCCCCAGGACGGCGACCTGAACCAATATTCCAAACTAATCCGCGAAATCGCCACCCGCAACAGCCTGCAACTTTGCGATTTGAGAAAATCTTTCCAGGATTATCTAGTTCAAAACAACCCTGAGAATAAGGAAAAAGGGATTTTAACTTCGGATAGGGTGCATTTAACGGATGAAGGAAACAAGTTTCTGGCGGAGCGGATGATGGAGGCGTTGGTGCAGAAGTGATAGCTTAGCTTCTTTATTCCCATAAAAAGACCTCGGATGAGGTCTTTTTTGCTACTTGACAAAACCTTAAACCCTATTATGAAGTCGTTACTGTTTCATAATAAGCCGCCCACTGAAATGGCTATCGTCACTATTAGTTCCTATTGAAATTTCATCGTCTCCAAAGTATTCTCCTTCAATGTGAATCATGTCACCCTGAAGGAGTTGTAGATCTATGGACGAGCTTATAGTTCCATCTTTGCCACTTTGGAAGAGTATACTTGAAACTGGTACTTTTAATCCACCTCTCGTTCTGATAAATCTAGTTCTAGTCCCATATTCGTGATAAGAAGAAATGTTCCACAGCAATGTTAAATCAAAGTGATAGATTCCGTTGAGCGGGGCAATAAAAGTGCTGTGCGGAGAACCTTGAACATCATTATAGTTTGATCCTAAATCATAGTCCTGAATTGCGAATGCAACTTTTGAGACACTTCCGGGTGCAATTTTTTCACTTCCATTCTCCGGAATTCCACTTGCTCTGAACGCCACGTTCCCTAGGACATTATCCCATGTAGCATTTCCATTCGCATCGGAAGTAAGCACTTTTCCGGCTCCCGGAGATTGTCCCGGACCATGGATCTTTATTGGTCCGCTAACTTCTAACGCAGTCCCGTTAGTATTAGCTGCCGCAGCAAGAACCCCTCTACCACTTGAACTGGTGTTCCCAACAACACCAGTGCCATTTACAGTAGCACCTCTCATGGCAATAGCATTAACAGCAATCCCACTTATAGCAATAGAAGAAGAGTTTCCATCATTGTTATTAATAAGAAACAATGGGCCGTTGTGGGTGACTACCTGGGAAAATGGCAACGCTAAATTTGCAACTCCTCCGCCTACTATACTCCACGCCGGACTTGCAGCTGTTCCCGCATTATAATAAAATCCCGTTTTGCCGAGGCCTGCATTCGTATTATAAACGAGCAATGCAGTTGCCGGATTTGGAACAGTCGCATTATCAGAAACAGATTGTAACGAAACACGAGGAATCAAAAGTCCTTTATCTGAGCTCACAATATCGAGCGCAGCACTTGGATCAGGTGTAAGCGTATTGATACCGACGCCTTGGGCAAGAGCGATTTTACTGGTAAGGAATAATAGCGTTGAAAGTATCGCAAGAAAGCGATGAGAAGGGCGCTTATGTTGTTTTGGTAAGTGTGAAGTGATACTCATGTCAATTATGGGTGAATTGTTTAACAGTTTGAGGACCCAATGTTGTTATGAGAAATGAATGTTCACAAAAGCGATGAGCCTCCGGTGGGAAAGCGTTAGTTTACGGTAAAACAAAAAAGGAGCCGTTTTTGAGACGACTCCTTTCATTATTCAATGATCTACTTTTACTCCCAAAGCTTCTCCGGATAAACCCCTGCCTCATGCAGCGCATTCAGCGAAGCCTGAACCGTTGGCTTGTCTTCCGGGTAAGTTACTCCAAACCAGTCGGAGGCGATGCGGAAGACGCGGCAGTCGCCCAAGCCGTTTTTGATGATGTGCGTCATGACGGTTGGGATGTAAAATTCAGCTTTTGGCGTGTTAATATTCTCCCTTGCGTAGGTTTCAAATAAGTCTTTCGTGATTGGAAACATGCCGGGTTTGAAACCCCAGAAGTTCATGGAAACGGGGGTTTCCGGCGCCACTTCTGTTTTGATGTCATTTTCTTCGAAATAGATTTTTCCGCCTTCTTCGAAAATTTTGGTGCGTTCCACAACCGATTCGAGGTTATGATCGGCTCGTTCCACGCAAATGCCGCGGGAAACGGTGCCGTTTTCTGATAATGTGCGTTTCAGCTCGTAACCGATCATCGCGTGCTGCTTATCATTGGTGTCGTTGGTCAGGAAATCGGACATGGTGGCGAAAGCGTCGCGACCATAAAAATCATCTGCATTGATTACTGCAAAGGGTGTTTCGGTCTGCGGCCAGGCGCACAATGTGGCATGCCCGGTTCCCCATGGCTTTACACGTTCCACCGTTCCCAAATCCTCAGGAACATAGGACTGAATGCCTTGAATGGCGAAGTCGTAATCAATTTTACCTTTCAGTTTCGGCGCAAAAATCGCTTCTGCACTGTCTTTAATTTCCTGACGAACGATAAAAACTACTTTACCAAAACCGCTGCGAATCGCGTCGTATAGTGAATAATCGATGATTGTCTCCCCATTTGGGCCAAACTGGTCTAGCTGCTTGATGCCTCCGTAACGACTACCGATGCCGGCAGCTAAAATCAAAAGAGTTGGTTTCATTCAAATTGTTTTAATGTGTATGTCTGCTACTTGAAGCGGCAAATTAAGGCCATTCAGGACTATAAAAAAAACGCGTCCGAGGATTTCAGAACGCGTTTGAAAAATAAAATATTTTAAGAATATCGTTAAACTGCAAAGCTTTCACCGCACCCGCAAGTACGGGTTGCATTGGGGTTTACAAATTGAAAGCCTTTACCATTTAAGCCATCCGAGAAATCAAGTATCGTTCCGGCCAGGTAAAGAATGCTCTTTTTATCAACAATAATTTTGACCCCTTTATCCTCAAAAACCATGTCCGTAGGCTTCGTTTCAGAGTTAAACTCCAAATTATAAGTCAAGCCCGAACAGCCGCCTCCCAGCACACCAACGCGGATCTGGTAATCCTCAATATGTCCGTCCGCATTGCGGAGTTCAACAATTTTATCTTTGGCGCTATCACTTACAGTAACCATGCTATTTCTAAGTTTTGTATTCGTAAATATTTAACGTCTGAAACAAATAATAAAGTTCACCAGTCCGTTAGAGTTCTTTCCATTTTTCGCAATGTGCCTCTCATCCGATTTTCGGAAAGCATTATAATATGGATGCACCGTTTTTATTGATGGCAGAAACATGCATACTGGCTTCAATTCCGGCGTCCGCAAATTTCAGTTGCATAGCCCGACCTGCACTTTCCGCATTAGCCTTTCCCTTGCTCAATGCAAACATAGAGGGCCCTGAGCCCGAAATGCTGCATCCCAATGCTCCGTTTGCAATGGCTGCTTTCTTAACTTCGTTAAATTCAGGGATCAAAATGGACCTTACCGGCTCAATGATAACGTCAACCATGGACCTGCCGATCAACTCATAATCTGATTTCATCAAACCCGCCACCAGTCCGGCAACATTGCCCATTTGAGCAATCGTGTTTTTGAGCGACACTTCGCTGCGCAGGATAAAGCGCGCATCTTTTGTATTAATCTCAATATCAGGGTGAACCAATGTACAATACAAATCATCCGGCACAGGAATCGTAAAGATATCCAACGGATTGTAGCTCCTGATCACCACAAAACCACCCAAAAGCGACGGTCCAACATTATCTGCATGCGCCGATCCCGAAGCGATTTTTTCACCTTCCATTGCAAAAGGCAGTAATTCCTGACGGGTCAGCGGGTTACCCAGCAGCTCGTTCATCGCAACAACTCCTGCCACTGCACTCGCCGCGCTGGAACCCATTCCGCTTCCTAGTGGCATATTTTTATTTAAAATAACTTCTGCGCCGAAGTCTTTGATGCCCAAATGCTTCAATAAATGCAACATAACAACGGTCACTGCATTTTTTTCAGCATTACGCGGCAACCGGCCTTCATCTCCTGTAATTTCTGTTATAACAACGCCAGGCTCGTCCCGTTTTTTAATCTCCACCACATCTCCCGGCGCCTCAATAGCAAACCCGAAGATATCAAAACCACACGCAACATTAGCCACCGTAGCCGGCGCAAAAGCTTTTATTGAATTCACTTTAAATGGTTGTTTTGCTTTAAGTATTGGACGATGCTATGAACAAAATATTCAGCTTCGTTAAAGGAATTAATGGCAGTTTGTTCAGGCGTCTCATCATACTCGTGATCAGCTCGCTGACTTTTTCTAAATGTTTTTTTCAAAATCACACCAAGCTCCTGAGGTAATTCGCCAGTAAGTATTAACTCTCGGTGAAAAGCGTTATGTACTTTTTGGCGTGACTTATTTCGAATGTTTTTAATAAAAAGCAGTGCTTGAATACTATGATACATTGTAAAATACGCTCGATTTATAACGAAATCCAATTGTCTTTTTTCAAGCATCTGCTGTGCAACTGTTAAACATTCGAGTGCCTTTGCTACGATGTCATCAATAATTATTTTTTTCATTTTGCTCCATTTGTTGATTCATAAATGATCGATAATGGAACGTGAGCACTTGAACTATAATCAGATATGCTTATTGCAAGACCCGCTAACCCAAATAACTACTAATACTCATGATATCCGCGAAGACGCCGGAGGCGGTAACTTCGGCGCCGGCCCCGGGGCCTTTGATGACGAGTGGGCGGTCTTTGTAACGTTCTGTCGTGAAGGAAACGATGTTGTCGCTTCCGGATAATGTATAAAACGGATGCTGGGCGTCGACAGTTTTAAGCTCAATGCTGGCTTTTCCATTTTCAAGCGTGGCAATGTAACGCAGCTTTTCATGCTTAGCTTCCGCTTCTGCCTGCATGCTTGCGAAGAAACCGTCAGAAATTTCAAGCTCCTGGAAAAAAGCATCAACTGTGGGCGCATTCAGGCAGTTTCCTGGCAAAATGGCTTTGATCGTAATTTCCTCGGCTTCCAAAGGCACACCTACTTCACGTGCAAGAATCAATATTTTGCGGCCTACATCGGCTCCGCTCAAATCCTCCCGCGGATCGGGTTCTGTAAAACCTTTCACCTTGGCTTCACGCACCACATCTGCAAAACGAATCCCGGGACCGAAATTGTTGAAAATGTAAGATAACGTTCCCGAAAGGATTGCTTCAATTTTGAGAAATTTATCACCGCTCGCCATTAATCCCTGAATGGTGTTAATGATCGGCAGACCGGCACCTACATTGGTCTCATACAGGAACTTAACCCCGCGCTGCAATGCGGTCCGCTGTAACGAAACGTATTCTGAGTAAGTGCCGGAATTGGCAACCTTATTAGGCGTTACCACAGAAATGCTGGCATCCAGCAACATATGATAATACTGCACAATGTCCTTATCCGAAGTGCAATCCACAAAAACGCTGTTGGGCAAGTTGAGCTCGATCATGCGCTGCACGAATGCTGGCAGGCTCGTTTTCACACCCTCATCCATTACGCGGTCACGCCAGTTTTCCGGGCTGATGCCGTCGGGATCGAGGAGCATTTTTTTGGTGTTGGTCAAACCTGCGATGTTGAGGTTCAGCAGCTTTTCTTCTCTTAAATAGGTTGTCTGATTCTTGATCTGGTTCAGTAACGTGCCTCCAATCAGGCCCATTCCTACAATAAACAGGTTGAGCGAGCGCGTTTCAGATTGAAAAAACACGCCGTGGATGGCATTAAGCGCCTTGGAAAGGTCACTTTTGGCAATTACCACAGATATATTAAGCTCGGAAGAACCCTGCGCCGTGGCCACAACATTAATCCCATTTTTGCCCAAAACAGAAAACAGCTTACCGGAAACACCCGTGCTTTTTTTCATTCCTTCACCCACGATCGCGATGATAGAAAGGCTTTTTTCAATGGCAATGCTGTCAATATGGCCCAAGGCGATCTCCGTAGCAAATTCTTTTTCAAGAACTTCCGTCGCGCGCTGGGCATTTTTTGGATCAATAGAGAAACAGATCGAATGTTCGGACGAAGCTTGTGAAATCAGGATAACGCTGATCGCATTGTTGGAAAGTGCGGTGAATAGCCGGCCGGAAATCCCTGCCACGCCAATCATCCCGCTTCCCTGAATGTTCACCAAAGCGATCTCATCAATGGAAGAAATCCCGGTTATCGCATAATCTTTCCCATTAGCGGCTTTTTGCACGTAAGTCCCTTCAAAATCAACATTGAATGTGTTGAGCACTTTCAATGTGATATTCTTGGCAAATGCAGGCTGCAGACTCGGGGGATAGATCACTTTCGCGCCAAAGTGGGAAAGCTCCATCGCTTCCGAATAAGAAATGGAAGGGATTGTAAATGCATTGGCAACCTTACGCGGATCGGCGGTCATCATACCGTCAACGTCTGTCCATATTTCAATGGAATCGGCATCCAATGCTGCGGCAATAATGGAGGCTGTATAATCGGAACCTCCGCGGCCTAATGTGGTTGTTACGCCTTCTGCTGTGGAAGCAATGAAGCCCGTAACACATTGTAAAGCAGCTGCTTTGGCAAAATATTCGAGGATCTGGCGGTTTGTGATCTCAAAGTTCACATCGCCCATTCCGTAAGTTGCATTGGTATGAATAATCTGCCTGGCGTCGCAGAATTCGGCGGTTACGCCTTTGCTTTTCAGGATTTCGGTAATAACCAGTGTGGATAGACGTTCGCCAAAGCTCATGATCAGGTCCAGCGTTCGCTCTGAAAGCTCCTTGATCCAGGAAACGCCCCTTAATATGTCTTCCAGTTCGTTAAAAAGCCCTCTTACCGCGGCAAATGTGCTGCTTTGGTTCTTTACCGGAATCAGGCCGCGCACAACTGCAAAGTGCCTTTCCTCAACCACTTTCAGGAATTCCATGTACTCAGGATTTCCCGCAGCAGCCATTTTACCGATCTCGATCAACCGGTTGGTAACACCGCCCATGGCAGAAAAAACGACCGCAATACGCTCCCCTTCCGCCAGGTTTTTTTCAAGGATACTGATTACTGTTTTAATGCTGTCTACCGAACCGACAGAGGTGCCGCCAAATTTAAGAACCTTCATTTAAAGCTATATTCGAATACGCAGATGATCAATAGTTCGCTGCCACCGGGTTTGAACCGATGCAAATATAACAATTCAGATATACGTTAGCGATTTAAAACGCTATCCCAAATCCAGCTCCTACATTCACGACGCCTATAAAGCGTTTTTCACTCACCTTTTCAGAAAAATCAAATGAACCGCGAACAGCGCGAATGGTAACATCATTGATCTCTGCCTCTGCGCCGATCACATCCGCATTGAGCTGAAAAAACAACGCTCCCGACAACGGCAGTCGTAAGCTTGCACCGCCGGCAAGCCCGAAAGCAGTAGTTGATGCTTTTTTGAGATTAACCGTAATAGGCTCGCCACCGGTTTCCGATGTCCCTATCAAATCGACGGTTGGAGAATTTGCCCAGATTTTACCCGCTTGTGCATGCAGTTCAAGCTGCACCCTATTCATGTTAATGTACAATGCCGGACCGATCATTAATGCATTCAGCTTCCAGTTTGACACATTACTTTGCCAGGTATATCGCTCATTCAGGAATTGTGCATAGCTATTGGCTTTGTCCAAAATCGGCTGAGAATTTGTCTTATTAATGTTCATGCTTCCCGAAGCTCGCAACCCGATCCATCGTGCGACCCGGAAATCATAATTAGCCTGTCCAAAAATGCCGGAACCTGTCAATCCTGCAAATGGATCGTCCAGTTTTTCGCGGGCCAATTCCCCAACCGGTAAGCTATATCCCCCCGAAACTGAGAAAAAACTGCGGGTGTCCTGCGCCCGGCTTTCGATGTTACATAATAGGAAAAGTACAATCAGGGCAGGAAGGTAACTGAGGGAAATTTTCATAAATCAGGCTGAGTATTGTAATAAGTTCTTTGTCGAAGTTTCTATTTTTCATCTAAACTAACATCAAACATACCAGTTTTATTACATTTTTAACGAATGACTTTGTTTGGGGAAATTTTATCAACACAATGTTATATAAATGGCTGTAAAATCCATTTTACGCGGGTTGGTACAACTTTGGTACTAACATTTTCAAACTAAATCATTGAACCATGGACAGGCGAGAAACTGATGACCAAGCCAGAGCTACGAAGAATACCAAGAATGTTTGGAAGTGGATATTAGGTGTGGGTATTGTATTAATGGCAATTGCATTTTGGGGTGGATTTTTCAACCACAACGAAAATTTTACCGAAGCTGAAACACCATCGGAGCAAGGCTCTGGCGCCACAGGAGCAGCGGGAGCAGCTGCGGCTGATAGCGTAGCATCGGATACAATCATGGAAAATGTTCGTAAGACGGAGTAAGTCACTTATCGATAAGTGCATCCCATAAAATTTCGGCAGGATGTTGTGAACGACGTCCTGTTCCGTCTTTTATCTGATGCCTGCAGCTGGTTCCGGCAGCGGCCACCAACACATCTTCGGGCTGCTGGCGTACTGTCGGAAACAACACCAGCTCTCCTATCTGCATGGAAACGGCATAATGTTCCTCTTCATAACCGAAAGACCCGGCCATGCCGCAACACCCCGAGGGAATGAGCTGAACATGATAATTTTCGGGAAGTGATAGCGCTTTTTTAGACGCAGATAATGTGGATAAAGCTTTTTGATGACAATGCCCGTGCAACTTAATCAGTTGCTTTTTTTGTGTAAATACACTTTTATTAATTCTTTTCGCGTCTATTTCGCGGGCAATGAATTCTTCAAAAAGCAATGCATGCTCGGAAATTCTGACAGCATCCACTCGCTGTTCTGCAGGAACAAGATCGATATATTCATCACGAAATGAGAGAATTGCGGACGGTTCGATGCCGATCAGCGGTGTATCGTAAGTGATGAGATCTTTAAGGTAAGCCACATTTTTAATGGCCAGTTGTTGGGCTTCTTTTACAAATCCTTTTGACAAATAGGAACGGCCGGATTCCTCATGCTTTGGAATAAAGACTTCATAACCAATTCTTTCCAGCAACTTAACGGCTTTCTTGCCAACCTCAACATCATTATAATTCGTAAACTCATCACAAAACAAATAGACCTTCCGGGCATTTGAATGTTCTGGTTTTTGTCTTTTTTTCCACCACTTTTCCAATGTCTCCGAATGCAGATGCGGCATGGAACGATCCGGGTGAAAACCGACCATTTTATTAGCTATTTTCCGAAGTGAAGTTGTGCCAAAAACACCATTAAAAGCCCAGGGAGCGATAGAAGCCAGCTTCATCTGTTTAGAGAAATTTGCGATCAGCTTGCTCCGCATAGGAACCCCATGCGTTTCATAATATTGCTGCGTAAATTCCGCCTTCATCTTGCCCACATCCACACTGGAAGGACATTCCGACTTACAGCCTTTGCACGAAAGACAAAGATCCAGCACTTCTTTCACCATTTCCTGGGTAGCGGCGATTGGTGCGCTGCCTGTTTGCTTTTGGCTAACCGGCGTTAAATATTGTCTGAGAATGTTCGCGCGTGCCCGTGTGGTGTCCCGCTCCCGGCGCGTGGCCATGTAACTCGGGCACATGGTTCCGCCCGTAAGCTCTGTTTTTCTGCAATCCCCTGATCCACTGCACTTTTCAGCCAGACGGAGCATTCCTTCCTGTTTGGAAAAATCAAAAATTGTTTTGATTTCGGGCTGCGGTTTGTCCTGCTCATAGCGCAGGAATTCATTCATAGGCGGCGTATCGACGATTTTATTTGCATTAAAAATCCCATCAGGATCCCAGATGCGTTTTACCTGCCGGAACATTTCATAAACTTCACTGCCCATCATATAAGGAATAAATTCACCCCTTAACCGGCCATCGCCATGCTCGCCCGACAGCGAACCATTGTATTTTTTGACCAATGCAGCCGTATCCGCCAGCACTTGCCTGAAAAGCTGCTTACCCGCTTCGGTTTTGAGGTTGATCATCGGCTCCACGTGCAATTCGCCAGCACCGGCATGCGCATAATATGAAGCGTGCAGACCGTGATTTTGTAAAAGGATTTCCAACTCGGCAATGTATTCAGGCAAATCCTCCACCGCCACGGCACAATCTTCGATGAGGTTAACGGGCTGTGTATCACCCGGCAAATTCCGGATTAACCCCAAACCTGCCTTTCTGATGTCCCAGGCCTTGTTTGCCTCTTCTCCAAACAAAAGCGGATAGGCATAACCCAGGTTTTCTGCCTTCAAGGCAGTAATCAGATTTGCCGCTTGCAGCTCAACCTCCTGAATATTATTTCCCCAGAATTCAACCAGCAACAATGCCGCCGGATCACCCTGCATGAAGAACCTGTTTTGGGAATAAACCGTGTGATCTTTGGTAAAGTCCATGATGTAGCGGTCCACAAGCTCGGAAGCTTTTGGATCAAATTGCATAGCAACGCGGTTTGCATGCAGTGATTCAGCCAGCGAGTTGGCATGCACGCAAACCACACCGACAGACGCGGGCGGCGCATCTACCAAAGCTAGTTTCGCCTCGGTAACAAAGCACAATGTCCCTTCCGAGCCTGCAATCAGATTGCAGAGATTTATTTCATTTTTTTCAAAACCCCTTACCAATGCATCCAGCGCATAGCCTGAATTTCTGCGTGTTACGGTTGGTTTGGCAAATTGTTTTTTGATCAACTCCTGATCCACCGGATTCGAAACCAATCCCATCATGCCAGCCAGAATGGACTGCTCTCTTTTGCTATTGGCCTTTTTACCTATAACCGTGTTTGTAAATTCCGAAACAGACTGGTTATTAAATGTCGTTTCCGAACCATCCGACAGCAATACTTTTACTTCCAGCAAATGATCCCGCGTAGCGCCCCAGGTGATCGAATGCAAGCCGCAGGAATTATTCCCGATCATTCCCCCGATCATAGCGCGGCTCGCCGTAGAAGTTTCCGGCCCGAAAAGCAGGCCGTATTGGGCTAAATGCTTGTTCAGATCATCCCGGATCACGCCTGGCTGCACGCGAACCCACTTTTCGGCCACATTAACCTCGATGATTTTTCCAAAATGCTTTGAAATGTCAACCACAATCCCGCTTCCCACTACCTGCCCCGCCAGCGATGTGCCGGCAGCACGCGGAATGAGTGTCACTTTATTTTTGGCAGCGAATTCAATTAGTCTGCGAATATCTTCCACCGTTCGCGGGAGCGACACTGCGAGAGGCATTTCCTGATAAACGGAAGCGTCCGTTGCATAGATGGACTTTTGAGCCGCATGCAATGTTGAGTTATCAAAATAAAGCTCCCCTTCAAAGCGGGAACGGAGGTCATTGAATTGTAGGATTGAAACGCGGCTCATTCGGAGAATCAGGAATTAAGAGGCTAAGTTAAAAGAAGTACGGGGCAAATGCCGCACGATCTTACGTATATTGGCACACTTTTTACACTTGAAAAGTGACCTCAAAATCTTATTATACACAAAATGAAAAAAGTAACGCTACTGATACTATTATTTACCAGCGTATTGGTAAAAGCCCAAAATACTGCAACTATAACGCTCACTAACCCAAAACAAGCTCCTGTAACCGTAACTTTGGTTCAGGAAGATGTTCACTTCCACCCCAATCTGGGCATAGGCCTTGCCGATGTAAAACTGGAACCCGTCGCCTCCACTGATTTTAAAGACAAAACAACCGAAAAAGCCGTCATTCAATTGCCGGAGCCACGTATGATGCGCCTGCAATATGGCGGTGGAAGCATTAACAAAACCTGGATGCTATTCATCCAGCCAGGCGATGACCTTACCATTGCATTCGCCGATAACGGAGATGTGACTTTCTCCGGAAAGAACGCTAATTATCAGACTTTTCTGAAAAATTATTTCCTTGAAAACCAATTCCAGTATTTGCCGGTATTTGGCTACAAACCGTCGCAGATTGAGAATAAAAGTGTAGTACAACAAAGCGACAGCCTGGAAAAAGCACGCCTGGATGGTTTTGCGAAATTTAAAGCGGCAAATCCTGTTGTGCCTGGTTTTGAGGCTTATGTGTTGGCTACCACGGCTACAGAGCCATCTTTAATGAGACGCTTGATCCAGGAAAAGATCATGCGCGGCAACCGGGTCATGAAGTTGGACGATGCGCAACGCAAAGAGCTCGAAGAAGTTACGTTGGCCGATTTCAAAATCATGTCAGACGAAGCATTGCTAAGCCAGTCGTATCGCGATGAACTGCGCAACTGGGCTTTGATCCCGTCTACAAGGAAATTCCCGCTGGCGTCTGAATCAAGATATGAAATCAGCCCGGAAGCATTGAAAGATGTTTATGCTTTTAGTAAGGAAAAACTAGCAGCCTATCCGAAACAGAAAGAATATCTGCTCACATACTGGCTAAATTACGCCGCCACGGCTATTCCGGGCATTGAAACCAGCAAAGCACTTTTGGAAGATTACAAAACAACATTCCCGCAATCCCCGAATGCCGAATATATAGCGAAGCTGATTGCAACAAAAGAAACATTGCAGCCCGGCGCAGCATTGGCAGATATTACATTGCTGAATGTGGATAGCACGGCTGTAACGGTTTCGTCACTTACCGGAAAGCCCGTATGCATGGTATTTTCGTTCAGTATAGGCCAGCACGAGCCAGGTATGAAGGCGTTGGAAGATAAGTTGGGCGATAAAGCAACATTCGTTTATGTATCCGTCGCTCCCGGCATTCCGTTCGGCACCTGGAAGCAATATGCAAAGGACAGGCCGAATGCAAAGCATTTTTGGGCTTCGGATGAGAACATTGAAATTTTGAAGGAGAAATATGCGATTGATATCCGCTATCCTTTCCTGGTTACGGATGCATCCGGAAAAATCGTAAACCGCTGGATCCCGCAGGAATTTCCTGACAATAAAATGTTGACAGCTGAACTGGAAAAAGCATCCAGGTAACAGGAACAGTTAAAGCAAAAAAATAGGACGTATCAGCGAATCCCGGAGGGATGAAACATCGGTAGCAAAGAAAATAGGCCATCAGCGAATCCCAGAGGGATGAGATATCGGCAGCAAAAAAATGGCGGTCAGCAAATCCCGGAGGGATAAAATATCGGTAGCATAAAAAAATGGCCATATCAGCGAATCCCAGAGGGATAAAATATCGGTAGCATAAAATAGGGCGTCAGCGAATCCCAGAGGGATGAAATATCGGTAGCAAAGAAAAATGGCCACATTTGCGAATCCCAGAGGGATAAAATATCGGTAGCACCATAAGGTCAATCCAAGATAAAAATCCCGGAGGGATGAAACAATGTGTAGGCTGTTTCATCCCTCCGGGATTTTTCGTCATTAATGATCATTTTTTTGCTACCAAGATGTCATCCCTCCGGGATTTTCCGTCATTAATGATCATTTTTTTGCTACCGATATGTCATCCCTCCGGGATTTTCCTTCATTAATGATCATTGTTTTGCTACCGATATGTCATCCCTCTGGGGTTTTTCGTCATTAATGATCATTTTTTTGCTACCGATATGTCATCCCTCCGGGATTTTCCTTCATTAATGATCATTTTTTTGCTACCAATATTTTATCCCTCTGGATTCGCTGACGGCTATTTTTTTTGCCGATATGTTATCCATTCGGGATTTGCTGACCGCCATTTCTTTTGCTGCCGATATGCTATCCATCCGGGATTTCTTTATTGGGATTCTATGCGGATTTTGTGGATTGATTCTTGATTTTGATAGGTGACTTTTAAATTATAATTATCACAAATCTGCTTCACGATTGCCAAGCCCAATCCCACCGATTCGCTGCCGGAGGATTCCTTTTTGAAGCGGTCAAACAAGCTTTCAGGGTCAGTTTTTAATGCATTACCGGTGTTGCTTACCTGCAAATGATGGTTTCCGGATCTGATCTCTAATGTTCCGTTCACGTAATTATGGCGGATAGCATTGTTGATCAGGTTAACGATCATGATTTCTGCCAATGCGGGAGACATTAATGTGATAAATTCTCCCTCAGCATCAATATCCACGCGGAGTTGTTTATGTGAAATGATGTCTTCAAAATCGCCGAGTTTCGCTTTTAGCAAATCGGTCAGATTGGTGTTTTCCTGCTCTGTAAACTGCTGATTTTCAATCTTTGCTAATAATAGCAAGCCTTGATTAATCCGGGAAATTCTGCGGGAAGCGTGATAAATCTCTTCAATCCAGTAAGTATGATCTTTGTCCAGATCACCCGTTTGGATAAACTGCTCCACGCGTGCATTAATAAGCGCGAGCGGCGTTTGCATCTCGTGGGACGCATTCTCGGTAAATTCTTTGAGGCTCTTGTAATCGTGCTGCATTTTGGAGGCCATTTTTACCATCACATCTTCCAGCTCATTGAACTCCGTAATTTCACTTTTCGGAAGCTCCAACTTTTTACTTTTGGTCCAATCAAAATCCTTAATGTTGGCCAGCGATTCGTAAAACGGTTGCCAGATTTTTCCCGAAAGCCGTCGCTGGAAAAAGAACATTCCTACCATCAGCACGCCCAGAAAAGCAATCATAATCGCCGAAATAGCCTCAATAAGCTTGTAAGACTGGATCATCGACTTCCTGATCACAACCCGGTGCGGCTCACCGTCTATGGAGGCGTAGAAAGTCAGCTGCCTAAACGGATCAAGGGTTCCTTCATATCGGTTCAGAATCAATGTGTCTTTAAAAATCACCTCGTCAGAAATGCTGCCGCGCGTGGGGCTGACTTCGATTTTATTTTCTACAAAATACGCATCCTCCAACCACTCGTCGTGCTCCTCCACATAAGCCTCAAAATCGCGTTTCTCAACTTTGAGCCGATTTTCCACCTCGTCGTAAATCATATATTTGATACTCCAGAAAAACGCGATGCCCACCGCAATGTAGATAGCCAGCGATGCGAAAAGGTAAATTCTACTTGTTTTCTGAAGTAATTTCAAGGTGCTGTGAATTTATAACCGATGCCGTAAATGGACTGAATGTAGTCCTTCCCTCCCCTTTCCAAAATCTTTTTCCGGAGGTTTTTGATGTGCGAATAAACCATATCCAGCGAATCATAGGAATCCATATGATCACCCCAGAGATGTTCTGCGATGGATTCTTTGGTCAGGGCCACGTCCGTATTAGCCAAAAAATACAGCAAAAGGTCGTATTCTTTTTTAGACAAAATCGCCTCCTTTTCCCCAATAAAAACCTTTCTGGATTGTAGCTGCACGCGGATTTCTTTCCAGATCATATCATTGTTCCCGCCAAAACTCCGCCTCCTGATCAGCGATTTAACCCTAGCATTCAATTCAGAAAGGTGGAATGGCTTGGTCATGTAATCGTCCGAGCCGATTTCCAGCCCTTTGATCTTGTCTTCCAGCGTGTTACGAGCCGATATAATGATAATGCCGGTGGCTGCTGCTATCTTTTTTAGTGTTTGCACAATGTCAAAGCCGTCGCCGTCGGGCAATGTCAGGTCTACAATCGTGCAATCATATTGGTACAAACTGATTTTCTCATCGGCTTGCCAGAATGTATTGGCCACTTCACAAATAAATCCTTCGCGCGTCAAGTATTCAACAATGCTTTCCGCCAGGCCCTTTTCATCTTCTACTACTAATACTTTCATGGATCGGCTGTAAGATAACGGACAAAGGTAAAATGCGATTCTGGAAAAATTTAGGAGATAATATTTTGTCCTCAAATGGCTTAAAACAGCCATTTCTCCCAAATGTTTCCAGAATTGGCTCCTAGTTTCGTCCCAAAATATTGTTGGATTAACCCGTTATATCATGTTCATTCCTAGTTCAAAAAGGCTTTTTCAAGAAAAGCGGAAAACACCCGGCCTGGTTTTCCTGCTCGCCTTACTGATGTCAAGCGCCATATGCCATGCACAGCAAGTGAATTTACAGGAAATATTGCAGGAAGGCACTCAAAACTATCCTTTCCTGAAATCCAAACAGGCCGAAGTGCGCGGTGCAGAAATGCGGATTAAATCTGTCAAAACGGATTATCTCCCCACTTTTGTCGTTCAGGACCAGTATACATTTTCGACCAATAACAGTGTTGCAGGCTCATTCTGGGGCAATGAAGGGAGCGTCATTTCTCCTTCGGGCGGCATTCGTCCGGAAAACATTTATACGGGCACATTCGGCAGTTTCACCAGCGCACTTATAGACTGGCGTGTTTTTAATTTTGGAAAGGTTAAGGCCAATGTAAAAACCGCCAAAGCGGAGTTATCACGCAGCCAGGCCGATTATGAAAATGAGATTTTTCAGCATCAGGTCCGGATCGTGGACGCTTATCTGGTGCTGCTCATTAACCAGAAACTGGTGGAAGCGCAGCAGCAAAATCTCGAAAGAGCATTGGTTTTCAAGCAGGTTACGGATGCTGCGGTCGGCTCGGGCATGCGTCCCGGCGTAGACAGCTCGCTGGCCAGCGCCGAATTTGCCAAAGCTCAATTATTGTTATTAGAAAGTCAGCGTTCTAAAAAAGCGCAAGCACTTCGACTGGCGGAACTCACAGGCCAGCTGCGCGACAGCATTCAGGTCGATAGCATGGCCTTTTACTCCCAATTACCCGCCGCCAATTCCGAAACAGACTTTCTCAAAAACCCCGCTCTGCGTTTTTCTCAAAGCCAGATCGATGCTTCCCTTGCCAGGAGCAACGCCGTCCGCAAATCATTCCTTCCATCAATCTCGATTTTAGGATCGGGTTGGGCTCGTGGTTCGGGTGTTTCCAACAAGGATGATTCTTTCAAAACGGATTTTGGAAGCGGGGTAAATTACCAGGTTTACAATTATCTGTTTGGCGTTTCCACGCGCTGGAACCTCACCAACATTTTGCGGGTGCGTAACGATTACAAAAACGAACAGTTTCAGGTTGAGCGTTTTAAAGAACTTTATCAAACCCAGAAACTGCAACTCGACCGGCAATCGCGCGATGCGGAAATGCAGTTCCGGCTCGCTTTGGATCAGGCGCGTCTCACACCCGTCCAGCTAAATGCAGCGCAAGGCGCTTTTAATCAGGCACAAGCACGCTACGAAAGCGGCCTAACCGACTTATTTACATTGGCGCAAAGTGTAAATGCGCTTAACCGCGCCGAAGTGGACAAATTCGTCACGAATGGAAACGCCTGGCGGGCGCTGCTGATGCAGGCCGCCGCCGCCGGAGACCTGTCCATTTTCCTTAATCAGATCGCCCAATAAATCAATAATTCACTATGTATCAACTCATTCGAACCGCATTGCGGCAGCCTATATCCATTGTGGTGGTGGTGATCGGAATTTTGTTTTTCTCCATTCTCTCCATCCGCAGCATTCCCGTCGATATTTTTCCAAACCTGGATTTGCCCACCATTTACGTGGTGCAGCCTTACGGCGGCATGGCGCCCGACCAGATGGACGGCTTTATCGCTACGCGTTACCAGGATCACTTTCTGTACGTTTCCGGCATCCGGGATGTGGATGTGAAAACGATTCAGGGGCTTTCTCTGATCAAATTATCATTCTATCCGGGCACGGATATGGCGCAGGCGGCGGCGGAAGTTGCCAACAATGTTTCGCGGGCAAAAGCATACATGCCCGAAGGAACCGTTCCCCCGCAAGTCGTGCGTTTTGACGCCAGTTCTGTCCCCATCGGACAAATGGTTTTCGAAAGCTCATCCCGCTCATTGAACGAAATACAGGATTTTGCCTCGTCCCGGGTGCGGCCCATGTTCAGCCGCATTGAAGGCGTTTCCAGCCCGCCGCCATTTGGCGGAAACCAGCGCACGATCGTAATCCGCGTTGATCCTGAGCGCATTCGGAGTTATCATTTAACGCCGGAAGAGATTATTAAATCCATTGTCACTAATAACCAACCTTCTCCTGCGGGTAACATCCGCATGGGCGACAAAACATTGATGACGCCGGTCAACTCGCTCATTAAGCAACCCGAGGACTTCCTGAACATTCCCATCCGCATCGGCGCCGGACCGACCGTTTTCGTGCGCGACGTAGGAACCGTAGAAGATGGCGCCGATGTGACGGTAAGTTATGCATTGATCAATGGCCGCCGTGCGGTCTATATCCCGGTTGTAAAAAAATCGGATGCTTCAACATTGGATGTGGTGAACAACATTCGCGCCGCTTTGCCGCAATTACGCAATGCGGTTCCCGAGGACGTGAAGATTTCCTATGAATTTGACCAATCCGTTTATGTGACCAATTCTTTGAAAAGCTTGATTACCGAAGGGATTTTAGGTGCCTTACTGACGGGTCTGATGGTGCTTTTATTCCTGAGGGACTGGCGGAGTGTGATCATCGTAATTGTCACGATCCCCATCTCGATTTTGTCCGCTGTGATTTTGATGAATCTGTTTGGTCAAACAATCAACATTATGACATTGAGCGGGTTAGCATTGGCGATCGGCGTCTTGGTGGATCAGGCAACGGTGACGATTGAGAACATTCACCAGCACCAGGAAATGGGTAAGCCCAAGGAACAGGCGATTTGGGATGCTTGTAAGGAGATTGCTTTTCCTGAATTCCTCATTCTGTTAGCTATTCTGGCCGTTTTTGCTCCGTCGTTTGTCATGAGCGGCATTCCGAGATCCATGTTTTTGCCGCTTTCGCTCGCAGTTGGTTTTGCGATGATCGCTTCATTTTTGTTATCCCAAACATTGGTTCCGGTCTTGGCCAACTGGCTTTTGAAAGATCACCCGCATCATGAAGCGCCTACATTGGCTCTTGATCAAAAAGAAATTGACGATGTGATCGAAGAAGGTGCGCATCCATCGTTGCCGCCAAAAGGTTTTGAAAAATTTAAATTGAAATACATTGATTTCCTCAGCGGCATCATGCGCAAAGGAAAGCTGGTGGTTCCCGTTTATCTGATCGGAGCAGTGGCATTGATCGTCGGCGGATTTTTCCTGATCGGGACGGATATCTTACCAAAAGCAAACAGCCATCAATTCCAGATGCGCCTGCGCATTGCAGACGGAACGCGCGTGGAGCGCACCGAGCAGGCGACATTGAAGGTTTTGAATTTAATCAAATCGGAAGTGGGCAAAGAGCATGTGGAGATTTCCTCGGCATATGTCGGCACGGTCCCTTCCAGCTATGGAACTTCCAACATTTTTGTGTTCAACAGCGGGCCGCACGAGGCCGTTTTGCAGGTATCGCTGCGGGAAGATTTTCCTGTTAAAATGGATGCATTGAAGGAAAAACTGCGTGAACGCATTGGAAAAGAAATCCCTGCATTGAAAATTTCATTCGAACCCATTGAGCTTGTCGACAAGATCATGAGCCAGGGAGCCTCGACGCCGATTGAGGTTAGCGTTGCTGCGAAGGACGTTGAAGAAGCAGGAAGATTTGCCAAGAAAATTCAAAAGGAAATGCAACACATTGCATTCCTGAGGGACGTTGAAATTGCTCAGCCACTCGAATATCCGGTGCTGAATGTGGAAATCAACCGTGAAAGAGCGGGTCAGCTGGGCATAACCTCCACCCAGGTCGCCAGATCCATGGTTGCAGCCACCTCATCCAGCCGTTTTACAGACAAAAATCTGTGGCTGGACGATGCAAAGGGATTGGCTTATCAAGTCCAGGTTCAAATCCCTGAATATCAGATGACCTCTGTTGAAGACATTGGAACAATCCCTTTGAAAACCGGCGTCAGCAACCCCCTATTAGCAGACGTTGCCACTTTTTCAGAAAAAACAGCCCCCGGCGAATACGACCGCGCCGGCCCGAACCGTCTGGTAACGGTCACAGCGAACATTCACAAAAAAGATTTGGGCGCGGCCACAAAAGCAGTGCAAACGGCCATTAAGAATGCGGGAGAGCCTCCGCGTGGTGTTTTGGTTGAACTAAAAGGACAATCTAACCTGCTCACCGAGACATTAGGCAGCTTGCAAGTGGGCCTTGTCATCGCGATTGTGATCATGTTCCTGTTGCTTTCGGCAACTTACCAATCCTTCAAATTATCATTAGTCGTGCTTTCAACGATCCCTGCGGTAGTTGTTGGGTCCATTGGGCTGCTGCTCATCACCGGCGCCACATTGAATCTCCAATCTTATATGGGCTTGATTATGTCTGTCGGCGTCTCCGTGGCGAATGCAATTTTAATGGTGACCAATGCCGAAAACCTGCGTTTGCAGCTCAATGACTCGCATAAGGCAGTGATTTTAGCTGCCGGAAGCAGGATACGGCCCATTCTGATGACCAGCATCGCGATGATCGCCGGAATGATCCCGATGGCCTCCGGCATGGGCGAAGGCGGCGACCAGATCGCACCGCTCGGACAAGCTGTAATCGGAGGACTTATCGCATCTACATTGGCATCGCTGCTCATTCTTCCGGCCGTTTTCACAATGGTCCAGAAAAAAGCATCCATTCAATCATTATCACTCGATCCGGAAGATCCGGAAAGCAATTTTTTCCGCAAACAACTTCAAACTTCCCTTTCTATGAACACCTTGAAATCGTTTTTAATTATTGGAATGCTGTCTTTTAGCATTATGTCGTGCAGTTCGGAGGCCGAAACGACGGAGCATAAAGAGCAAAAAGCAGAGAAGGAACCTGCGGTGGAAATGGCCGCCGTGCAAAGCCTGAAACCCGCTAAACACCTGACATTACCCGGCGAATTGAAGCCCTGGAACAAGGTCAGCATTCATCCGAAAGTAAAGGGTTTTGTAAAAACGGTTCATGTGGATCGCGGAACAATGGTGCTTAAAGGGCAGATCCTGGCAACGCTCGAAGCGCCGGAAGTGTTGTCGGAACTAAGCCAGGCCAAAGCGCAGCTGCTCGCTTCCGAAGCGGCGTTACACGAAAGTCAGACCAAATTCCAGACCAGTTCCATGACCTATAACCGCCTTTTGCGCACCAACAAAACCCAGGGCGCCGTTTCACTCAACGAACTGGATGTTGCCAAAGCACGCTCCATCACCGACAGCTCGGCAGTGGCTATGGCCCAGGGAAATGTGCAAGCCGCGCGCTCTTATATGGAAACAAAATCACAACTAGCTAAATATCTGACCGTTACAGCGCCCTTCGACGGCATCATTACAGAGCGGAACATCAGCCCGGGTGCATTGGTAGGACCAGGCGAAAGCGGCGCAAAACCGTTATTCATCCTGGAAGACAACACAAAATTGCGCTTAACCCTGGCGATCCCTGAAAACCTGTCGAATGCAATCCCTTCCAAAGGCGAGATCGCCTTCACCGTTTCAGCAAGCCCTGAAAAGCAATACAAAGGCATTTACGCCAGAAGTTCGCGAACATTATCCGAAGAAAACCGCTCCATGATGACCGAATTTGACGTCGATAACCGCTCCAACGAACTCAAAGCCGGCATGTACGCCCAGGTTTCACTCAATTCAGCCCGCACCACCAACACCCTATTTGTCCCGACCTCCGCCGTAGTCTATTCCAGCGAACAAGTCTTCGTCATCCGCGAAAAAGACAAAAAAGCAGAATGGGTTCCTGTGAAGCGCGGAACCGTCGTGGATTCTCTGGTAGAAGTGTTTGGTGACCTCCATGCAGGCGATCCGATTGTGAAGAAGGCCTCGGAAGAGTTTCGGAATGGGGAGGCTTTGTAAAAACCTAAAATGAATAAATATAGGATCAAGAGTTGCCACTATGACAACTTTTGATCCTATATTTGTGTTTCAACGATACACACAAGATGAATGTTATCAGTTTCAAGATATTAAGAGAATTCTATACCACGCACTCCGATTCCAAAACTTATTTGACATCATGGTTCAAGACGGTCAGAAAAGCGGATTGGAAAGACTTCAATGCAGTTAAAAATGATTTCAGAAGCGTTGACCTAATAGCAGACAACAGATTGATATTTAATATTAAAGGCAATCATTACCGCCTGATCGCCAGGATCAACTTCGAGCATCAACGGATTATGATCAAATGGATCGGCACACATGCTGATTACGACAAGATAAACGCGGGAACGATATGAAGCACATGGAATTAAAATTGATTGAAACGGAGAAAGAATACAACAATGCAATCGCACGCATTGATGAACTCTTTGATGCTCCCCAAGCCAGTAAGGAAGCGAAGGAATTGGATCTGCTGGTGCTGTTGGTCAACAAATATGAGCAGGAAAATTTTCCCATTGAGGAGCCGGATCCCATTGAATATATAAAAATCCGAATGGAGGAAATGGGTTTGAAAGCAACTGATCTTGTGCCTTATATGGGGAATAAGGGCAATGTATCCCGGGTGCTGAATCGCAAACGAGGCTTGTCAATTGAAATGATTCGTAATCTGCACAAAGGCCTAGGATTTCCGCTCGACGTCCTGATCTCCGAACCAAAACTTACACCGGCATAAAACGAAAAGAGCAGCGATCGCTGCTCTTTTCGTTTTCACACCCAAGAATGATTATTAATTCCTGCTATACGTATCTGACGTAGCCTGCGGGAAAGTCCTCAGAATGTCCGTCATGGTGTTTTTTACCATTGTTTCTCGGTCTTCTTTTTTGGTAGGGGCTTTCACTTTTCCGGATGCCCAGCCTTGCCAAACCATACGGTCGCTGTTTTTCTGATAAATGTTCAGGATAAAACGGCTTTCCTGATAGTTGTAGGTCGAAATGTTGTTTCCGCCTCCGTACCACCACATATAAGGTGAATACATGTTATTGGAACGCACTTGCTGACGGTCTTTTACGTCCGTCATAAACCTTACAATGATGTCGGGATTTTTGGTGTCCATTTTATATCCTTTGGCCTCCATCACTTCCACAACCGCATCTCCAAGCCTTCTTCTGTTCAATTCACTTCCCAAAAGCGGGTCCGTTTCCATGTTGTGTTCGGCCTCCACTTTAAAGGTTTTAAATTGTTTTAAATTAACAGACGAATCGTAATCGTAACTTGTCTGCAGCGCCTGGCTGCATCCCATCATTAAGAGCCCCGCAACGACCACCGCAGCGGTGGACTTCATCAACTTCACTATGGTTTTCATGTTTGTTTGAACGTTTAGTTATTGTATTAATCTGACAGTCTCCGAGGGCAAAAGTTTAATTGTTCGGATAACAATATCATATAAACTATAAACAAATTCTTTTGGTATATAAGTTTAAAAAAATCATTTTTTCATACTAAAAAAAGTGCCTTAGGAGTGCACAGAAAGCGATGCAAACGTTTGCACAACCTCCCTACTAAACGTAAGACTCGCACGCATTAAAAATGGTTGTAAAACAAAAAAGCGCCCGGGTTGAGCCGGACGCGATGCACTGGGAATTTATAGGGACCACAAACTTTTATTGCAGGGCTAAACTTTCTTATAATCCGGATGCTTGTACGGATCCCGATACGGGCGGGCCAAAAGCGCATTCGCTTCCCTATCCCCTACAATTTCGCGTTTTACCGGATCATAAACAATGGGTCGCCCGGTTTTCATGGAAAGATTTGCGAGAATGCAGCTGGCAGTTGAAATATGTCCCTCTTCAATGTCGGCAACGGGCTTACTGCTGTTGTCGATCGCACTCAAAAAGTCGAGCATATGGAGCCTTGTAGCGGGTGCTGCATTAAGCTCAATGGCCTTTTCCGTCACATCTTCCGGGTATTTCTCTTTTTCAAAAACCACATCTTTATGAATTTTCTCACCTTTGCCGTTGGGAATGAAATCATAGGCCATTGTACTTGCCCATAATGTTCCTTTTTCGCCATATAAAGTGAATGACCACGGATAATCGGGATTATTAGGCGTTCCCCAGGTGCGGTGCTGCCATACGCAATTCAGCTCATCATATTCAAAAATCGCCGATTGCGTATCTGAAATATTGGATTTCCCTTCTTTTTGGACATAAATGCCGCCCGTCGAGCTGATTTTTTTAGGCCAACCTAGTTTGAGCATCCAGCGCACCGTGTCAAACATATGCACGCACATATCTCCCGTAATGCCATTTCCATATTCCATAAATGTCCTCCACCAGCGCACGTGCGGCAGGCCATCATAAGGCCTCAGCGGAGCCGGGCCCGTCCATTTCTCATAATCCAGAAAATCAGGCACAGCCTCCACCGGCGGATTGCCATTATTCCGCATATGGAAATAACAGCACATTTCAACGTGTGAGATTTTACCCAGCAGCCCAGCGTCCACAATGTTCTTTTTCGCGTCGATCAAATGCGGCGTGCTTTTCCGCTGCGTCCCCACCTGAACCACTTTTTTATACTTTCTTGCCGCAGCGACCATCGCCTCCCCCTCCATCACATCTACACTAATCGGCTTCTGCACATACACGTGCGCGCCTGCTTTCACGGCATCGATCATCTGCAACGCATGCCAATGATCCGGCGTGCCGATCAGCACAATGTCCATTTCATTTTCGGCCAGCATTTTCTGGTAATCGGCATAAAGCTTCGGCGTCTTCTTTGATTTCTGCCGCTGACTCACCAGTTTCCCCGCTTCATTTAACTGGTTTTTATCCACATCACAAAGCGCCAGCACCTCCACCGGAGCCACCTGAATCAACCGGAACAAATCACTTTTTCCATACCACCCCGTCCCGATAAGCCCCACCCGAAGCGTTTTGGCAGGATTAATAAGATCCATCCCCCTCGCCCCAAATGTAGAAAGCGCCAGCGCCGCCGTAGCGCCATGCAGAAAATGTCGGCGATTGATATTGAAATTATTCATTGAAAGAATGATTGGTTACGGTCTGGTTTAGTTAGGAGTAAAAGAGATTTTCAGGGTGGGTTTACTTTCAGCAAAATTTTTTATTTGAATCGCGTGACCTCTGAAATGCTTCGCCGTATCAAGGAAAAGTAAATTGAAGCACATGAATTCAGAATATTACCAGACTGAGGCTAGTGAAGACAGATTGGAATTTCTGTTTGACAGCGTGAGCGAAAAAAAGACAATTCCAAAAATTATTACATTCACACGTTACGCGGATGGCATCGATTTGTTTAACCTGGCTTTTGGAGATTTAAAAGAGGATGCAAGGCTTGATGATTTGGCGGTCAGCAACAATGCAGATATGGAAAAGGTAATGGCAACCGTCATTCAAAGTATTTTTCTGTTTTTCCAGGAAAATCCAAAAGCAGTGCTTTATATTGAAGGAAGTACTATGCAAAGAACCCGCCTGTACAGGATAATTATAAGCAGAGAGTTAAGTGCGTTTCAGAAAGACTTTGATATCTTTGGAAGGATCAAATCGGAGAGTGAGCCATTCGTCTTGAACCGGCCCTATGACGGATTTGTTGTAAAAGTGAAAAACTAAATCACATCACTATGGAAAGCAAAATTAAAACAGTCCGCTCTATTGCGAAAAACGAAAAGGAACGTGCAGCGATTGATGCGTTCTCTCAAAGGAAATTAGAACAGGCTAAAAAAAGTCTGGATAAGATGGATTTTAGTGTATTTTTCGATAAAAAAGAATAGTAAGCAAGTCTACTTCAAATACTCCCCAACATTCTCCTTCGTCACCAACTGAAACGGAATCAAAACCTCCCTTTCAAACTGTTCCTTCTTAGCAGCTTTCACAGCTATCTCAATGGCTTTACTGCCTTGCTGCTGAGCATGTTGGAAGATTGTAGCATTCAAAGCTCCCTTTTTAACAGACTGCAAAGCGTCAGGAATTGCATCTACGCTGACAACGATTACTTTGTCTTTCAACCCAGCAGCTTCAAGGGCTTTAACAGCTCCCATGCCCATTTCGTCGTTGTGAGCGAAGACGGCGTTGATTTTTGAGCCGTAAGATTGTATCCAGTTTTCCATTAATGACATTGCTTTTGCGCGGTCCCATTCGCCGGTTTGCTCGGCAAGAAGCTTCATGCCTGGATTGGCTTTCAATATTTCTTTCGCGCCATTGTCGCGTTTGATTTGTGCGGCCTGACCCATGAAGCCATGCATAATGAGCACGTTTCCTTTTCCACCCAATTTCTCAGTAAGATATTTCATGGCTATCCTTGCAGACTCTGTGTCGTCGGAACCGACAAACGCAGTTGGTTTTGCAGATGTTTCAGAGTTGACATTGATAATGGGAATTTTTGCATCCGTAGCAAGCTTTACAGCCGGTGAACTGGCTTCCACTTCGCAAGGGTTCATAATGATCGCGTCTACGCCCTGGGCTATGAAACTTTCGACTTGTTCTACTTGCTTCAATGCGGAGCGTTCGGCGTCTACGGTGATGAGTTCTACGCCCAGCGCTTTCGCCCTCGCTTCCATTTCGTCGCTAACATTGACGATGAATTCGTTTTGCATGCTTAGCATGGTTGCGCCGACGACAAACTTTTTGTCGGAACCGGTTTCGCCTCCTTCGCTTTTTCCGGATTGGTTGCAGCTGGCAATGGTAAGTGCTAATGCTGCCAGCAGGACGTATTTTGTAGTTTTGATCATTGTATTTTAATTCAAACTAAACCTTCGATTTAACTGTAAATACTCGGATTTGACTAAATAGTGCGCTTCTTGCTAGCGATCCTTCTTACCCATGCTATCCAGCACCACAGCGCCTATGATGATAATTCCCATCACAACCTGCTGATAATAAGACGTCACATTCAGCAAATCCAGACTATTACTAATCACACCGATCAGCAATGCGCCGATTAATGTGCCCGTCATGGTGCCGGTGCCGCCGGATGTGCTCGTGCCGCCAATGATGGCTGCGGCAATGGCATCGAGTTCAAAACCTGCTCCGGCATTTGGCTGGCCGGTTGTAATCCGGGAAGTGAGTAGGATGCCGCCCACAGCAGAAAGCAGGCCGCAAAGCGTATATACCCACATTTTGACATTGGTAACGTCGATGCCCGATGCCCGCGCTGCTGGCTCATTCCCGCCTACTGCGTACATGTAGCGACCGAGGACGGTTTTATTTAAAATAATGGAGCAGATGATGAAGGCGATGATCAGGATAATGATCGGGAACGGAATGCCATAAAGATTACCGCCGCCTATGAAGTTGAAGGAATCGGATAAATTGGATATCGGCCTTCCTTTACTTAAAATCAATGCTAAACCACGGCCTATGGTCATGGTGCCGAGGGTCACGATGAAGGGCGGCACTTTGCTTTTTGTAATGACAAAACCATTAAATGCCCCGAAAAAGAGACCTGCGCCTAAGCCCGCCAGCAAAGGCACAAGCAAAGGATAAGTGTCCGGATGTGCAAACATGGCTGCGCTAACGCCCGCAACGGCGACCATGGAGCCGAGCGAAAGGTCGATGCCGCCGGTAATAATGACGAATGTGACGCCAAAAGCAAGCAATGCGTTGATCGAAACCTGCGTTCCGATGATCATGAGATTGGAAACGGTAAAAAATCTTGGTGTGCTGAATGCCAGTGCGAGGCATATCAATGTAAAGGCCAGGAAAATGCCGTATTGACTGAATTTATTAAGGCGGGTTGGGAGAATGTTCATGTTTACTTCGGTGATCGGCTTTCGGCCATCGCTGTTTTTAATGTTTGTCGGTAATCAAAAGCCTATGCAACCGCGTATTTCATAATTAATTCCTGTGTCGCCTCTTCCCTTGAAAGAATGGCCGTTTGTTTGCCTTTTGATAAAACCAGAATCCGGTCACTCATTCCCAGTATTTCGGGTAGTTCGGAGGAGATCATGATGATGGCAATTCCCTTGTCGGCGAGATTTCGGATGAGTTTGTATATTTCAAATTTCGCTCCCACGTCCACACCACGAGTCGGTTCGTCTAGAATGATGATCTCGGGAGAAGCCAGTAACACCTTTCCTATGACGACTTTTTGCTGATTGCCGCCGCTCAGGTAAGTGACTTTCTGGTTCATATCAGCGGTTTTAATGCGCAGATCAGCGATCATTTGTTCGGTGGATGCTTTCTCGCTGTTTGTATTGATGAAAATCCCATTTCGGTGCCGGTTCATGCTGGCTAATGTGGTGTTGTCTTTCACCGACATGCCCGGAATAAAACCCAGGCCCTTGCGATCTTCGCTTACATAGCCAATGCCGTTTTCAATGGCCTGCCGCGGGTTTTTGTTGACGACTAATTTGTTCTTAATGATAATTTCGCCCCCATCCTGTTTATCCAAACCAAAAATCACCCTTGCAATTTCGGTTCGCCCGGAGCCCATTAGTCCTGCAAACCCCAATATTTCTCCTGCATGAACTTCAAAATTGATATCTGTAAACTGTTCCTTTTTGCTCAAACCCTTCACTGAAATCGCCAGATCACCTTTTGCATGATTGGACTCCGGAAACATATGCTTGATTTCCCTCCCGACCATCATCGAAATAAGCGACTGCTTATCCAACTCGGAAGCGTTTTTAGTGGCAATGTATTTTCCGTCTCGCAAGACGGTTATGGTGTCCGAAATCTGGAAGATCTCGTCCATCTTGTGTGAGATGTAAATAATGGCGACTCCCTTTGCTTTCAGGTCTTTAATGATCTTGAAAAGTGTATCAACTTCCTTGTCGGAAATCGCCGATGTGGGCTCGTCCATAATGATCACTTTTGCATTATTTGAAATCGCTTTTGCAATCTCGACCATCTGCATTTGCGCTACGCTCAGATGCTTCATTTTGGCTTTGGGATCAATGTTGACGCCCATTTCGGTCAGCAGGCTTGCCGCTTTTCTGTCAATGGAAGTGTCATTCAACCAGCCGGATGTCCAGCCTTTTCTTGCTGAAATTTCCTTTTCTCTCCCTAAAAAAAGATTTTGTGCAACAGTCAGTTCGGGAATGATCAGAATCTCCTGGTGGATCATTGAAATGCCCTTTTTCAATGTGTCGCTGACTTTGCTGTTCTTTAAATTTTGTCCTTCAAAAATAATTTCCCCTGAATCCGGCGCCAGCAAGCCGATCAGGATTTTCATAAAAGTAGATTTCCCAGCTCCGTTCTCACCCATCAAAGCATGCACTTCGCCCCTTTTCAGCTCGAAATGAATATTATCCAGTGCTTTTACACCGGAAAATGATTTTGAGAGATTTGAGACTTTGAGGATTGATTCCATCATTCTTTTTTAATCCCCCGGTTGAAACCGGGGGCAATATTTTTGTTTTGGGATTCTTTGTAGATAATAAAGAAGTCAAGAGCACATACTGGATGCAAGACCCTCAAAAACAAAACATTGCCCGGGGTTTCAACCCCGGGCTTTATGATAATGGAAAATAAATTTAGTAGGACAGAATGAAATCTGATTTTAATTAGCCTTCCCAAGTCACATTAGTGTCTTTCCAGCTCTTTGATGCTGCTGAATCCAGCACTGCTTCGCAGACTTTCTGGGTTTCATAAGCATCTTTGAATGTTGGGCGGCACGGCTCATCGGATTCCAGGCTTTCGAAAAAGTCGGCGGCCTGGTGGATGAATGAATGCTCGTAACCAATGCTTGTTCCGGGGATCCACCAGCGCTTCATGTAAGGCTGGTCGCTATCTGTTACCAAAATTGATCTCCAACCTCTGACGATGGATTCGTCGCTGTGATCGAAGAATTCCAGACGGTTTAGATCGTGCAAATCCCAACGAATGGATGCATGCTCACCATTGATTTCAAATGTATAAAGTGCCTTATGGCCACGTGCGTAACGCGTTGATTCAAAAAGGCCTAATGAACCGTTATCAAAATGGCAGTGGAAAATACAGGCGTCATCTATGCCCACTTTTTTCACTTCGCCGCTCGCTGAATGCACGCGTTCTTTAATAAATGTCTCAGTAACAGCCGAAACGTCCTTGATGCCGCCGTTAATCCACATCGCTGTGTCGATGCAATGTGCCAGCAAGTCGCCGGTAACGCCGGAACCGGCTGCGTCCACATCCAGTCGCCAGGTTGCAGCGCCTCCTTGTGGAACATCCGGATTGATGGTCCAGTCTTGCAGGAAATTGGCCCGATAATGGAAAATACGGCCCAGTTTGCCTGAATCGACGATTTGCTTGGCTAATGTTACTGCAGGAACGCGGCGGTAATTATACCAAACTGTGTTTTTAACACCCGCTTTTTCAATGGCGTCCACCATGGTTTTGGCTTCTTCCAATGTTCTTGCCAATGGTTTTTCGCAAAGGATCATTTTGCCCGCTGCTGCCGCCGCAATCGCGATTTCAGCATGCGTGTCATTGGGTGTGCAAATGTCGATTGCATCAATATCGTCACGCTCGATGATCTTTCTCCAATCCGTTTCGATGGATTCGTAACCCCACTGTTCAGCGAATGCACGCACTTTTTCTTCGTTGCGTGAGCAAACTGCCTTTAAAACGGGACGATATTCCAGCTCAGGGAAAAAGTCACCGATTCTTTTATATCCATTGGAATGCGTGCGGCCCATTAACCCGGTGCCGATCAACGCGATCCTGATTTCTTTTTTATTTGACATATTCCTGAATTCAAATCGGATTAAACGATGGGAGAAACAACACTATCTTCCTGATACCAGCCATGCGCCTGACGCACTTTTATCAGCGCAGCAAGAATGTCATTCCAGGTTTGCTGGTTGGTCATCACCTCGTTCGGGAACATGCAGCCATCCCAGCAAATGTGACGGAATGCCTTGGTAATGTTGCCATTTTCGTCACGCATCCAATATCCGGCGTCTTTTGTAATGTCCAATCTGCCGTTTGGATCGGTTGCCAGACAGTGACGGCCCGTTTTATCGTGCGAACCGGTTCCGTGAACCGTTCCGTCGTTTTGTGCAACGTGGAAATCGAATGTATAAGGACGCAATTCAGCAGTCATTTTTTTCAACCCTCCCTCTAATGCAAAGCGGTCACCCCACTGGAAATCAACTGGCAAAATGCGGTGTTCAGGTGCATTGTAACCCAACAAATAAAGGAATGTATGCGACATATCAGCCTGGAAACCCATATTCGGACGGTCCACAGCGTGCAATGTGTCAAGCATCGCCCGCCAGCTGTGCATTCCACCCCAGCAGATCTCACCTTCGGCAGCGATTTTTTCACCAAAATCGGCAGCCACGTCACAAGCGCGTCGGAATGTTTCAGCGATTTGCTTTGTATTGGCAGCAGGATCAACCGCCCAAACTTCCGGAGAAGCAGCTGAGTCAACGCGGATTACTCCGCCTTCGCGAAGCCCGAGGTCACGCAGTTTTTTTCCAAAAATACAAGCCTGGCGCACCTGCTCTACGAATGTGTCTTTTGCCTCCTTAGTCCCCATCGCAGAACCTGCCCAGACGTTCGCAACAAGGCTTCCCACTTCGAGGTTAAGGCGGTTTAGCTTTTCAGCCAGACGTTCCGCGCCGCCGTCCTGGTTCATATAAATACCAACATGCGGGTCAAAAAGACCTAAGTCAACGCCGTCAAAACGGACGCCATCCACTTCCGCGGAGGCCGTTTTTTCAAGCATTGTATCAAAAGAAATAATCGGCTCTTCATCAGAACCTTTCCCCACAATCCCAGGCCATGTGGCATTGTGAAGCTTAGGATAATTATTTTCTGGCATGGTTTAAGAATTTATTGGTTAAAGAACTAAGTCAGGATTTCCCGGACCGAAGTGTTTCAGAATTACAATTGGATCTGTTTTGGAAGGATTGCTGATCACAACGCCTTCTGTTGCAGCTTTTTCAGTTACAAAAAACTCATCATTTGTCAATTGCCCGTAGCGGATCAATGCGGGTGTTTCAATGTCCCATTCACCAAACTTACCGTGGCCCTGCATCACGATCATTCCGTATGCGCCACCGTCTTTAATAGTTACGGTTTGCCCAGGGAATACAGTCAATTCTTTGGCACTGTAAGCTTCGTTCTTGTAGCAAATCCAGTTTTCGCTATATCCTTCCGCTTCCATTTCGGCAACATCTTTCACCGGTTTCGGACGCATGAAATGTTTCTCCATCAAATTAGGATTGACATTCAAATCCCAGTCGATTACTTCCATCAACAAGTCGTAATCGCCAATTCTGTCTTGCGGGGTGCCTTTCCAAAGCAACTCCTCGGGAATAACGGCCTCGTTCACAAGCGATTGATACATTGCGAAAATATCCGATGCTTTCTGTGGCTCATACGTGCACAAGCTACCCGGCGCGTGCAGCATGCCGGGAGGCACATCCCAGCCCGTACCCGGTTCCAGACGAAATGCCTGAGAGTAATTCGTGATTTTATTGTCACCCTTGGTGAAGTTCATCAGACACTCCTTGATCTGCTCTTTGGTAGTTCCGGGAGCAATTCCAATGAATGTATAAGGAAAATCGCCACCGTGATTATTGAGTTGCGGCGGGAAATAGTAAGCTTCCGGCTTTCCGTTCTGGCCCACCATTGCGGCGTGCTCGTCTCTGTGGTGGATATGGTGCGGAAGCGGGCCCATATTGTCAAAAAACTTGGAATACATTGGCCAGCTTTTGTATTGATCCCAAAGTCTGTCACCAATAATTTCACCTTTCAGCTCTTCCACCGCATCCCGCAATGTAACTTTCTGAACGCCTGACTCATCTTCCAAAACAATTTGGCTCAAACCTTCATTTTCGCCTGTCAGCGGCCCGTTCTCCGCGGGAGTAGTAGAAGATAACCAGCGCTCATCGATACCGCCACGCTCTCCACCCAGTACATAATAATCGTCCGGATGTAATTTGATCCTGCGGCCGGGAACGCAAAATGAACGCGGCACCCAGGTCGGCGCCAAACGCAAAATCCCTTTTCCCTGCTCTAACGCCTTTTCAGCTATACTCGAAAGTCCCATTGTGGTTAATAAATTGGTTTAGTAATTAATAATAATATCAGTCTTTGTCAGTCTGTGACTCGCCTCTGTCAGCCTGTAACTTGCCTCTGTCAGCCTGAGCGGAGTCGAAGGCACTAGCGAGACGCCTTCGTTAGTAGCGCGCCTTCGACTCCGCTCAGGCTGACAGAGCTTCGCTAGGCAACATTCACATTTAAGATAAACTCATCAATTGCCTCTTTCTCCGTCATCACATTCAATTCCAGATCATAAACCTTCGTCTCCTCAGGCCCAATAAATATCAACGTCTTATCCTCCCTCGCCTTCGCCTGACCCGACAACGGATGCGTGCTTGGTTCGAGGCCGGTGACGTATTCGCCTTTGCCCCAATGTTGCCAGTTAGCCATCCAGGGGAGTTGTTCTTTTTTGAATTTTAATCCAACAGCCAGACCGATCTTTTCATTGTAAAGTCCGCAAACGCTGTCGCCGAAAATATCTGCTTCAATGTCCACCAAAGCAACTTCTTCACCGCTTCCGAGGTGATCGTCCAATGGCGCAGGACACTTTTTGAAATCGTTTCCTTCTTTAAAAATCTTGGCATTTTCTTCTCCGTGCCTTGGATGCCATTTGCCCCGCCAGAGAATGTTCGTTCCTTCATCAGCCAGTGGCCAGCCGAAATTGAAATGATATAAAAGCATATGCGGAGACGGCGTGTTGCCTTTATTGGTAACCTCGTCATGAATGCGGATTCCGGGTTGTCCTAATGTTGCTGAAATGGTTCTGCGCAGTTCCAGACTTGGGCCAAATGGTTTGGTTTCCCTGATAATGCCGGTAATGCTCATATCCAACTTCCCAGCTCGTGGCTCGGGCTGAATGATCGACACAATTTCTGCGGGTGAATTGCTGATCAGTCCGTGCAAACCTCTGTCCCCAAACTTGTCCGATTCCGGCCCGCCTACGTGGGTAAGGCCGCAAGTTGTAAGCAAGCCTCCACCGAATGTTCTTAACCAATCAATCCCTTTATCGGAAAAAGGCTGCGGATAAGTGATGCCGCCGTGACTCAGCCAGGCCAGACTATGCTGATTGTAAAATGCCTCGGCAATGTCCATCGCCCTGTCAATGACCACTTTAAAGCGTAAACCTGCGCCGGTGTTGATCCAGGCAATGCGTGTTCCTCTTCCCGCGCCATTGTCCAGAACGGATGTTTCAATTCCGCCTATCTGCGCGTGATTGGATACTTTGTCTGTCCAGTCCTGATCTATATGCTCCGCACTTTCCATTTTGTATTAGGTCAATTCAAAAATAAAAAAGGCGCTCATCACCTCGTTTTAATGTGTTTTTGAGAGAAAATCCCTCACTCTCTGGTTGAAATCATCCGTGTTTTCGAAGTGAAAAGCATGTCCGAGCTTGTCGTAAAGGAAAAGCTCAGCGTTCGGGATGCCATTTGCGACTTCCTCTGCCATCCAAACGGGCGTGAAAATGTCTTCCCGGCCTCCTATTACAAATGTTGGTTGATTTATTTTTGCCAAATCGTTCAGCGCATTGTGGTTAATGCAAGCGGCCGCCTGGCCTTCCAAGCCGTGTAAAGGCTGTGGATAAGGATTTACTGCATCCTGTTTTCTGCCCAATTCAAGCTCTTCATGCTTTCTGGGATCGTCCCAGGATGATTTGGAAAAAATCAGTAATTGAATGTATAGGCTAAATTCCTCGGGTCTGAACCGCGCTTTGCTGTTCCTAATGTGCTGGAATAAACCTTTCGCATATGCGTCGCAGCGCGCCCAGGGACACATTAACACCAATGATTTGACCTTTTTGGGATGTCTTATGGCGAGTTGCTGTGCAATGGTGCTGCCCATGGAACAGCCCACAACATTTACATTCTCCAATTCCAGTGAATCCAGCAGACCGGCGTAGTCATCGGCCATTTGTTCGCTGGTGTATGCGCCTGCGGGTTTGTCGGTTTGTCCTACGCCCCTGTTATCGCCGATGATGCAGCGAAAATGGTGTTTCCAATCGGCCACATGCACATTCCAGACTGACCCGGGCGCGGTAATGCCCATGATCAGCAAAAGCGGCTCGCCGGAGCCCCTTTCCTCGTAATACATGTTTATTCCGTTGGTTTTTATCGTTGGCATAATGCTATCTTAATGCTGGGATCAGGTCGTTTTGGATCCAGTTGCCGTCGTGGGTGGTCACGAAATCTGGATCTTCCAATGCTTCTTTTCCTTCGTCTTCACAAATGATCCAGCCGCTGTACTTGATGTCTTTGAGCCATTGCGTGACGCCTAGCAAATCGACTTTTCCCTTACCCATTAAGGTAAATTCAGGATTTCCGTCCCAATCTTTATAATGAACGTGGTTAATGAGCGACTGATATTCTTTCATTTTCGAAAGCGGGTCCATGTCGCCGTTGATAATGTGGCCCACATCCGGCGTCCAGCCCGTAACCGTCGAATCCAGCGATTCCAGCACGATCTTGTAATCCTCGGCCGTGCGGATAATGGATGTATGGGGTGAATTGGGATGGTAACTGCATGGAACACCTTTATCCGCTGCACGTCGTGAAACTGTGTTTACAATGTTGACAAGACGCTTTTGGCGTTCAGCAAGATCGTGACGACCTGTGGGGATTTGTACTGTATTTAAAACCGCACCTGGAAAACGTTGCAAAACTTTGATTGCATGATCCGCCACTTCGCGTTCGCGCTCCGTTTCTTCTGACTCATTCCAGTCTAATGCCAATGCCAATGCCGCCAGCTCAATGCCTTGTTCGTCCAACTTTGCTTCTAGCTTATCCGGATCGATCAAATCGCCCATCCAGGTGAAAATGGGTTGAATTCCCGTAAACCTAGCTTTTGAAATGACTTCAATCATGTGACCCAGCCGGCCTTGATGCGTTTGACCGTTGTTGCTCATAAACCAGGTGTAAACCTCTGATCCGAAGCGAAATGGAAGTGTTTGAGACATTAAATGCTTTTTATTTTTATATAAATCAAAAAATTACTTTGTCTTCTTTTTGATGATCTCGCCGGGCATAATGAGCGAGTCCCAACCCGCTAAGTCCTTTGGTTTTACGTTGGCCTTATAACCGGTAAAATTGAATGTCGTAGGCTTGTAAGGTCCTACGAAAGCAATGTCATTGGAAGGCTTGATGCCCTTTTCCATGCCCATCGCCCAGAATGTTGCATTGAGCACCATACGGCGGAAGCCTTCATTCAGCAAATCTTCGGAAGCGCCGTGCGTAGTTGTGAACGAGCGGCCTTTTTTGCCACCTTCAACCTGATATTCCTTGATCCAGGCAACTGGAAGCAGTTCTTTGGTTTTGTCGGGCTCGGAAGTGGGCGTCATGCCGTTGAGCACCTGTCCTCTGGCGAGCACTGTTCCTTTCGGCTCGGCCGTGTAGCCGCCGGATTGCACCCATATATCCCGCACAGCAGTCATGATCGGGTGTGCTTCCTGGCCTTTTTCAATAATGATTTTGGAAGATTGCTTGTGGTTGGTGCCATAGTGGGAAACCCAGGTTTCACCGAGCACATATTCGCCGAAACCATCTTTCCAATTGGCCTTATCGCCTTTATAATCCCAGCTATAATGTGCCCATTTCGGATTATTTTTAATTTCAAAAGCGTGGGTGGAAGTCCGGAATGCTACGATCGGGCCGCCGCGCTTGACGTAATCGTCAATGTGTTGCATTTCCTTATCCGGAAAGCTGGCGAAGCGCATGAACATGACGAGCAGATCGGCTTTTTCCAGAACATTAAGGCCCTTAATGTTGGAGCCGCCCGGGAAAATGTTGCCTGCGGAATCGAGCGCGTAAACAACCGTGCAGGTGAAGCCGTAATTTTTAGCGAGTATTTTTGCTAATGCAGGCAGTGATTCTTCGCCGCGATATTCATGATCCGTCGCTATAAAAACAATGTTCTTTCCAGCGCCAGGCCCCTTATCGCCTTTGTAAACGACCCGATACATTTCCGCATCAAAATCTTGTGCACGCACATTGGCTGTTTTCAAACAGAAAATAAAAGCGACAATGCTGGTCAGCAGCAAGGATTGAAGGACTTTATGCATGGTTCAGGAATATTTTTGTTTGGATCAAAGACCGTGTTTCAGGCTCATTTCGCGGATAAATTTGTAGCCATTCTCGGCAATGTCCCAAGGATCTGAAAACTCGCGCCATACGCCGATGGCATTGGCGAAATCCGGGTCGTTCCTTGAAAAAGCCTCAATCGTGAGCCAGCCTTGATATTTGATTGCTGCCAGGGAAGAAAATGCATCGTCCCAAAGCACTTGTCCGTCGCCAGGCGTTCCGCGGTCATTTTCGCTGATGTGCACGTGCGCCAGAACGGGCGCGATGGTTTGAAGCGCAGTTGCGTATTTTTTCTCCTCAATATTGGAATGGTGCGTATCGAACATGGCGCGCACATTCGGGTGATCGGCTGCTTTCACCAGTTTGAGCAGTTGCTCCATGGTGTTGCACAGATAGCATTCAAAACGGTTCAGCGCTTCCAGTGCGAATGTAATGTTGGCCTGAGCCGCATAATCAGCAGCGGCATGCAAAACTTCGCCAGCCAATGCATATTCCTGATCCTGAGCAGGTCGGTTCACAAAAACAGTATGCGCCGAGTGAAAGGGACCACAAATGATCCTGGCATTCAGGTCATGCGCCCGGTCTACCGCCCATTTGATTTTATCCAAAGCCCTTTGTCGAACCTCCACCGACTCGCTTACCGGATTTTCATCCGCGCCAAGCGTCATTACCGCACTGGTTTCAAGGCCAATGTCTTTGGTGTAATTTCCAACACGCTGATAAGCAGCTGATTCCTGCGGGCCCAGATAAAATTCTGCTCCGTCGTAACCAATGCCTTTCAACCGGTCGAGTATGGGAAAAAGATCATCAGAAACCGCCGCCGTCCAGGCTAGCACATTAAATCCTATTTTATTCATTTTACTGTCATTCCGGCCATTGCTGGCCATGTACGCTATTGTTTGATTCGCAAATCTTTGTATTCCACTTTCATCGGCGGGCCCACGTGAACCTGCACGCCAAGCAAGCCTTTCATTTTGCCATTAACCGTGTCATTATCCGTTACATCGCTCATTAGCACACCATTAATGTAATGTTGCAGACGGTTTCCCTTAGCCACAATGTGAAACTCGTTCCAATCTTCACTTTTGATCAATGTCTTTAAAGAATCAGACTTTCCTAATGAACCGGTCACTTCCAGGCCTGTCCATGCATTGCCTTTTACGCCGGCACGAACGGCTTCTGGCGTGTTCTCGCCTGTATAAGGCTTGATTGTCGTTTTCTGGCCGCGATAAGCGAGCGTTGTTCGTTTGCGCTCTTCGTAATTCTGGCCTGTATAATTGTTTTTTCCGTCGATATCGGCCTGGTAACCTTTCAATGCAAAAGGAACATCTGTTAACTGTTCACTTCTGTAATTAATGCCTGAATTACCGGCTGTTGCGATCTTCACCGAACCTTTTAATTCAAAGTCTGCGGGCTCGCCGCCTTTCCAGATAATGAATGAATTTGTTTTTAAAAGGGTCTCTGGCGTGATTTCTCCTACAAGATTCCCGTTTTCCACTCTCCAGTATTTCGGATCACCGTCCCAGCCTTTTAATGATTTGCCATCAAAAATGGATACGAAGCCTTTTTCTTTCTTCTGGGCCACGCATGAAATCTGGCTTCCGATGCTCAATAAAACGGCCAGCATAAGCGCGGCGCTGATAAATCTGGAATTCATTGGGTTTGTATTTATAGGTTTATTGACTTCTGAAAAATAGGCTTCCCTTACAACAACGGGATTTTTTTGTTAACTACTCTTAAAAAAGCAGAAAATAATATCCAAAAATTCCTAAAATTATCCGTCGCACTATCCTGTACTAACCTGCATGGGGCACAAAAAAGGCGGGAAAGCCTAAGCTCTCCCGCCACATCACAACCACTCTACACAACCAAACTCACAAACTCAATTCATTAAGGCATCAAAACTGTGTCAATCACGTGGATCACGCCATTAGATTGATACACGTCTGCGATAGTTACTTTTCCCTTGTTACCTTTTGCGTCAGTAACGATCAGGTCTTTTCCGTCCATGGAAAACGTAAGTTCTGCGCCTTGTGCTGTTTTTGCCATTGCTTTTCCTTTTCCGTCCTTGATCATTTTCGCAACTGATTTAGAATCAACTTTTCCAGGAATAACGTGGTAAGTCAAAACTGAGGTCAACGTTGCTTTGTTTTCTGGTTTCAGAAGATTATCAACCGTTCCTGCTGGCAATGCGTCGAATGCTGCATTAACCGGTGCAAAAACTGTGAATGGGCCTGTTCCTGACAATGTTTCAACCAATCCTGCTGCTTTTACAGCGGCAACCAATGTTGTATGGTCTTTTGAATTGACTGCGTTTTCGATAATGTTTTTGTTTGGATACATTTCTGCTCCACCCACCATTTTAGATTTTTCCTGCGCAAATGCACCAAAAGCAGTCATTAAAGCCACTGCAAGAAAGCTTGTAAATTTCATCGACGTTTTCATAGGTAACAAGTTTGTTTTGTTTTATTACTCATATACGCCTTTACTCTTACAATGGATCGAACGGCAGAAATTAAACATTTGCGAGTGATACTTGCAGCTTTGCAAGCCAGAATAGCATCGCAAATGCCAGAGGCATGAAATATCGGTAGCAACCATGTATTACCGGTTAAGAAAATCCCGGCAGGGATGTAACGGCGTGAACAATGCCTGTCGTTACATCCCTGCCGGGATTTGCCATTTATCCGAAAAATTGTTTTTGCTACCAATATTTCGTCGCGCTGCGACTTGTCTTTACGGAAGCGGATCGCCCGGGGTTTTGGTTTTGGGGTCGTAGACAGCAACTCCTACGCGGGAATCGGCGCAGCCGTAGTATAGGAGCCATTTGTTTTTGAAATAGACCATTCCTTCAATGAAAACGGTTCCCGCAACATACTGTCCGCTTTTTTCAAATGATTCCATGGGCCGAAAGAAAGGAACGTCCAACCTGTCGAGCACTTTGGAAGGGTCATTTTTATCAAATAAAACCTGACCAGCGCAATAACTATTCGGCGTGAAACGCTTGTCGCCGTCTTCGCCTTTGTCGTTTTTACCATTATATAAAAGGACAATCCCTTTTTCAGTAACAATGGCTGGCGGGCCGCATTCCGTTAAGTTGCTGTCGAAAAAGCCTTTGCGCGGTGAAATCAGGTTGACCAGGTTTTCGTTTTTGTCCACCAATGGCGTCCAGTTGATCAAGTCTGTGGAGGAAGCCAGGTTCACATTGGCCTCGCCGAAATAAAGCCAGTATTTGCCATTGATCTTCGCAATCACCTGCTTATCACCGACCAGCTTGGTTACTATGGAGCCTGATTTTGACCAGATTTCATTGAATTTCCCATTGAATGCTTTCGTGAATGCAGGCCCGTGTTTTTCCCATTTCAACAAATCCCGCGAAGTCGCGATGCCGAGCCGCGCTTTGTCCTGGTTCCATTGTGTGTAAATGATCACATATAAGCCGTCTTCGGTCACTGCCACGCGCGGATCTTCGCAGCCGCCCGGCCATTCGTTCTTTTTCTGGTTGTCCTCGGCAGGATATAAAACGGGTTCTTTGCGTCTTTTAAATGTAATCCCATCCTCGCTTTCGGCGTAACCCAGGCGCGAAGTGCGCTTTCCGATGGCTCTTCCGGCTTTATCTTCCGCACGATACAGGACAACGATTTTGCCGTTTTTAATTATCGCGGCGGGGTTGAATGTATCATTGGATTCCCAGTCAACCTGCTTTTTGTTCATGGGGCAGAAGAATGTGGACGTGGAATCGGGGGAAATGACGGGGTTTACGCCGGCCGGGCGCTGGAAACCGCCGAAGGTCCAGTCGGGAAGGTTGTTTTCTTTTTGGGCAAAAGCGTTTCCTGAGAGCAATAGCAAGCTGATGGAAAGCCCGGTAAAAAATCTTTTCATGGATATAGGTTGGTTAAAAAAAAAATCCGGCTCAAATGAATCGAGCCGGATTATACAAACTTTTCTTAAAATTACCTTATCTTATTTGTTCGCCACCAGGTTCACATCCAATGTAAAATCATTGTCGATCGCCTTATCTCCCAGGTTTTCGAAGAAGTTGGAAGATCGGAATTTGATGTCGTATTTCGTACGGTCCACAGTTACTTTCGCAACAGCAGTCACTTTTTTAGCATCTGCCTTCACGGTTGCAGGAAATTTCACATCCTGAGTAATGCCTTTGATGGTCAATTTACCCGTTACATCATAAGCATCACCACCTTTTGGTGTAACAGAAGATATAACCAACTTAGCCTGAGGATGTTTTTCTACTGAGAAGAAATCATCACTTTTCAAGTGGCCGGTTAGTTTCCCGTTCATTTCTTTATCGGTAACATCTGTAACAACCAATGATTTTACGTCGGCTACAAATGTTCCGCCTTTCAGCTTGTTACCATCAACGATCAGCGTTCCGCTTTCTACTGGCACACTGCCTGCATGCGTTCCTGTCACTTTTTTGGCTCCCCAGGTTATTGTGCTGCTTTTTGTGTCAACGGTAAGTGTTTTGTCAGCAGCTTTCTTATCAGGGCCAGCCATTGCAGCGGCATTGAACAGCAAACCGGCAAAAACGAAAACAAACATTTTTTTCATAGTCATTCGATTGTTAAGTGGTAAAATTGATTTGTAAGATAAGAAGATAAAATAAAAATTTATTCAGCAAGTTTAACACCGCTCAGGCTTTCCAGAATTGCCTTACCCTCTTTCCAATCTTCCAGACCTGAAACCGCATTGATATGTCCTTTTTTTCCAATATTCATAAATTCGCTGCCCCAGTTATCCGCAAATGTCTTTGATCTGCCTATGGTTGCGTATATATCATTAGTGCTCGCTACTACGACCGTTTTAAATGCAAAAGGTTTAACGGGGATCGGTGTAAATCCCACAACAAAGTTCAAACGCTTGGACATTTCAGCGTCGGCAGGTGCAACGAGCAGCGCTCCTTCAATGTGAGCCGAGCTGTGCTGCTGCGCCCAGTGTGCAATGGTAATGCATCCCAAACTATGGCCTACGAGGACGGTAGGGCCTGTTAGTTCACTGATTTGTTTATCCAATTGTTTCACCCAATCCTCTTTTACCGGCCAGTCCCAGTTTTCCTGCTGCACGCGGCTGAACCGTTGCGGATATTGCTGTTCCCAGATAGTTTGCCAATGCTGCGGACCCGAGCTGGCCAAACCAGGAACGGTTAGAAAATGCATACTCATGCTTCTGAATCTTGACTGAAAAACTTAAATTTTATCCTTCACACAGCGAAACCCCAGGTTGTTGCTGCCACTGGTGACCTCGCCTTTTCCACGGCTGCCGGCTTTGTAACGAATGCAATAATCATCACTGCAAAGAAAAGAACCGCCGCGCTGCACGCGCTTCACTGCACCCGGCTCCTCGGGATCGTAACTATCCGAAGGGCCTTTGGGGTTATCCTTGGGGCTTTTCTGATAGTAATCGGGTCGGTAAAGATCTTCGCACCATTCCCACACATTGCCATCCATGTCGTACAAACCGTAAGGATTGGCTGGGAATGTCTGCACAGGCGCGGCTGCTATGAAACCATCTTCTTTGGTGTTTTTGTCCGGAAAACTTCCCTGGTAAATGTTCGCCACCCATTTGTTTCCGGGTTTCAGTTCGTCGCCCCAGTAATAGGTGTGGTTCCCTTTGCCTCCTTGTGCTGCAAACTCCCATTCTGCCTCGGTAGGAAGCCGTTTGCCTGCCCATTTGGCATATGCAGCGGCGTCTTCGTAGGAGACATGCGTAACGGGATAATTCTCTCTGCCTTTGATCGAGGATGATGGGCCTTCGGGATGCGCCCAGTTGGCTCCGGGCACGTAATTCCACCATTGCAGCGGGTTATCCAGGGAAACTGCTGTTTTTGTTGGTGTAAAAACGGCGGAGCCCGGAACGAGTTTATCCACCGGGACGCCTGGATAATCCGCTGGATTTAAAGGCCTTTCCGCCACTGTTTTATAATTGGTTGCCTTTACAAAAGCTGCATATTCTGCATTGGTAACCTCATGTTTGTCTATATAAAAACCATTGACAGTAACTTCGTGCATAGGTCTGGAATCGGGAAACTCGTCGGCTCCCATCAGGAATTTACCGCCGTTTATCCACACCATTCCAGTTGTATCTCCCTTTCCCTCAGCAATGTAGCTTGCATTTCTGATCGCCGATGCCCTGGATGGGATCCCATCAGCGATGCAATGCGCGAGGCTGTCTGTTTTCCTTTCTTCCGCAGTCTGCTTTTTATCGCAGCCGGTTATGGAAAGGATTATTATTCCAATAAAAAAACCAATATAAATGGTCTGCAAAAACTTCATATTCCGATTTATTTTACGCGCTCTGTTGTAATGTCATCGATCTTGAAAACATCTTTCAATGCCTGTATGGCTGCGTGATGCCCACACATGCCATGCACGCCACCGCCCGGCGGTGTGGATGATGAACATAAGTAAACGCCCTCAGCGGAAGTGCGATATGGAGAAACCTGTAAAGTAGGCCGTGAATATAACTGCAAAATATCCTGGACGCCTCCGTTAATGTCCCCACCAATGTAGTTGGGATTATAGGCCTCCATTTGTGCGGTGTTCATCGTATGCTTTTCTATGATCGTATCCCGAAAGCCAGGTGCAAAACGCTCTACCTGATCTTCTATAATGGTTGTCATATCCTTATCCGAGCCGTTGGGAACGTGACAATAAGCCCAGGCCGCCTGCTTACCTGCCGGAACGCGTCCCGGATCAAAAAGGCTTTGCTGCGCCAGCAGGACGAACGGCTTATCAACATGCTTCCCCCGGTCCATGCTTTTCTCACCATGCGCAATTTCTTCAAATGTATTGCCCAAATGCACCGTGCCGGCTTTTCTGCAAGCGTCGGCTGTAAAAGGGATAGGCTCATGCAATGCCCAGTCTATTTTAAATACACCCATCCCATGACGATACTTTTCCAACCGTTTGCGATAGGAAGGGCTCAGTCTGTTTCCAGCAATTTTTAAAAGCTGCCTGGGCGTAATGTCCAGCAAAATTGCTTTGGCGTCTGGCAGCTCGTCCAGTGATTTTACTTCAAAACCCGTTTGGATCTGCCCGCCTATGGACAAAAAGTAACCGGCCAGCGCATCCGCGATTGACTGGCTTCCGCCCTTGGGAATTGGCCAGCCTGCCAGGTGCGCGCCGGCCATCAACATGATCCCGAATGCAGATGTGGCTATGTTCTGCAAAGGTTGTATGGCGTGAGCCGCCATGCCTGCCCACAATCCTCTTGCCTCTTTTGTCTTGAAAAGTTTACGTGTCCAGGTTGCGGGCGGAAGCGCCTTAAACCCGAACATGGCCAGGTCGATCGGATGCTTTGGCCATTTCAGCGGTCCGAGCAGATCGGGAAGTAAACCCGGCAACTCCGCCACTAGGGGCTGCATGAAGTCGAGATATGCTTTTTTGTCAATCCCTAACCCTTCCGCAGTTCCCATGACCGACTGGTGCAAAACGGCTGCTTTTCCGTCATCAAACGGATGTGCCGCCGCGAACTCCGGCTGGATCATTTCCACACCAAAATCTTTCAGGGGCAGTTTCTTGAAAAAAGGCGACAAAACCGCCGTAGGATGCACCGCGGAACAAATGTCATGTACAAAACCGGGAAGTGTCAGCTCAGCCGACCGCATGCCGCCGCCAATGGTTGGCTTGGCTTCAACGAGCATTACAGACAGCCCTGCTTCCTGTAATGTGATAGCCGCCGCCAGCCCATTCGGACCGGCCCCTACCACTATTGCGTCGTATCCTTGTTTGTACACAATATTTTAATTAAATGTTTTTGCTTCCGGCTAATATTTTCAGCGCTTCTTCGTCCTTGTATTCTTTCATGAGCGCTTTCAGCTTTTCTTTCAGATCCGCGGTAATCTTCTCCGTGCCTGGCTTTCCGTAAATATTGGAACCTTCTGTGGGATCTTTTTCCAGATCAAACAATTCCCATGAATCTGCTCCGCCGTAGAAATAGGCCAGTTTGTACCGGCTTGTACGCAGCCCGAAATGAGGGTAAACATGGTGCGGCTCGGGGAATTCGTAATAATGGTAATATGCTTCTTTCCGCCAGGGCGTTTTTGCATAGGGTTCGTCTTTTAATAATGGTAAAAACGATTTTCCCTGAATGTCGGACGGGATTTTTGCACCGGCAATGTTCAGCACTGTCGGGGCCCAGTCTACATTTACGATCAGATCTTCTACTTTCCTGCCCGGCTTGATCACACCCGGATAACGAATCACAAAAGGCGTTTTAAGCGATTCCTCATAAATGAAACGCTTGTCAAACCAGCCGTGCTCACCCAGATAAAAACCCTGATCGGAAGCATAAATGACAACCGTGTTTTTTGCCAGGCCTGATTTATCCAGGTAATCCAGCAGCTTTCCAATGTTCCTGTCCAGCGAATTGGCCACTGAGAAATAATCCCTCAGGTAACGCTGATATTTCCACTCGGTTAATGCTTTACCCGTCAGCTTTTTGTCGGTTACTTCCTTTCCGACTTTATCATAATATGCTTTGAAAACCTTTTTTTGTTCGGGCGTGAAGCGATTGTATGCATAATCATTCTCATAATCCACATCCACTTTCAGGTCCTGCTTCAACCGCATCGTTTTTTCAATGCTCATATCCTGCTGCATCGCTGCCGTCCGGCCTTTGTAATCGTCATAAAAATTAGCTGGAAGAGGGAATGTGACATTGTCGTACGCGCCCAGGTCCTGCAAGTCAGGAAGCCATTCACGGTGTGTAGCTTTGTGCCCCACGATCAGGAAAAATGGTTTGGCATTTTCCCGTTTTTCGAGCCAGTCAACGGAAAATTTCGTGATCAGGTCCGACACATAGCCGTTATAACGCGTCGTATCATTAGGCTGTCCGATAAAATCGGGGTTGTAGTAATTCCCCTGATCCGGCAGCACATTCCAATAATCAAATCCGGCCGGAAGACTGTTTAAATGCATTTTTCCGATCCAGGCCGTCTGGTAGCCGCTTTGCTGGAGGGTTTTTGACAGCAAAGTCTGATTTGTATCGAACCTGGTCCGGTCATTCCTTTTATAGCCGTTCGTATGGCTATATTTTCCGGTTAGTAATGTGGCACGACTCGGCCCGCAGATCGAATTTGTTACAATGTTGTTGGTTAGCAATGCTCCTTCTCGTGCTATGCGGTCAATGTTAGGCGTTTTGACCAGCTTATTCCCGTAGGCGCCAATGCCCTGGTAAGCGTGATCATCGGAAAAGATAAATATAATGTTGGGACGGCCCGCTGTTTGAGCAATAGCCGTTTCGCCCGCGCAGAGGATGGCAAGCAGAGATAACAGGTTTAGGAAAAGGGAAAAAGTCTTACGCATTTTTCTAATACTCTATTAATTTGGTAGACAAAATAAGCTGATGCAAAAGGAATTAACAAATGTTTCTTTCCAATGCCGTAAATGAAACCTGTAAAAACGCCATCCTTGGTCACAAATTCAGTATTTCTTTTGATTATTCAATGGTTTGGAAACAAAAAAGCCGGAAACCTAATACGGGTTCCCGGCTCCTCAAACTATACTCAAACGGATATTATTTCATCTTATCCTTGATGCCTTGTGCCATTTCCAAATGGTGTTTCAATGTTGGCACTTTGCCAGCTGCCCAGGCTTTCACCTCCGCATCTTTGGCATCGCTTGCTGCTTCTTCAAACTCGCTGATATCCTCTTTGTGGTCATCCACCATGAAGGAAATGTAGTCTTTATCGAATTCAGCGCCTTTTTTCTTCGACAACTCATCTATTTTTTTCTGCTTGTCGTCGCTTACCGACATTGGCAAGGTAATGTTTTTTTGCTGAGCAAGGGCTTTCAACTCTTCATTGGCTTTTCCATGCTCGGTAGCCATATCCTTACCAAATTTTTTCACGTCTGCGCTAGCTGCATTGGTTTGGGCCAATTCGCCCAGCTGTACTTCCAGCATACCACCGTCAGCAGCAGCAACTGCGAATTCTGAATCATCTTCCAGCTTTGTATCGTCAAGTTTTGCGTCATTTTGCTCTTCAGCAACTTCTTTACTATCCTCAGCCTTATTTGAGTTACATGCAGAAAATGTTGCCAATGCTGCAAACATCATCCCGCTTAATATTATCTTTTTCATAATTCGTTTCATTTTTTTGTGACAATGTATATAAATGTTAAAATACTGTGCCAACCGCAACCGGATAGGGAGATTTTATTCGTTTGCAAAAGTTTATATATTTTTGTAACCCGGAAAGACTTTTGCCTGGATGGAACAATTTTTGACTATTATTAAGCTTTATAAGAATTTCTATTTCCGTTTATGAATGAAGTGCCTAGTTTTCATTCCGATCAGGAGTCTTTTATTCAAAGTCTGAGAAAACAAACTGCGGTCAGCCACCAAAAATTAGAAGAGAATCATTTATCCAAAATGATTCTTGCTGAGAAGGTCAGCCTTACGGATTATCAAAATTATTTGTCTGCCATGTATGGGGTTACCGTGGGCTGCGAAGACTTTGTATTTACGCAGATCAAAGACGTTTTTCCCGATCTGGATGCGCGCAGACGGTCACACCTCATTATAAAGGACTTGCAGGCTACGGGTTTTTCCCAATCACAAATAGATGCATTGCCCGTTTACAGGTTCTCTTTTTCTTCTCTTGCTGAAAACGCAGGCGCTATGTATGTGCTTGAAGGCTCGACATTAGGAGGCCGAATGTTATACAAACACATTCACAAAACGCTTGGCCTGACCCCTGAAAACGGATGCTCCTACTTCTGGGGATACGGAGACCAAACCGGCACAATGTGGAAATCTTTCATCTCAACATTTGCCCGATTCGCACAAGAGACGGGGCAAAGTGCGGAAATTATACAAGGTGCTGAAAACACATTTACAATCATAGACAATTGGCTTGACGAAGCAGTAATTGAAAAGTAAGAATGAACATCAAAGACATCGTGAACCGCGATCTTGTCAATTTGACAAACTGCGAAAGTGAACCCATCCATATACCAGGAAGCATTCAACCGCACGGCTTTATGCTGGGCGTCAATAGCCAAACATATCTGATTGATTTTTGCAGCGAAAACAGTGGATCTTATATCGAGCTGGCCCCGCAGGCGATTTTGGGAAAGACATTGTCAGACATTTTCCCTGAACAGGAAGCCGAGGATTTTAAGAACTATGCTTCCAAAGCCATAGATTCGGCAAAACCATTCGTTTTTTCCTTTAACGAGGTGCCGTATAACACTACTGTTCATAAGAGCAATGAAACGCTTGTCCTTGAATTAGAGCCGTTTCCGGACGGGACGATTAATTTACCAAACCTTTACAATCAAACACGGACTTTCGTGTCGATTATGGAAAAGACGAGCTATCTGCACGATCTTTGCCAGGAAATAGCCGCCGAAACACGCGCTATCACGGGATACGATCGCGTGATGATTTATAAGTTCGATGCTGAATATAACGGTGATGTGATTGCGGAAAGCAAACGGGAGGATCTCGTTTCTTTTGCAGGACAAAAATATCCGCATACCGACATTCCCGCACAGGCAAGGGAGCTTTATATCCGTAACCCATTGCGGATGATCGCCGACATCAATTACACACCCGTCCCCATCCTGACCCTGGACGATGCAAGCGAGAAGACCAATAAATCGTTGGATCTGAGCCTATCTATCCTGAGAAGCGTTTCCCCTATACACATTGAATATCTGAAAAACATGGGCGTCGGCGCGACGTTGACCATTTCCCTGTTACAAAACCAGAAACTTTGGGGGTTAGTAGCTTGCCATCATTATTCAGCAAAGACATTACCACATTATACAAGGCTTTCTGCATTGCTGCAGGGGCATTTTCTTACTTCACAAATTTCGGTGAGAGAAGTCGCCGAAGAATTTGAGGTAACACAGAATGTGGACAGATCGCTGACAGAAATGCTCGCGAACCTGCACGAGAACAACCAGTTTTTTGAAGAATATCATAGTTCGGATGCGCTGCTAAAACTCGCTAATGCATCGGGTGCTGCTATTTTTTATAATAATAAACTGTATAAAAACGGCATTACGCCTGTAGATGAGCAGCTGGTTAATCTGTTCCATTTTCTTGCCGACAAATACAAATCCCAGGGCCTGGCAACCCACAGCCTGAGCGATCAATATCCGGATGCCCATGCCATTTCGCAACAAGCGGCCGGAATCGTATATCATGCATTGCCAGGAAATGCCGATGGCATTATCTGGATGCGGCAGGAGAAAGTTGAAACCATCAACTGGGCTGGAAACCCGGATAAGGCGGTGCTGCCCAACGAGGAAGGATTGCGCCTTTCGCCCCGGAAATCTTTTGAACGCTGGATGGAAGTGGTGAAAAATCAGAGTGCGCCATGGCGTAAATCGGAGCTCCATGCGGCGTCGGGATTTGCCTATGCATTACAAAAGCACATTAATTACCGCGTAATCCAAACCCAGGAGGATGCGAACCGTGCGCTGAACGAAGAACTGAAAACGGCTAACCAGGAACTGGCTAACCTCAACTGGATCAGTACGCACGATTTAAAGGAACCACTCAGAAAGATCCAGATATTTGCCTCGAAGGTGCTTGACCGGGAAGATCCGGATCTGTCTGCACAAGTGAAAGATTCGGTTGAGCGCATGCGTGTCGCAGCCGAGAAAATGCAGAATCTGATAGAAGATATCCTCGCCTACTCCAAGGCTGGTAATTCGGAGAAGGTTTTTGAAGAAATTGACTTAAATGCTGTCCTCAACAACGTGCTGCGGGAACTGCGCGAAAACATTGAAGAGCGTAATGCATCGATCGAGACACAAGAATTGCCCACATTAAAGGTGATCCCGTTTCAAATCCACCAGCTCTTCCTGAACCTGATCAGTAATGCGATCAAATTTACGGAAAGCGGCAAAAACCCGGAGATCAGCGTTAAACTGAGTGTTGTTAAAGGCAGCGATATTAACGACATCATTTCGCCGCAAAAAGACTTTTACAGCATTGCATTTGAAGATAACGGAATCGGCTTTGAAAAGGAATATGAGCACCGGATCTTCGATGTTTTCCAAAGGCTTCATCCCGCGCATAAATATCCGGGAACGGGCATTGGTCTGGCCATTTGCAAGAAGATTGCCGAAAACCACAAAGGATTTATTACCGCGCATTCAGAGCTGGGTAAAGGTTCGGTGTTTACACTTTTCCTGCCCGTAACCCGCTAAGTTTTGAATGAAATATTTCAAATGAGTATAATGTTCCTCATTGTAAACTGAAAATCGGCTCCGTTCAGACTGGTATTACTTTAATATAATCGGACACACAGTCTAAAGTACACTATATGTCGGTAGCCGTAGCAGTTGGGACGTTGACGGAAGCTCCCGTCATCACTGCAAAACAAATTAAAAAATTAAGAAAAGATCCTGCCCTTACAGCCGCTGCGGCAGGGTTAAATTATATTCAGTCTGGCAATGCGCCCGGTTTTCTGCGAAAAGGGAAATCCCCGCGTTTTTATTATGTAGATAAAAACGGTAACAGGGCAAAGGACAAAGAACAGATCAAAAGGATCAAATCGCTGGTGTTGCCACCGGCATGGCGGGAAGTGTGGATCAGTGAAGACCCGGAAGCGCATCTTCAGGCGACGGGCATTGATGAAGCTGGCCGCAAGCAATACCGCTATCATCCGCATTGGAACCTGATCCGGAATCAAACCAAATACTATCGCCTGCTGACATTCTCGGAAGCACTTCCTTTGCTCAGGGAACAGGTGGAACACGATCTTCGCAAGCATAATTTTGACCTGAACAAGTCCATCGCCCTGGTCATCAAGCTTATGGACAAAACCTGTATGCGGGTGGGTAACCAGCGTTATAAGTTGAAGCACGGTTCTTCGGGCATCACAACACTTGACGCGCGATGCGCAACGGTGAAAGGCAGCACAATCCGGTTTATGTTTACAGGAAAAAAAGGCGTTAAGCAAGACATTACACTGAGGGACACGCAACTGGCAAGACTGGTAAAACAATACAAGGAAATGCCCGGAAAACGGCTCTTTCAATACACCCAGGAAAATGGCGGTCGCTGCTCGCTTAATGCAGGCCAGGTGAATGACTACATTCGAAAATACACGGGTTCTAATTTCTCCGCAAAAGATTTCAGGACCTGGATGGGCACCGTCACTGCATTCGAGTATCTGAGCCATCAGGAAAAATCCGAAACCCAGCGGCAGCTTACCAGGACATTAAACACTTGTCTGGACGTGGTGGCGGCACATTTGGGAAATACCCGGACGGTATGTAAAAAATATTACGTCCATCCGGCGGTTTTCCGGGCTTATGAAAACGGAAAAATCCAAAGGTTCCTTAACAAGCAGGTGGAGGAAATGAAGCTCTTCACCCCGAGTGAGCAACACGTAAAGTCGTTGCTGGCGCATCAGGTCTAAATGCACAGCGATAGCGTATATGAGGCATGATGCGATATTTCAAAATATTTATTCTTGCCTCTTTTTTTATTCCAAAACCCGGCTCAGCCCAGCGCATTGATCAAACGGCCTCGTTCCGGAATGTAGCAGGCGATAAATACGTCCGGCTGCATTATGACAATGATTTCTTTGCCAAAAGCGATTATTATTACACGCAGGGTTACAGCTTTGAAGTTGTCACACCAGGGTTAAGCAAGAATCCACTCAACAAACTTTTACTTCAAAAAGGCCGGTCCACACATTATGGGCTGGCTTTTGAACATTATGGCTTTACGCCAACAAGCATTTCGAGCGATGCAATTTTATACAATGACCGTCCGTTTGCAGGAGCAATAATGCTCAAATCTTTCCGCATCTCAGTAGACACCGCCAGTAAAACGCGTATGGTGGCTATTCTTAGTACGGGGATGATCGGGCCAGCAGCCTTTGCAGGAAAAATGCAGCAGAAAATACATTCATGGACAGGTGACCGCGATCCCAAAGGCTGGCAATATCAGATCAAAAACGATATGGTGCTTAATTACGAGATTCAGTTTCAAAAGCAGGTATTTAATTTCAAAAACGCCGTTGCTTTGAATACGGAAACGCAAGTGCAGATCGGGACATTAAATAATAAAGCGCAGGCCGGATTCACTTTGCGACTTGGAAAATTCGACTCACCATTCAAAGACGCGCCTGTGCAATTGGCCCGGAACTTGCAATTTTACATTTACAATCAGCCATTGATCGGCTTCAATGCCTATGACGCAACATTGCAGGGCGGCTTGTTCTCTTCGCACAACCCCTATACATTAAAAGGTTCGCAAATGAACCGCGTGACTTTTCAGGATAATTTTGGCTTAGTAATCCAATGCTGGCGCATTTACCTTGAATACTATCAATCATTCCTGACCAAGGAATTTCAAACAGGAATGGACCATCGCTGGGGAGGGATCAAGGTGGGCTTTTTACTCTGACTCGTGCAAAAAGGGCTACATATACGTTTTTTGATTCCCTGTCATATACAGGTTAAGCGCATTTATAGTATACAACGGATACATGGCACAGCATTTTTAAGGTTCGTTTCAAATACGGAAAGATACTTATCACAAACTTAAAATAGCTTAGTTATGGAAACCAATGAAAATCTTGTTGAAGTACTGAACGACCTGATAAAAATTAACAACGACCGTATCGACGGTTACGAAAAAGCAGTTGACGAAGTTGAGGACATCGACCTTGACCTGAGAGGGATATTTCAAAAGATGGCGAACGAAAGCCGTCAGAATATAGATGAGCTGAGTGCCGAGATCAGATCGCTGGGCGGGGAAGTGGCAACAGGCACCACAAATTCAGGAAAAATATACAGAGTATGGATGGATATCAAAGCAACATTCACAGGCCATGACCGGACTTCGGTTCTTGAAAGCTGCGAGTATGGCGAAGATGCTGCCCAGGAAGCATATGACGACGCATTAGCAACAGACACGGATCTGCCCGTAAATATCAGACAGATCATTGCCAACCAGAAAGCGGAGTTGCTGGAGTCACACAACCTGATCAAAAAATACAGAGATTTGCATCAGGCTGTTAACTGATAATCAGTGCACAATTTGCTTATAAATGAAAAAGGCGGCGGAATCAAATGATTCCGCCGCCTTGCTTTGTAGTATTGACAAACTTATCTTAAATCGACAACTTCGACTCCGGGATATTGTTTTGCATTAAATGCGAAATAACTGTCGGCAACTGTCACGTCCGGCTTGAAATCATTCAATGTATAAGTGACTTCCTGACCATTTTTCTGGAAAATCGTCCAGCTGCTGATAGACTTATCTGCCTTATTTACTGCAATCTGCACCTTATTCACCTGGCTTTCTGTCTTGGTAGGGGTTAATTCCACCACTTCCAGCGTTTTGGCGCCTGCTTTTTGTTCTTTCAAGAAAGCATATTTAAATCCCTTTTTATATGCCGTGTAAATTTTAGTCGGATCCAGGTCGCCGGTGGCTGTCGGATCAAAATCCTGAAGATTCACTTCATTGGTTTCTTTAATGTAAGTGGCCATCAGCTTTCCATCATTGAAAATCTCCTGGCCAGCCATTTTCAATCTGAACTTTGTCCCTTTCACCGTCGCTTCCCCTTTCAGCGGCTTGCCACCTTCCGGTGTGTAAGTGAACATTGCTTTGAAGGATTTGATCTTCTGATATTTACTGCTCATTGCTTCCAGAATGGCCGACGATTTTTTGTCTCCCTGTGCATTTGCCGATGTTGCTGACAAGCCCGAGATAACCATTGCTGCAAAGAAATAAGCGCTTATTCTGAAACTTTTCATATTAAAAGGTTTGGTTCTTAGTATGTTAAATAAAATGGTGTAAAACAGTCCTGTTACAAATTTTAGACCAATTGCAATGAGGATGGTTTAACGGGCTAGAGTAAGCCTCTCACACGAAGATGTTCTTCCAGGCCGCTCAGATCGTGGAACATGACGTCGCGCGCCTTGCTTCCGGTGAACGGACCGACTACACCCAGTAATTCGAGCTGGTCCATGATCCTGCCTGCGCGGTTGTAGCCGAGCTTCATTTTGCGCTGGATCAACGACGTGCTCCCCTGCTGGTGTGTGACAATAAGCCTGGCGGCGTCTGGCAGTAATCCGTCAAAATCGTCGGGATTAAGGTCGGCTTTGCCTTCGGCTGCATCTTCGCCTTCATATTCCGGCAATGCATAAGCATCATCGTAGCCTCGCTGTGCGCCGATAAATTCGCAGACGTCTTCAATTTCCCTCGTATCGATAAACGGACATTGTAAACGGATCACTTCCGAGTTGATCGCCAGCAGCATATCACCCTGTCCCACGAGCTGTTCGGCGCCACCCATATCAAGAATGGTGCGGGAGTCGATGCTGGACGTTACGCGGAATGATAAACGTGCGGGGAAGTTGGCCTTAATCAGACCGGTAATAACCTTAACAGAAGGACGTTGCGTAGCAACAACCAGGTGAATTCCCACCGCACGGGCAAGCTGTGCAAGTCGGGCAATCGGCGTTTCTACCTCCTTACCAGCTGTCATCATCAAGTCGGCAAGCTCATCGATAACCAGGACAATGTAAGGCAGGAAGCGATGGCCTTTTTCAGGATTTAAACGCCTTTGGGCAAATTTTGCATTGTATTCTTTGAGGTTACGAACAGATGCTTCTTTGAGCAGATCGTAACGCGAATCCATTTCTATACATAATGAATTCAATGTAAAAATAACCTTTTTGGTATCGGTAATGATCGCTTCTTCCGCATTAGGCAGCTTTGCCAGGAAATGTCTTTCCAGCTTGTTGAATAATGTTAATTCAACCTTCTTGGGATCCACAAGCACAAATTTCAACTCGGCAGGATGCTTTTTATAAATCAGCGAAGCAAGGATCACATTCAATCCCACAGACTTTCCTTGTCCGGTTGCTCCGGCCATCAGTAAGTGAGGCATTTTCGCCAGATCGACGATGTGGATATCGTTGGAAATGGTTTTACCCAGCACAATCGGCAAATCGTAATTCGCCTTCATGAATTTGTCGCTGGACAAGACCGAACGGATAAAAACAGTCTCCCTGTTCTTGTTAGGCACTTCAATCCCAATGGTTCCCCGGCCGGGCATAGGAGCAATGATCCTGATCCCAAGCGCCGCAAGGCTCAAAGCAATGTCGCCTTCCAGGTTCTTGATTTTAGAAATCCTGACCCCGGCTTCCGGAATGATTTCGTATAATGTTACAGTCGGCCCAATTGTAGCTTTAATCTTCGAAATGTTGATCCCGTAACTTCCTAGCGTATCAACAATCCTCGTTTTATTACTTTCCAGCTCTTCCTGACTTACTTTTTCATGCTGGTTATCCACCGCATCATTCAGCAATCCTATGCTTGGAAACTGATAAGTCGGCAGATCGAGCATCGGATCATACTGACCGAATTCGCGCAGAACCGTCGCATTAATGTCCTCATCTTCAAACGCTTCCTCTGCCTGTCCATTGGAATGATCCGTCGTGTCTTCCACTTCAAGTTCGAGTTTCAGCGGAGCAACCGGCGCCGGCGCCACAGGAGCGACAGGCGCAACCGGAATGATAATGGGGGCAACATCAGGAACAACCTCGACTTTTGAAACCGTTTCCAACTCAACCGTCTCTTTTACAGGCTCTTTTTCCTCAAATTCTTCATCGTCATATGTATCATTGACAACGGAAGTAAAAGTTCTTTCTTCAGCCACAACCTTTTCCTCCGATCCGGGTGCTACATTATTTTCTTTCGCCTCGGGCACAATGTCCGGTCTTGCATTTTTCAACTGCCAGGCTTCATAGGCTGATTTCGCATCGTAAAAGAAAACAGCGAAAACGAACATGGCGAAAATGATCGGGATAACACTTCCCCATTTCAGCCAGTCGAAGAGCACGACGTTAATTGTGTAACCTATGCCGCCCGAAACAAAGCTTAATGTGTTTTCCTTATCGCTCATCAGCACCACATAGCCCATCATGACACTCAGCCATAATGTAAAGAAAATCACTTCCTTAGTGGTTCGGGTCAATGATAAAAGTTCCTTTCCAAAAGCCATTTTCCAGCCTGCAATGAATGGCACAAGCGGAAGCAAAAGTGCGCCTACGCCAAACCATCTGTACACGAAAAAATGAGAGACAACTGCTCCAAGCACGCCAAAAAAGTTGCGCGTCTGGCGCCCTGCGTCGCGGATGGATTCATGGCCGAGGCCATCGATCACGCTCTGGTCCGAAAGGCCGGTGATAATGTATGAAAGGAAAGAAATTTCCATGATCAGCCCCAGCACGATGAAAAAGGTGCCCCAGGCCAAAATATTCTTTGGATTGGAAAAAATATGGTTCCAATCTAACGATATGCGAAAGCCTGGACTGGATGTTTCTTCTGTTGTTTTCGGGCGCTGAGTATTTCCCCTTAGCTTATTTACTGACATTTATCTTCAATTCTTGGGATGCGTGTATCAACTCTTATCTTCTGACCAGCGATTTGCAAATGCTTTTCACCAAACCGGGCCCTTCATAAATAAAGCCTGTGTAAAGCTGCAACAGGCTTGCCCCTGCATTTTTCTTATCGATGGCGTCCTGCGCCGAGCCGATCCCTCCTACCCCAATAACCGGAAATGCGTGATTCGACTTATCACAAATGTAACGAATTACTTCCGTCGCACGGTGTGCAAGCGGCGCTCCGCTTAACCCGCCTGCTCCTGCATTTGCAATTTCCGCCTGACTTGTGCGCAGGTCCGCACGGCTGATCGTGGTGTTGGTAGCGATAACGCCCGCGATGCCGGTTTCTTTTACAATGTCAATAATATCATCGAGCTGGCTAAACGTCAGGTCAGGTGCAATCTTTAAAAATATAGGTTTGGGATTAAATTTTTCAGTGTTCTTTTTTTGGAGTTCGCGGAGCAGCTCAGTAAGCGGCCCCTTTTCCTGCAAGTCGCGGAGCCCTGGCGTATTGGGCGAGCTTACATTGACTACAAAATAGTCTACCACATCAAACAATTGTCTGAAACAGATCAGGTAATCATCCAGCGCCTGCTCGTTCGGGGTATCTTTATTTTTTCCGATATTTCCTCCTACCAGGATCTTTGATTTGCGGTTTGCGAGCTTGGCAGCAGCAACTGCGGCACCTTTGTTATTGAAACCCATCCTGTTAATGAGCGCTTTATCTTTTTTTAGCCTGAATAATCTTGGCTTCTCATTTCCAGGCTGAGGCCGCGGCGTAACCGTTCCGATTTCAATAAAACCAAAGCCTAATGCTTCCAGCTCGTCGACCATTTCCGCGTTTTTGTCAAAACCGGCCGCTAATCCCACCGGGTTACGAAATTTCAGTCCGGCCACTTCCTGAATCAGGTCGGGGTGATCGAAAGTATAAAGTGATCTTAAAATTTGGGGTCCAAAAGGGATTCTAAAAGCGAACCGCAGCAGTTCGCAGACAAAATAATGGATGCGTTCAGCATCGAACAGGAAAAGTATAGGGGAAATAAGAATTTTATACATCCTGCAAAAATATGATCTTTCAGAAGAAGCCTCAGTCGGTTGCAGGATTTTTATTTATGAACTAAATCCATTCGGGTTTTTTTATTGTGAGTGTGCGGGGAGCTCCTTTGGGTTTGACCAATCCTAAAAACTCATCCATTTTTGTTTTATTTTCAAAAAAAGTTACAAACCGCTGTGCCGGACTCTCTTTCATACCATCAAGCATCGCCTGGAAATAAGGTTCGCTTTTATCATTATAGAAAGTGATTACTCTTTTCTTTTCCATCTGTCCTATAGTAAATAGTGATATCATAGCACAAGTAATTCCTTTAACAGCTGTTTCACGTAAGCGTCCGTTACATTTTCTTTTTCGGATTTGTCGAAGATAGTCAGTAAGTAGATGCGCTGACTGGTAATTTTAACGTAAGTAATCAGTCTCCCGCCTCCGCTTTTTCCCTTCCCTTTGCTCTTGATGGCGAAACGGAGCTTGTAACAATTCTTGAAAACCTCATTGCCTGCTGTTGGATTGCTAAGAAGCGTTTCTGATAACGCTACGATGTCAGACTGTATCGAAGGGTACTTTTTTAACAGTTTTTTGAAATCCTTTTGAAAATGTGGGGTTGCAATGATCTCATAGCCCATTGAGGAATTCATCTAATGTTGTGGCTTTCAATTTGCCATTCTCGATTTGCTTTGCCTCTTCAAATCCAGTTTTAATGCTAGAGGCTATTTCAAAAGCTTCAAGCTTGCGCTCAACCTCTTGCCAGTCCTTCAGTGGTAGCTGGACAGCGGTGACCTTACCTTTCGAGTTTGATACAAATTGTACGTTCATAGTGCTGATGTTGAATTTGATTAGGTAAAGATCGAAACATTAATTTCTATAACAAACTAGCAATAGCCAACTCTCAAACGCCGAACCTATAGTATTCTTAATTTTTTTATAATTTTATGTAATTAATCAGATAAGGCGCGCGTTACAAATGTTCCTGCCTGGATGGACCGGTTAACTTTTCGTGAACCCGGTTTTATCCAAAACACACGCCTCGTTGACCTTTTAAATAACTTAACTCCTAATAAAAATCTAAAACCTATACCCGTGAAAAGAACTCCGTTTCTTCATTTCCTCGCTCTGTTATTAATAAATCTTTCCCCCTTTACTTCGGCTAATGTCACTGCGAATCCTATTATTGGTTCAAAAAACGTGTACGTAGACGGTGGCAAACTGGTGGGGAAAATTATCGAATCCCCAAGCAATGCGGGCGTCAGCTTTGCGACGGTTGCGCTGCTTATGTCGAAAGACTCGGCGCTGGTCGGCGGGAGCGTTGCGGATGAAAACGGCGTTTTTACAATCGCTAATGTGACACCTGGGAAATATGTTTTGCGGGTGACCAATATGGGTTACCAAACACTATTTGTCCCCAATATCAACGTTTCGGCAGAAGCTAACCTGCTCGACCTGGGTAATGTAACCATTCTGCCGGCTGCACAAAAGCTGAATGAGGTGATTGTGAAAGGGGAAAAGAGCATGATCGTGGATGACATCGACAAGAAGATCGTCAACATTGGCAAGGATATGCTGGCAACCAGCAACAATGTAAGTGACCTGCTCGAAAAAGTGCCTGCGGTTTCACTGGACGAAAACGGAAATCCGCAAGTACGGGGTAAAGGAAATGTGGTGGTGCTGATCGACGGCAAACCTTCAAACCTATATGGCAGCGACCTTCCTACCATTCTGCAATCTTTCCCGGCAAACCTCATCGAACGCATTGACGTAATGACAACGCCATCCGCAAAATACGAGGGCGAAGGCGCGTCTGGAGTTATTGATATTATTACAAAAAAGACAAAAATAAGGGGCACAAATGGCGGCTTGCGCGCAAGCCTTGGCAATAGAAACAACAATAATGCATCCGGTAACCTGAGCTATCGCCTGGGGAAACTTGGCTTAAATGCATCATTAAGCGGACAAACCAGGAATATGACCTGGAAAAGAAACCTGAGCCGCGATAACTTCATCTCCGACAACACTTCGCATCTTGAACAAACAGGAACAGGCCGTAACAAGGGTAAAAATGCATTTGGCCGCATTGGTGTGAATTATGATTTCAATGATAAAAATTCCATGGAGCTGGGCGTGAATTACTCCCGCGACCAGAGCCGTAATAGCAGCAATTTGCTAAACGAAACAACTTTTTCGTCGGGTAATGCAGCGGAAGTTTTCAAACGCCTGAACAACAGCAAAGGAAATGGCGAAAATTTGAATTTCAGTTTCGACTACCGCAAGAAGTTCGATGAAAAGGATCATCAGCTGACATTCACAACCAGCTATTCGCTGGGAGAATCGGACGGGGAATCGTATTACAATCAGGAAAGTGATATCGATAGTTTAATGCGTAATCAGCAGAACCTTCGTGACAACAAACGTCATTCATTGTTCCTGAACTCGGATTACACCTGGCCAATTACCAAAAAGGCAACATTGGAAGTGGGTTTGCGGTCAAGGATGAGCGCGAACGACAACACCAATTCCTTTTACAATATGTCAAAGGAAACGGGAAGCTTCGTTTTTGATCCCAACATCAGCAACGTGTTTGGCTACAAGGACGCGACTTACACAGGTTTTATGACCTTTTCACAAAAAACAGATCTTTGGGGCATGCGCGCCGGACTGCGGGTGACGGATTACAACCAGGACATCAACCAAATCAGCATTAACCGTGCATTCAGCGTCCATTTCCTGACACTTGTACCAAGTCTCGCACTAACAAGAAAGCTTGGCGAATCGGCGCAGTTGAAGCTGAATTACAGCCGTCGCGTACAGCGTCCGGAAGCAGATTGGCTTAATCCTTACACGGACGTTTCGGATCCAAGAAACATTCAATCTGGTAACCCGGCGTTGAAACCTGAGTTTACGCATAAAGCAGAAATGGGTTATTCCAATTACGAAGCAACTGGCGGCTGGGGACCTTCGCTGTTCATGGATTATTCCAACAATGCGATCACCCGCATCAGGACCATTGACGAGACCGGCATTTCTCTGACGCAATTTGGCAATGTAGGCCGCGAGCTTTCTTACGGGCTGGAAACTGATTTTTCTCAAACCATTTTTGAAATCCTGAAAATCAATGGCAGCGGCAGGATATACCGCAGCGAAGTCGTTTCCCAGGTCGCGCAAATTGACAACAGAACTTGGAGTTACTCGGGCAACCTGAACGCATTCGTGACGCTTCCGGCAGATCTCCGCGCATCGGCTTACATTAATTATGAAGGACCACGAGCAATTGCGCAAGGAACGCGTGAAGGTGTATTTGTCGCCAACATGGGTATTCGCAAGGAGCTTTTGGAAAAAAAGGCAACAATTTCATTTAATGTACAGGACATATTTTTGTCAAGAGCTTACAAAAGCCAGCTTAACACCGCCACGTATTCACAAAACTCGCTCTGGCAGCAAACCAACCGCCTCGTTAACCTGACTTTCCAATACAGGTTTGGTAAAATTTCTGCAAACGGAGGCGATGACGCCTGATTAACATGATAACCAGATAGCAAAAAGGGAAGAGCGGGCAACTCTTCCCTTTTTGCATTTTATGCCTGAGTTGTTAGATGAAATGGTTATTCTCTCAACAAATGACATTGATCCGTTGTAATTGCTGAGAATGGAATGGTTTTTGCAAATAACCCGGTGCAGTAGTGAAATAAATTCCTTTAATTAAACCCCGGACGCTTTACCTGATCTAACATAACGAAAAGCATATTGTTTTTCCCAAGTCGGACTTGTGACACGTTATTCATACAAAACAAACATTGACATGAAAAAATCATTGAACATGCTATCTGCACTGCTGCTGATCTCCTTCCTATCCTTTGGACAGCAGGTGCCCGCCGATTCCGTTTTTTCCAAGTTTTATAAAGCCACCGGCGGGAAAGCCCTGTGGGACGGTGTGAAGACACTCAATCTGAAAAGAAGCTATACTGCAGCCTCAGCGGCTCCCTATGATGCGAATGTGACAGTTTCTATTCCGGACCAGTCTATCAGCAAATCAAAAACCATCATGAAACGCAGCTTCGTTTATACTGTAAAGGGGAATGAAGGCTGGATCAAGGTGCCGATCGGACAAAGAACGGATGTAAAAGACCTTAGCCAGGCGGAACAGCAAAACATGCGCTGGGAAATGTATGAACTGCTTGCGCCATTTGTAGATTATAAAAACAGAGGCCTGATCGCCACAACTGTGGGCATTGAAACATTGAACAGCATTCCGGTTACACAAGTGGAATTGCAGGGTAAAGGTGTGAAATATAATCTATATTTTGATTCGAAAACAGGGCTTTTGCAACGTGTGCGGAAAAACCTGGCGGGTGTGGAAACAACCACTGATTTGTCCAATTATTCCAAATCGGCTTACGGGATCTCTTATCCTACAAAACTGGTCGAAATCAACAGTTTAGACAAAAAGCCGGTCACTATCGTTTCATCTGCCACCATTAATGGACAGGTTAGCCCGGAATTATTTAGACGATAACCCTGGTGCTGGCTTGAATTTTATAGCACACCGTTACTTAGCTCACCCGGGCCCGATATGGGCCGGGCATAACAGAAGAGAATGAAGAAAGCACTAAAAGTATTTGCAATTGTTATTCTGGCGATATTGATCCTGGTTGGTGTTTTGATTTGGGGTATTCAAACGCCTTTTGGACAAAACTTCCTAACAAATCAGGCCAACTCATATCTTCGGAAGAAGCTCAAAACAAAGGTTAATATTGAAAAAGTGCGCTTCGACGTCCCGGATTGGATCCTGTTAGAGGGCGTTTACTTTGAAGATAAACAAGGCGATACATTGGTTGCCGGTAAAAGACTTTATGTTGATCTCGACATGTACAGCCTCATTAAGGGCAATGTCGGGATCAATAAAGTTGAGCTTGAAGGGATTAATGCGAACATTACCAGGGTTCTACCCGACACCGTTTTCAACTTCCAGTTTATTGTTGATGCATTTGCCAGCGCCGATACAACGGTCGTGGAGGATACAACTTCCAGTCCTCTGGAAATGAGGCTAGACCAGATTTCACTGAAAAATGTGCGCCTTTCCTACCGCGACGCAGTTACCGGAACGGACGCATTGGCCAATATTGATTCAGCGCACGTCCGTTTTGACAAATTCAATCCTACCCTTTCCCAATATCATCCCGCCAAACTTGCATTGCTGGGCAGTGAAGTGAAGCTGAGAATGTATCAACCTTTAAAAACCGAGACTACGCCCGAAACTGTTCCCGATCCGGCTGATTCCCTGGACATTAAGGTCGGGGACATTGATATAAGAGAATTCAAATGGCTTTTTGAGGATGAGGTAGGCGGCCTGAAAAACGGCGTTACGGTCGGCAAGCTGGACGGACATGTGAACAACATTTACATGGGAAGCCAATATGTGGATGTCCGCAACCTGAATCTGGAAAAAATGTCGTTATATGCTGAGTTTGCTAAAAAGGCAAAAGCAGAGGCAAAAAAAGATACAACCACAGAAGAACCGGCAACGCCTGGTTGGAATGTTAAAGTAGGCGACATAAAGCTTGTTAATAACGACCTGCGTTACGACGATTTCAACACACCTGCGCAACCAAAAGGACTGGATTTTGCGCATTTGGATGTAAAAAACCTGAATATAGATTTACAAAATTTCATTTTCTCTCCTGAAAACATTGCGGGTTCGCTTAAATCGGGTTCTTTCCAGGAAAAAAGTGGATTTAAGTTGCAGGAATTCAGGACCAATTTCAAATATGGCGCTCAGGAAACTTACCTGCGCAATTTGTATGTAAAAACACCTAATACGCTCCTCAGGGACGAATTAAGCCTTCGATATAAAAACCTTGACGAACTGGCGAAAGACATTGCCAATGTAAAAATTAAATTACGGCTCACCGACAGCCGCGTTGCTTTCGCGGATATCTTATTGCTGGTGCCCGATCTTGCCAAAACACCGCCATTCAGCAAAGAACCAAACGGAATGCTGAAAGGATCTGGTCTGGTAACCGGGTCTGTGGATGATATGCTTATTTCAAAAGCGCGTTTCAGTATGCTGGATGGAACTGTTCTGGCACTTGACGGGCGCATTAAGGGCTTGCCCGATGCGAACAAGCTGGCGATGGACATGACGATCAATGAGCTTTCTTCTACAAAAAGTGACTTGATGAAAATGCTGCCGGATAGCGCAGTGCCAGCCAGCATCGAACTTCCCGAAGACATCAAGATCACCGGGAAAGTAAAAGGTTCGATGGAGGACATTACGATGACAACCACCATCAACACTTCTTTCGGAACGGGAACATTCTCCGGTAACCTTAAAAACATTACAGACAGCATCAGGGCGCAGTATAACGGCACGCTGGCGTTCAATGATTTTGATCTGGGCAAAATGATGAAGCAGCCGCCCCAGGAAATGGGCAAGCTGACGCTCAGGACAGATCTGGCAGGTGTGGGTTATGCACCCAAAACCATGAAGGCGCAGCTGGACGGAACTGTGGCCAGCGCAGACATTAAGGGATACGTTTACAACAACCTGACATTAAAAGGTGATGTCGACAACGGCATGGCGAATGTGAAGGCATCGATGAACGATCAGAACATTGATGTGGACCTTACCGCACAAGCTGACCTTTCCAAAGAATATCCTTCCGTTAAGGCGGATGTGTCCATTGATAAGCTTGATTTGACAGCTTTGAACCTTTACGCCGATTCGCTGCAGATCAAGGGAGATATTAAAGTGGATATGCCATCCACAAATCCCGAAAATCCTTTGGGAACCATTGATATCAATGATTTTACGTTCACACATCACCGCAGGCCGATTACTCTGGATTCCGTTAATGTACAATTGACCGATTCATCCGGACAGCGCCAGGCTACAATTCAATCTCCTTTTCTGAAAGCAGAAATGAAGGGTGATTTTGTATACACCGAAATTGCGGATGCATTGCTGACCGAAGTTGGCAAACATTTCAAAGCGCCAAACATTACTTACAATCCGGTTACCAAGCCGGTTAATTTCACGCTTGACGCAACATTGCGGAATCACCCGCTGATCACCACATTTGTTCCGGCACTGAAGGAAATGAATGACATTCAGTTTAAAGCCAAACTGGATAACCAGCAGGATTCTTCCATCGTGGCTCGGCTGACGATTCCAATGGTGAACTACGACAGCATTCAGACAGAGCGGGTTTCTGTTGATTTTAGTAATACCAATGAAAATGCAGCTTTGAATGCCAATGTTGGGTTGGTTAACACCGGAAGTTTAAGGATCCAGAATGCATCATTAGAAAGCAAAATCGTTGATAATAATGTCAAATTCGACTTCATAGTAAGGGATTCGGTAAATACGGAACGCCATGCGATCCTTGGTGACCTGGCTATTGCGGATAACCGTTACAGACTTAACCTGCGTGAAGGTTTGCTTTTGAATTATTTAAAATGGGAAACGGACACTGCCGGATATATTTCTTACGCGCCGGATAGTTTGTATATCAAAAACTTTGTCATCAAAAGCAAAGATCAATCCCTAACCATTAACTCCACATCCGAAGCACCAAACAGTCCGCTGGACATTGCGCTGGCAAACATTTCTATCGGTCCGATGATCGGCATCGCAACGCGCGACTCAACATTGGCGACAGGGATACTGAATGGGAAAATCCTTTTGAGTGATTATATGAAGGCGCCGGTTTACACAGGCGAACTGACCATCGACAGCCTTGCTGTAACGCAAATCCCGGTTGGTAACCTCGCATTAAAATCGACAAACGAGACTGAAAACCTGATCCGGGTGGATATGTCGCTTACTAACGGGCAGAATAACATGACCCTGGACGGAAGCTATAATCTGAAATCGGAAAGCCCGATGGATTTCAAGCTCGACCTGAAACAACTCAGCGCCCAGACGATCGAAGCATTCAGTTTTGGTGAATTGAAAAAAGCAACCGGAAATTTGACCGGGAATATTGCCATCACAGGCGCCACGGACAGCCCTAAGCTGAACGGAGCGATAAACTTCAATGATGTAGCTTTCAATGCAACGCAACTGGGCTCGCGATATTCGCTTGCCAACCAAAAAATCCTGTTTAACGGGCAAAACATCAACTTTAATAACTTCACTATTGCTGATTCAACCAACCAGCAAATGAAGATCAACGGGAACGTGAACATTGCCAACATTCCGGACGTGGGTTACAACCTGAATATTGATGCAAAGAATTTCAATGTTTTGAATTCTACGCAGAAACAGAATGAACTGTTTTTCGGGAAAGCAAATATTGATGCGGATTTAAGCGTAAAGGGAACAGGCACCAAGTCTGTTATAGATGGCAGCATAAAAGTGGATCCGGGCAGCGACATTACGTTTGTCCTTCCAAATGAAGCCACAGAGGCAGGGGATGCGTCAAAAGGCATCATTGAGTTTGTGGATATGAGCGATTCCACCCAGGTTGCAGTTGCCGATTCAGCTGCCGCTAAAATGACGACCGTTGATTTCGCGTCCCAAATTTCCCTGGATATCGACGTTGATGACAAGTCGGAATTTACGGTTGTGATTGATGAGTTGAATGGTGATAACATCCGGTTAAAAGGAAATGCCCAGCTCAACACGGGTATTGCGCCAAACGGGCAGCTTTTCATGCTCGGTTCTTATGATGTGACCGAAGGTTCCTATGACCTGACATTGCAGATTCTGAAACGGAAATTTGAGATAATCAAAGGCAGTAACCTGTTGTGGACAGGAGATGTAATGAACGCTCAATTGAACATTACGGCGGGTTACACAGTGGAGGTCGATCCGGGCTCAATCAGTTCGAAATTCCAGGGTGCCAGCAAAGTCCCTATTCAGGTCCAGGTGGTCATTACAGGAAACCTGACCACACCAAACATCACGTTTAACATTGTGCCCGATGAAACGATTGACAAGCAAGTAACAAACGAACTTACCAGTCAGGTTTTTTGGGAAGAAATGAAGAACAATCCGTCTGAAATGAATAAGCAGGCGTTTGCGCTTTTGATCACCAATAAATTTATCACAGACCAATCGTCACCTGGTTTTAATCTTGGGTCGAGCGCCGAAGCGGTGGCCCGCCAGAGCGTAAGCCAGCTTTTGAGCGATCAGCTAAACAACTTAGCCTCCGATCTGGTAAAAGGCGTGGACTTGGATATCGGCGTGAACTCAACGGCTGACCAGACAACCGGCGCACGCACCGACCTAAACCTCGGTTTGAGCAAAGCATTCCTAAATGACCGCCTTAAAATTTCAGTTGGTAAAAACTTTGAAATTGAAAGCCAGAGCAATTCCGCTGCTTCCAATGAGGTTTTCGACAACATTGCGCTCGATTATGCGATCACGAGAGACGGCCGCTACTTATTCCGGGCGTTCCGAAAAAACCAATATCAATCCATTTTGGAAGGTTTCATTATTGAAACGGGGGTTAGTTTTATTGTAACGGCAGATTACGACCTGCTGCGTGAATTTTTCCAAAGGCAAAAAAATGAGAAATAGTGTATTAGGCATATTGGTTCTTCTGGTGACACTGAGCAGCTGTTCAGTGAATAAGTACATTCCCGAAGGCCAAAGTCTCTATGTAGGTAGTAAAGTGAAGGTGCAAGCGGATACCATCACTAAACCCAGTGTTATGGGGATAGCATCAGAGCTGGAAGCAATTGTGAAACCGCCGCCTAATAAAACGCTATTGGGTTTCCCTTGGAAAGTGTGGTGGTGGTATTTTATCGGTGAACCGAAAGATGAAGGTGGCTTACGCAGCTGGTTTCGCAACAAACTTGGAGAGCAGCCCAAATTTGCTACGCAGCGCGTTGCCGACATTAATGCAGCCAATATGGTTTCTCACCTGGATAATGAAGCCTACTATCGCTCCAAGGCAACCGGCAAGCTGGTGCCAAGCAAGAAAGAAAAACGCAGGACGGCCATTTACGAGTTTGACGCTTATGTGATGCCTCGTTATGTAATGAATGAGATCAATTATGTGGTCCGGGACAGTTCGCTGTTCAACCGTGATCTTATCATCGCCAAACAAAAAACCCTTTTGAAAAAAGGCGAACCGCCTCGTTTGGAGGTGATCTCCACAGAAAGAAGCCGGATTGACCTGGAATTAAAAGGAAAGGGCTATTATTTCTTCAACCCGGATTATCTGATCATCAAGGTTGATTCCACCATTGGAAAAAGGGATTCTACACTGGCACCGCAGCAGGTTAACATCTTCCTGGAAGTAAAACCGCAAACAGCGCAGACGTCGTTGAAACAATATTTTATAAACAAAATTTATGTTAACACAGGAAGCCAGGAAAGTCTCCTCGCTGACACAACAGCCGCTCCTGAACCTCGTCGCCGCGGGCTAAACATCAAAGACCCGGGGAATTTATACAAAAAACGAATCTTTTATGACGCCATCGGTTTCCGGAGAGGGAATATGTATACCAATACAATGCATAATGTATCCCTGCAACGATTGGTCAACCTGCAAAACTTCAAATTTGTAAAAAACCAATTCGACCTTGTCCCCAGATCCGATTCAGCATTGCTGGATGTGCGTTATGATTTGGAACCATTGAAGAAAAAGGCATTGCAAACGACCATTAGCGCCAGTACGAAGTCGAACAACCTGGGCGGTTCCCAGCTGGATGTGGCCTGGCGGAATAGAAATACATTCAAAGGAGCGGAAATGTTGGCTATAAAGGCATTTTTCGGATTTGACGTGCAACTGGGAGGAAACCGGGAAGCAAATCCTAACCGGATTGGCAATGAATACGTTCGCTACGGTATAGGTGCAGACTTATCGTTCCCACGATTTATTATTCCTTTCGTTAGAATACGGCCGGAGAAAAGCCAAGCGTTACCTAAAACTGTGCTTTCAGTAAATTATGAAAACCGGGTACAACGCGGACTTTATACAACCACCTCTATTCGTGGTGACTGGTCATACATTTGGAGCAAAAATTCAGAGGTTGTACACACATTAACCCCGATTTCGATTAACTATATTCAACCCAGGAAGGTTAATTCTGAAAAGTTGGCAGCCATCGGCTTTAGTCCCAACACAAATCCGATTGATTTCGAAAGGTTAATGAACTTGGTCGAACAAAAGTATTTTATTGCAGGATCTAATTATACCATATCTTATCGCCCGCAACCTAAACCCTTCGGAAGAAATCAATTCGCATTTACAGGTGGGATTGATTACGGTGGTAACCTGCTAAGCCTTTTAGCTAAACATTCAAAGGATGATACGGCGAAAATATATGCGAAAGAATTCTTGAAAGTTCCTGTCTTTCAATATGTCAAGCTGGATGGTGACATCAGGTACTATCGCACCATAACACCTGGAATCAAGTGGGCTAACCGGCTTTTGTTAGGAGCAATTAAACCGTATGGCAATTCCAAAGATATGGCTACGCCGCAATTCAAACAGTATTTTGGCGGTGGTAGCACAGGTATAAGGGCTTTCCGTGCACGTGCGCTCGGGCCAGGCGCTTATACACCTGATACAGCAACAATTGCTTTAATTGGTTACCAGAATTTTGCAGATATAAGAATGGAGTTCAACTCCGAGCTTCGGCTGAAATTTACCAACATCATCAATGGAGCAGTGTTTATGGACGCAGGTAATATCTGGTCATTCGGTAGTCCTGAAAGAGCAAGATACGATTCCAGCGCGCTTATCAGCAGCGACTTCTTGAAACAAATCGCCGTTGGCGGCGGGATTGGTTTACGACTCGATTTCTCTTATCTGATTTTCAGATTAGACATTGCTACGCCATTCAGAAAGCCTTGGTATACCAAAGAAATTGCCTCTCAAACACCGGAAGGCGAAGTTACCTATAAAAATCCCTGGGTTTTCAACGAGGTTAATTTCCGAAGCAAAGCGTGGAGACGGGAAAACCTGATCCTGAATATTGCCGTCGGGCTGCCGTTCTAATGTAACGGATCAGGGCTTGATTTCCTGGCAAAGCTCGATCAGCATGCCATTTGTAGTTTTAGGATGTAAAAAACATACGAGCTTATTATCTGCTCCGGGTTTGGGGGTTTCGCTTAACAAGGCGAAACCCTCTTTTTTTAGCCGCTCCATTTCCAAAACAATGTCGTCAACTTCGAACGCGACGTGATGAACGCCTTCTCCTTTCTTTTCTATAAACCGCGCAATTACGCCTTCGGGATCTGTGGATTGCAGGAGCTCTATTTTGGTTTGATTAACCTGGAAGAAAGAAGTCAGAACACCTTCGGAAGCGACAGTTTCGCGCTTGTAGGGCTGGGCATTTAGCAAACTCGAAAACAATCTTTCGGCAGCTTCCAGCTCCTCGACCGCAATGCCAATGTGCTCGACATTTTTCATATTACTTTCGGTTATCCTGCCCACCCACCATGCTTAAATAACTTTCGTATCGGCTAATAGCGATGCGGCCTTCCGAAACTGCATCTTTCACTGCACATCCGGGCTCGTTGATATGCTGACAATTGTTAAACCGGCATTGGTTCAGCAGTTCGCGCATTTCCGGAAAGTAATGACTGATTTCCTCCGCCTTCATATCCGAAAGCCCCAGTTCCTTAATTCCGGGTGAATCAATGATAAATGTGCCGGGTTCCAGCTCGAACATTTCGGCGAAAGTTGTCGTATGAACGCCCTTATTCGCAAAGGTCGAAACCTCCTGCGTTTTGATGTCCAGGTCCGGCGCTATTGCATTGACCAATGTGGATTTGCCCACGCCCGAATGACCCGAAAGCAGCGAAACCTTTCCGCCTAATAACGCGGCAAATTCTTCCAGTCCTTCCTCGCTTACCGCTGTGGTGGCCATGCAAGTATATCCGAGGCTTTCGTAAAGTTCCATCAGCTCGGCCTGAAATTCCTTCATATCATCATTCAGAAGATCCTGCTTGTTGAAAATTAATACGCCGGGAATCCGGAACGACTCAATAGCAACGAGAAAGCGATCTATAAATCCCAGAGAAGTTCTTGGAAAAACCAATGTGGCTATTAAAATCGCCTGATCAACATTCGCAGCGATCAAATGCGCATGTGCTGTTTTGTGCACGGAGCGTCGTACCACGTAATTTTCACGGGGCATGATCTCGTGGATGATGCCAAAATTCTGCGTTTCATCTTCCTCCTCAAACCGCACATTATCGCCAACAGCGATCGGATTGGTCACTTTCAATCCAAGCGCTTTAAACTTTCCTTTCAACCTGCATTGCCAGATATGACCGTCGCGACTGTCCCGCACATCATACCACGAACCAGTTGACCGCAAAACCAAACCTTTAACTAATTCCATTCCGTCTTTTTTTGCAAATAGCGAATTTAATCTGAGTTTCACATAATACCGTCAGACACGGCAAAATCGCCAAATAAATTTAAGTAGTTTTTTGGTCGACCCGGTTTTTTATTTGCCGCCTGTCATTATGGATAATAATATTTTTTAATATTTCGCCTCTTTTAGCGGTTTTTGCATACATTAGTAACCGTTAATCATAAAAAATTTAAGAATCCTTATACAAAATACCTTTACACTCCGCATAATGGACTTAGTTGTAGAAGAACCGAATTCGGTTATTGATATTCGTAAAAACCGTATCAGAAGTAACTTGTTGCTTCATTTGTATCAATCCGGTGACACTTCGATCAACAAAATGGCACGTTTGTTCCATGCCAGCATTCCCTCGGCAACCGGCATCGTGAATGAGCTCATCCGTGAAGGTTGGATTATTGAAACCGGAACAGGTCCGGCACGCGCAGGCAGGCCGCCGGTATTATACGGACTGAATTCGAAAAAATATCTGACGCTTATTATGGACATTAACCGCCATGATACGCAACTCGTTATTTTCGACTTACATAACCAACTTATTTTAAAGCGAAAAGTTGATATCCGCCTCGACGATTCTTCTACCTTCCTCGAACAACTTTTTGAAGCAAGCGACGATTTTCTTAAATCCAACAATATCAATGTCAGCAAGTTATGGGGCATAGGCGTTTCCATGCCAGGCCTTATCAATTCCTCCCAGGGAATCAACCTGACTTATCTTAACCTGACGCCTCCCGGGGTTCCGCTGGTTTCCCATCTGAAGAAACATTTCAAGCTGCCGGTCTGCCTTTTTAATGATACAAAAGCAACCACGATCGGAGAGCACCGCTTTGGTTTTGCAAGAGAAAAATCTCAGGTCCTGACCATCAACATTGACTGGGGTGTGGGATTGGGCATTATCATCAACGGCGAAGTTTTCAACGGCGCATCCGGTTTCGCTGGCGAGCTGGGCCACATTCAGGTAAAACCCGACGGACTTTTATGTCATTGCGGAAAAATCGGCTGCCTGGATACAATCACATCCGCGATTGCATTAATCAGAAGAGCCAAGGACGGCATTAATGGTGGAAAAGCGACTATTCTATCACAGATCGTCAATAACAACCTCGATCTGCTGGACACTTCCCACATCATTGAAGCCGTGCATGCGGGCGACGAATTTTCGATTGACTTGCTTAGCACGGTAGGCACCGAGCTGGGCAAAGGTTTGGCAACAGCCGTTCACCTTTTCAATCCCGAAGTCATTATAGTAGGAGGATTGCTGGCAGAAGCAGGACCGTTTATTTCAAACCCGATTGAGCAGGCGATCAATAAATATTGCCTTTCTGATTTCAAAAACTCGCTTTCGATCCACATTTCTAAATTGGGAGCAAAAGCCAGGTTGCTGGGCACGCAGGCGCATTTGTTTGAGCATCTGATTGCTAAGGAGTTTTCCTGAAATAATATAAAGGGCTGGTTTAATGCTTACTATGCATGGAATCAGCCTTTCATTTTTTTCACTTCATTCAGGATGATATCGGTGGATCCTACGCCTTCCGCAATGTAATTTTTATTGACACTTCCAGCTTGCTTCCGGATTTCCTGCGCCTTAACCCATTGATCAATAATGCCGATCAGTTCCTCTTTATCTGCAACGGCAACAGCACCTTTCCTGCTGATCAGGTCAACCGCCTCCTGAAACTTGTGATATTTTTTGTTTCCAAAAACAATAGGAACGCCGAAAGTGGCCGCTTCCAGGATATTGTGCAACCCTGAACCAAACGCCCCGCCAATGTAGGCCATATCTCCATATTGGTATAATGAAGATAACATTCCAATATTATTAATCACCAGATAATCATATTCTTTGGCATTGACGTTTGGAGAAAGCTCGGAGTACAATATTGTCTTACCGCTCATTTCCTTACGCCACTGCCCGATCTCGTCCGCATGGATTTCGTGCGGTGCTATGATTGCTTTTAAAACTCCTTTAAAGTGATTTAAAACAGGGATAAGCACCTGCATATCAGCAGCCCATGCAGATCCTACAATCAAGCAAGGCCTATTATCACGAAAGACAGCAACTTCGGGAAGATCTTTAACATGAGCTGCAATCGCGGACACCCGGTCAAAGCGCGTATCTCCTGCCAGGCTGCATTGTTGCACGCCTATGCCATGCAGCAATGTGAGCGATTGTTTATTTTGTACAAAAATGTGATCAAAATAACCGAGCATCTTTTTGAAAAAGCCGCCTTGTCTTTTGAAGAAAATCTGATCCGGCCGGAAGATTGTTGAGAAGGAAATAATGCGTGCGCCGCTTTTTTTCAGTTCGCGGAGATAGTTATACCAAAATTCATATTTGATAAAAAACGCAAAGCCGGGCTGCACAATTTTCACAAAACGTTTTGCATTCGCCGCCGTATCCCAGGGCAGGTAACATATATAATCTGCCCCGTTATAGTTTTTTCTCACTTCATAACCCGACGGAGAGAAGAATGTCAGCAAAATGAAATGGTCGGGAAACTGTGCTTTAAATGCTTCGATAACGGGTCGGCCTTGTTCAAATTCACCCAGCGAAGCCGCGTGAAACCATGCAACGGAGCGCCCGTTCACCTGCTTTTGAAACGAATTTTCAAGCTCATCCAGCAACCCGTCACGTCCGGCAACACCAAGCTTGATTTTTTGATTAAATAAAGCCGCAACACGCATCAAAGAGGCGACGATGCTGATTGCGCTTTGATAGATAACTTCGGACAAAAGGCTCTGATTAAAAGAAGATTAACAAAAAATTAGTTCCTGCAAATCCCGGAAGCGCGGGAAGGCTGGCAGGCTTTTTTATTTCTTTTCCGGTTTAAAGAACATAAATGTACAAAAAACCGTTAATGTGGAGGCGATATTCCGCGGCTTTACACTATAATTTTGTACTTTCACTGTTCATACAACACTTCAATTGTAACAGCGATCTAGATCTAAATATATGATGCGTGTAAAATTTTTACTATCAGTATCTATTCTGTTTGCACTTTCAACAGATATATATGCGCAACGGCGGGCAAAGGTAGAGGACAGTGAGGAGAGCTATAAATCTTTTACATCTTTTGGGATCACTACCAACACCAACTCCGGCATTTTGGGCGGTGCGGTTTTCAGGCAGTCATCGGCCCTGGGTTCCAAGTTATTCGGCAAAAATCAATACAGATATCTTGCAGTTGAGCTCGTGAATGTAAAGCATCCCAAAGAGCTTTCTCAGCAGGATTTTGTGACCGGCGCAAGACTGGTTTATGGTAAGCAGAACTATTTATTTGTATTAAGACCGGAATACGGACGGGAGCTGACATTGTTCAGCAGGCAAGACGATGAAGGTATTTCAATCAGCGGGATCGTTGCAGCAGGACCGTCACTCGGGTTGGAAAAGCCTTATATGGTCCAGTTTCAGAGTTCCGACGGACGTGTTGTTACGGAGCCTTTTGATCCTGTGAAACATGCCGGAAGCACGCAAACGACCGGGATTGTGGGAGCAGGAAGCTTCTTTCAGGGTTTTGGTCAAACTAAAATTGTCCCCGGATTACACGTAAAAACCGCAATGAGCTTTGAATTAAGCGCTTTTCGCGAAAATGTGACCGGCGTTGAAATTGGTTTCATCGCGGAAGCATTTACCAGAAAAGTGCAGATCATGGCATTTGCCGAGAATAGAAGCTTCTTCACTTCGGGTTACCTGACCCTTTATTTCGGAAGCAAAAAACGATAATATATTAGCAATTGATGGTTTTGGTTTTCACAAACCGGGTTGTCAGAGATTACGATTAAATATGATTGAATTACCTGTTATTCCCTCAGAGCGCAAGAAAAGACCAGATTGGTTGAGGGTGAAGCTGCCAGCCGGACCTGAATTCAGGAAAGTAAGGCAACTGGTTGATAATTATAAACTACATACGATCTGCGAAAGCGGAAGCTGCCCGAATATGGGCGAATGCTGGGGCGCCGGAACGGCGACCTTTATGATCCTGGGTAATGTTTGTACGAGAAGCTGCAGTTTTTGCGCCGTAGCAACTGGCCGGCCTAACGAATATGATACGGACGAGCCAAGACGCGTGGCAGAAGCCATAAAGCTGATGCAGGTTAAACACGCGGTGCTTACTTCTGTAAACCGTGACGAATTAAAAGACCGGGGCGCAGAAATCTGGTATCAGACGGTAAGACAGGTGAAAGAAAATACGCCCGAAACGACCATTGAAACATTGATTCCCGACGTAAAAAACAATTGGGATGCGTTGATCCACATGATTGAGGCAGGCCAGGAAGTGGTTTCGCACAATATGGAAACGGTGGAACGTTTATACCGTGCGGTACGCCCGCAGGCCAAGTATGTAAGAAGCCTGGAACAGATCAGACGAACCAAAGCCTTCGGTCAGCGCACAAAATCAGGCATAATGCTTGGGCTTGGCGAAACACAGGACGAAGTACACAAAGCCATGGACGATCTGGCTGCAAACGGCCTGGATATCCTTACTTTGGGACAATATCTGCAACCTACCAAAATGCACCATGAAGTGATCGAATGGATCACTCCTGAAATGTTCGATAATTATAGAGAAGAGGGACTGAGACGTGGACTTAAATACGTAGAGTCCGGCCCGCTGGTAAGATCCAGTTACCACGCGGAACGCCATGTGAATGTTCCGATTTGAGAAATAACACTAAAATGAAAAGCCTGCTTTCTGACGGAAGCGGGCTTTTCATTTTATAAATGCCTTTCCTTACTACGCGAATCCGTGCATTCTGGATGGTTTTTAACTCCCATTTATTTGGTTAATATCCCAAAAAAATTCAATTTTGTTTTCTAATCCATACACTAGCTGCTCATTTTTTTGCTGAATTAACATTTTCAATTTATGCCATACTTATTCACCTCGGAGTCCGTATCTGAAGGACATCCTGACAAGGTCGCCGATCAAATATCAGATGCTTTAATTGACAACTTTTTAGCCTGGGACACCAATAGTAAGGTTGCCTGTGAAACGCTGGTTACAACCGGACAGGTGGTTTTGGCAGGAGAAGTGAAGACGAATACTTATCTGGATGTTCAGAAAATAACCCGTGAGGTTATCAGAAAGATCGGATACACGAAAAGTGAATACATGTTTGAAGCCAATTCCTGCGGTATTTTATCTGCTATCCACGATCAGAGCGCAGACATTAACCAGGGCGTTGACCGTGCGGTTGCTTCCGAAAGCTTCGAAGAAAAAGCAAATGCACAGGGCGCTGGTGACCAGGGAATGATGTTTGGTTACGCCACACGCGAAACTGAAAACTACATGCCGTTGGCATTGGACCTTGCTCACAAGATCCTGCAAGAAATGTCGGCGATCAGAAATAATGAATCAAGCCTGATCCCATATCTTCGCCCGGATGCAAAATCGCAGGTGACGATCGAATATAGCGATGACAATGTGCCTTTGCGCATCGATACCATTGTTGTTTCCACACAACACGATGATTTTGACGCAGAAGCAGCAATGCTTGCGAAGATCAAAGAAGATGTGATCAACATCGTAATCCCACGCGTAAAAGGCAAGCTTACTCCTGAATTGCAGCAACTGTTCACAGGAGACATTACTTTCCATATCAATCCAACCGGCAAGTTCGTCATTGGTGGACCGCACGGGGACACAGGACTTACAGGACGTAAAATTATCGTGGATACTTATGGTGGAAAAGGAGCACACGGCGGTGGTGCATTTTCTGGAAAAGATCCTTCCAAAGTGGACCGTTCTGCTGCTTATGCAACGCGTCACATTGCAAAGAACATGGTTGCGTCGGGCCTTTGCGACGAGGTGCTTGTGCAGGTTTCCTACGCCATCGGTGTGGCTGAGCCTTGCGGATTGTATATTAATACTTACGGAACTTCAAAAGTTTCGGTTAACGACGGCGAGATTGCTTTGAAGATCAGCGAGATTTTTGACCTTCGTCCTTACGCAATTGAGCAGAGATTGAAATTGAGAAACCCGATTTATTCCGAAACTGCTGCTTATGGACACATGGGCCGCAAGAATGAAGTTGTTAAAAAATCATTCAAAGGAGCAAACGGAGAAGAAAAAGAAGTGGAAGTGGAATTGTTCACTTGGGAAAAGCTTGACTTCGTCGACGCAATCAAAGAGAAGTTCGCATTGTAAGCATATAATTTATCAGTTTTTATAAGGTCGGCTTATAACCGGCCTTATTTTTTTGCCTTTCGCATTCATATAATTTTGAAATTTCCGTTATTGCGCAATTTTTGACTGAAAGGGTAATAAACAATTGTGATAAGCTAATAATCACAGACTATTTACGTTCCCAAGGAAAGTATAATTATACTGAACTGATTACCAAATACTGATTACTTTTTATGCAATATCAAAAGATCAAATTTACAAACGCTGCCAAAAGCACTTTTTTTCCTACGTTACGACAGCGGGTTGATCAGTATTTCTCTGCCAATAATATATGCAAATCCGGAGGTAAGCAGATTATTTATAAGGCCTTTTTCATGCTTAGCCTTTATCTGATTCCTTATACTCTGATCCTGACTGGCGCTTTTTCTAACTTAACCATGTTTGCGCTGGCCATCGTGATGGGATTTGGTGTTGCAGGCGTTGGCATGTCGGTCATGCATGATGCGATCCATGGTTCATTGGCTAATTCCAATGTGCTTAACAAAATTTTCGGGGCGTCCATTTATCTGCTGGGCGGCAACGCTTACAACTGGGAAGTGCAGCATAACAGGCTCCATCACACATTTACCAACATTCACGAAGTAGACGAAGACATTACCGGGAAATTTTTACTGCGCTTGTCATTTCAGGAAAAGCAAAAGCAAATTCACCGTTTCCAGCACATTTACGCCTTCTTTTTATATAGCCTGATGACCTTGTCGTTCCTTTGGAAAGATTTCAAGGAAATTTCTCTTTTCAATAAAATGTCAGAATCGGGCATGACCAAGCCTTTTCCCCGGAAAGAGCTGATTAAGCTGGTTTTTACAAAAGTGGCCTACATTGTTTTCATCTGCGTCATTCCACTTGCATTTACTTCACTCACTTTCGGGCAATGGTTTCTTGGCTTTATGGCCATGCATTGCACGGCAGGAATGATCCTGAGCACAGTTTTCCAAATGGCGCATGTTGTAGAGGGTGTACATCAGCCGGAGCCGGATAATTCGGGTTGCGTAGAGAACGCCTGGGCCGTGCATCAGTTGCAGACCACCTCTAATTTTGCAGGAAGAAACCGCTTCCTGTCCTGGTATATCGGCGGACTTGATTATCAGATCGAGCATCATTTATTTCCATCCATTTCCCACATACATTACCATGCGCTATCGCCTATTGTACAGGCAACGGCACAGGAATTCGGATTGGATTATAATGCCAAAGCCAACTTCGGCAATGCGCTCGGTTCGCATGTAAGAATGCTAAAAAGCATGGGCAGGGCCTGATCACACCGGATCTAATGCTTCACTTTCCCGGGCAACCTGCTCGATCATTTTCATTTTCTTGAAGTCCTTTGGTCTTGAGAAGAATGTGTAAATGGCCGGGATCACGTATAAGGTCAGTACGAGCGAGAACAACAGCCCTCCCATAATCACAATCCCCATTGACATCCGGCTTTTGCCTGCTGAGCCAAGTGCCATCGCAATCGGCAATGCACCCAGGATCGTGGCCAGACTGGTCATTAAGATCGGCCTGAAACGCAATGTGGCTGCTTCGAGAACGGCTTCCTGTATCCCAAGGCCCTTTTCCCTTAGCTGATTCGCAAACTCTACAATCAGAATCCCGTTCTTGGTAACCAATCCAATTAACATGATCATTCCGATCTGGCTGAAAATGTTTAATGTCTGGTCGAAAAACCATAGCGAGAACACTGCGCCTCCGATGGCGAGCGGCACCGTAAACATAATAATAAGCGGATCTACAAAGCTTTCAAACTGCCCCGCCAGAATGAAATAGATCAATATCAGCGCGAGGAAGAAGGAGAACATGGTGTTCGACGAGCTTTCGGCATAATCCCTGGACGATCCGCTCAATGATGTTTGAATGGCCTCATCTTTCAATTTATCCCTGATCCTGTCCATGGCCGCAATGCCGTCACCAATCGTTTTGCCGGGTGCCAAGGCAGCCTGTACGGTTGCACTCATATAACGGTTGTAATGAAAAAGCTGCGGAGGACTGCTTTCCTCTTCTGCCTTTACAATGTTGTCCAGCTGCACCATGCTTCCGTTTGCCGTTTTTACAAACATGCTTTTGAGATCCAATGGCTCATCCCGGTTCTCACGGTCATATTGCCCTATCACCTGATACTGACGACCGTTCATCGTAAAATAGCCAAAGCGCTGACCTGCAAAAGCCAGCTGCATTGTCTGCGCCACGTCCTGAACCGTCACACCCAGCGATTTCGCCTTTTCGCGGTCGATGACAATCTGGATTTCGGGTTTACTGAATTTTAGGTTAACATCTGTAATCGCGAATGTCGGGTCGTTTGAAGCTTCTTCCATGAACTTGGGAAGATACTCTCGCAACTTTTCGAAATCCGGCGCCTGAATTACGTATTGAATCGGCAAGCCGCCCCGCGAATCCACGGAAATAGTCTGCTGCTGCACCACAAACGACTTGGCGTCGGGCATTGATTTCAATTTCTGGTTGATATAATCCGCAATTTCCTGCTGTGATTCTTTGCGCTCTTTTTTATCAACCAATGCAATCCTGCCACTACCCGTATTAGCTGCGCCTAAGCCCGAGTTACCCGGGGACGTGATGAGCATCAAGCCTTTTCTGCCCGGCATGGAGTCCATGAGCATGTTGCTAACTTCCTGTACATAGCGGTCCGTAAATTCAAAGGAAGATCCCTCCGGCGTTGTCATGTTGATCCTGAACCAGTTACGGTCATCCAACGGAGCCAGTTCCGATTGCAGGCCTTTTCCAAAAAACCAGATCATACCCACTGTAACCGCCACAATAGGAATAGCAACCCAGCGCATTTTCAGAAACCGGGCCAGAGCATTGCCGTAACTATTAGTAATGTTCTCAAAAAACGGCTCCGTCTTCTCGTAGAACCAGCTCTTCTTGTGCGTTTTACGAACCAGGTAAGCATTCAGCATGGGTGTGAGCGTCAGCGAAACGAATGCAGAGATCAAAACCGCCGCAGAGATCACGATACCAAACTCCCGGAAAAGCTTCCCTACGAAACCTTCCATGAAAATAACCGGCAGGAACACCGATGCCAGCGTGATAGAAGTGGATAAAACCGCAAAAATGATCTCGTTAGCCCCTTTAATGGCCGCCTCAATCGGACCCATCCCTTGTTCTATCTTCTTGAAAATGTTCTCCGTGACGACAATCCCGTCATCCACTACAAGTCCGGTTGCCAGCACGATAGCCAGCAGCGTTAGGACATTGATGGAAAAACCCATAATGTACATAACAAAAAACGTCCCGATCAGCGAAACCGGAATGTCGATCAGAGGCCGGAATGCAATGAGCCAATCCCTGAAAAAGAGATAGATAATGATCACAACGAGTACAATGGCGATCAGCAGCGTTTCTCCCACTTCTTCGATCGAACGCTCCACGAAAATCGTATTATCGATCAGCGTATCAAGCTGATAGTCTTTTGGAAGCTCCCGCTTGATGTCCGCCATCCGCTTGTTGACTTCCTCCGCAATGTTGAGATAATTAGCTCCCGGCATGGGTGAAATGGCGAGGCCGATCATCGGAACATTGTCCAGTCTTAAAATCGTCTCCTCATTTTCCGGGCCCAGTATTGCATGGCCAATGTCCTTCAAATGGATGGTTTGTGTAGCGGAGTTTTTAACAATCATCTCATTAAAATCCTCCTCAGTTCTGAACCTTCCGATTGTTTTTACAGTCAGCTCCGTATTATTTCCAGCCAGTTTACCACTGGGCAGCTCTACATTTTCCTTATCCAGTGCAATCTTCACATCCTGCGTGGTAATGCCGAGCGAGGCCATCTTAATCGGGTCCATCCAGATCCGCATGGCGTATTTTTTCTGCCCAAAGATCCGGATCTCGCTCACGCCTTCAATAGTCTGCAAACGCTGCGCGATCACATTTTCCGCATAGTCACTCACTTCCAGATGCGACCGCGTATCGCTTTTGAATGTCAGCACGATGATGGGTTCCGAGTTGGCATCTGCCTTGGCAACCACTGGCGGCCCGTCGATATCCAATGGCAATGTCCGGGAAGCAGAGCCTACCTTGTCCCGCACGTCGTTGGCCGCGCGTTCCATGTCCACACCAATGTCAAATTCAACCGTTATCTGGCTGGTTCCCTGGCTGCTTGTGGAGTTAATGGACTTGATGCCTTCAATGCTGTTCAGCTGTTTTTCTAGCGGTTCGGTAATCTGGGATTCAATAATGTCCGCATTGGCACCCGTATAACTGGTCCGGATGGACACCACAGGCGGGTCAATGGAAGGGAATTCCCTCATTCCCAGAAATTTATATCCAAGAAACCCGAACAGTATGATCAGCAGGTTCATGACAATCGCCAGGACCGGTCGCTTGATAGAGAGTGTCGATATACTCATAATTGGGGATTAATGTCGGCTGACATTGGTTTTGACATGTTCACGATTCCTTCCTCAGTTCACCCGCACGGCCGTATTGGGCTTGATAGCGATAATCCCGGAGGTGATCAGCGAGTCGCCGGGCTGCAAACCTTCGATGATCTGTATTTTTTTGTCCGTACGCAATCCGGTCACAACCATAACTTCCTGTGCTTTGCCGTTTTTTACAACAAAAACCTTCTTTCCTTTCAAAACCGGCACAATGGCTTCGGTAGGGATCATCATGGCCGATTTGTTGGCATCCAGGTCTGCCAGGATCTTCACAAACATCCCCGGAACAAACCGCCCCGCAGGATTTGGCGCTATGGCCCGCACTTTCAGCGTTCGTAAACTTTCCTCCACTTTTGGATCTATTGCGAGGATTTTCGCATTGTAAGTTGAGGCATCACCGTCGAGATTGAACTTCACAACATTACCAACTCTGATGTTAGGCGCGTATTTTTCCGGGACAGTAAAATCCACCTTTACCGGATTGCTCTGAACGATGGTCACGATGGGCGTACCCGGCGCCAGATATGCGCCTTCGCTAATGTATTTCAATCCTACGCGGCCACTGAATGGTGCCCTGATCTCCGTTTTTTCCAGCTGCGCTTCCAGGACTTCCTTTTCAGCTTCCAGGATCCTGATGTTATTCGAAGTAACATCATACTCTTCCAGATTAATCGCTTCCACATTCAGAAGTTTCTTCTGGCGCGCTTCAATTTTCTTAGTAAGATCCTGATTGTAAGCAACTTTCTGCAATTGCGCTTGTAACTCTCGGTCGTTGATCTTGCCGATAAGCTGACCTTTTTCAATAAATGCGCCTTCTTTGATATTCAATGAAACCAACCTGCCCGATGCTTCGGCCATGACATTAACCTCTTCATTGGGAATCACCGTTCCGGACGCGAAAATCTGATTTTCAATCGTTTCTCTTTTAACAACATACACATTGACCGGCACTGCTGCTCCGCCGGACGAACCGCCTCCTTTGCTTCCCGCTCCTTTCACTTCCGAGGGCTTATCCTTTCCCGGCTTAGAGAAAACGAAAAGTTTTCCCAGCACGAGTACAATGATTATCCCACCAACCAGCATTATCGTACGCATATTTCAATCAAATAAATTTCGTTCAACTTGAATATTAATAAATTATATTTTTCCAAAAGGCTTTATTAAATATACTTCATATTGTACAAAGCGGCAATCAGCTCGTTTTTTACTTCTGCCGAATGTTAAATTCTAATGAAGCCTGGATACTTCATAACCGCCTCCGGATAAATGGTATCCTAAAACATTTCCGTTTTAGACTATATTTAGCGTAACGAGCATTGACGGCACATTACATTCATCATTGCATTTCATTCTCCCTAAAAGAACATGACAGCATTCCGGGCATACTTCCCTTATTTCATCACATTCTTCATTTGCTACTTACCTATGCACACCAACGGACAGGAAAAGCTCAAAAACTACGATGCCCAATGGAAAATCGTTGAAGCACACGAGCAAAAAAAATTACCAAAATCGGCGCTCGAAGAAGTCAGGAAGATTTATGATCTGGCCAAAAAGGAAAAGCAGGAAGCCCAGGTGATTAAGGCCGCAGTGTACATGGTCACGTTGCAAGCCGAAACACGGGAGGATCATCAAACGACAGCCGTTAAGGAGCTGGAAAAGGAGGTTGCGGAGAGCAAGGGCCCGGCAAAGTCCATCCTAACAAACCTGCTCGCTTCCACTTATTACGGATATTACAACAGGATCCGCTGGCAACTTTACCAGCGAACGGCCACATTGAATTTCATAAAAGAGGATATCGGCACCTGGTCTGCCGAGGATTTTCATGCAAAAATTGCTGCGCTTTATCTGGCATCCATTGCGGACGAAGCACTTTTGAAACGAACAAAACTGGAAACCTACGACGCGATCATTACGAAGGGAAACATGCGAAAGCTGCGCCCTACCCTATATGATTTACTGACAAACAGTGCATTACAGTATTTTTCAAATGACGAACGGGACATTAAGAAACCAGCTTACGCATTTAAAATCGACAAAGCCTCGGCTTTTGATCCGGCTGCCGACTTCATTCACCGCAAGTTCGAGACAAAGGACAGCACTTCGCTTGAATTCTTTGCCTTGCAGTTGTATCAGAAACTAATCGCATTTCACAGCAATGATCCGCAGCCTGATGCATTGATCGACATTGATTTGCAGCGGTTACAGTTTGTGCGGCAAAAGTCGGTTCATCCGGATGCAGAATCCCGGTATTATATGGCGATCAATCATGTGGCGGAACAATATGCGCAAACCCCGGCCGCAGCGCAAGCCTGGTATCTGATGGCCGCTTACCATGATACATTTGGAAATACATTCAAAGCAAACGGGGATACGACCCATCGTTTTGCCAAAGTCAAAGCGGCTGAAATATGTGAAAAAGTCATTAAGGAAAACCCTGAAACGGAAGGTGGAATTAATGCTTATAACCTTTTGAACAGCATTAAAAGGCAAGAATTGCAGTTCACTGCGGAACATGTCAACATTCCTGAAAAGCCTTTTCTAACCCTCGTTCAATATAAAAATCTCAGCTCGGTTTTCTTGAAGATCGTAAAAGCGACCGAAGAGATAAAACGGAGCGTTGACAAAAACGATATCAATGAAACCTTCCGGCTGCTTCACAAAGCGCCTGCATTGCGGAGTTGGGAACAAAAACTGCCTGACATGAAAGATTATCAGCAGTATGGCGTGGAAATTAAGGTGGACGGCCTTCCAAGAGGCGAGTATATGCTGATCGCCAGCTCGAAGGCCCACAGTTTGGACAGAAATTTTACCTCCGGTTTCAAGCCTCTTTATGTCAGCAACATCAGCTATGTTCAGCGCGATGAAGATTATTTTATCCTCGACCGTGACAGCGGACAACCACTTGCCGGTGCAAATGCCTCGATCTGGAACTCCGTATATGACTATAAAACAAGCAGTTATGTCAAAGCAAAACAATCCTCTTATATAACCGACAAAAACGGTTATTTCAAACAGAAAGAAAATCCGAAACGACCCCAATCGCAGGGCGTGTTACTGGAAGTCACGCATGGAAATGATCATTTGTTTATTCAGCAACCTGTTCATACTTACTATAACACAAATATTGATACTGCGCGAAGTTCGCACAGTGCCATTTATCTTTTTACGGACCGAAGTTTGTACAGACCTGGCCAAACCGTTTATTATAAGGGCATTGCTGCAAAAGGAAAGATTGTTTTACAAAATCAGCTTGAAGAAATTAAAGTAGTACTTAAAAACGCTAACGGCGAAGTGGTCGAAAAGGCAACCAAAACCGTGAATGACTTCGGGAGTTTTTCAGGGTCATTTGTCCTGCCTTCCGGAACGCTTAACGGCCAGTTTTCCCTCATAGCGAACGACCGGGACGTAACTGCTTTTCATGTGGAAGAATACAAGCGACCGCGATTTGCCGTGCAGTTTGATACATTGCGTGCATCCTATCAGCTGGGCGACAGCATTAAGGTGTCCGGAACAGGAACCGCTTATGCCGGCAATCAAATCGATGGTGCGAAAGTTGTTTACCGTGTGGTCCGAAGCGAGCGATATTTATATCCATGGATTTACAAATCCAGATATTTCCCAATTGCCGCCCCGATGGAAATCGCTCATGGTGAAACTGTTACTGATGCGTCAGGCAAGTTTCACATTGCTTTTGAAGCCATCCCAAATTTGAGGGCGAAGCAAGACCTGGAACCTGTCTTCAACTTTACGGTTTACGCCGACATTACGGATATAAATGGAGAAACCCGGAGTGCGCAAACAAATGTCAATGTGGGTTATAAATCCATTTTAGTTAAAACCGACATTCCGGAAACCATTGAGATCAACAAATTATCCGATTTCAAAATACGCACGGAAAATATGAACGGGACGTTTGTTCCGTCGCCTGTAACCGTAAAGATCACCAGACTTTCGCCGGAAAACAGGCTCATCCGCCCGCGTTACTGGGAGCGCCCGGACGTATTTGTCATGACCAAACCTGAATTTATCGCAGCTTTCCCAAATGATGAATATGATCAGGAAACGGACAAGGAAAACTGGCCGGAGCAAAGTGTCGTTTTCCAAAAAACAGCACAGACAAATGAAAAAGAGCCATTTCAACTCGATAAAGCGAAACTAGCAGCCGGCGTTTATAAAATTGAAATAACGGCAAAAGTCGAGCGGAATGCAGAGGTTAAGGACATTAAATACATGGAGCTGATTGATCCCGCGAACAATACGCTCATTTATCCGCAATACATTCAGGCAAAAGGCAGCATAACAATCGAACCAGGCGAAAAAACGAACATTCAGCTTGCTACGTCTGCCGAAAACGCATTCATAATCACCAGTTCCGGCAAAAAAAGCAAGCCGGACAACTTTTCATTTTTCAAATTAAATGCGGAAAGAAAGTCCTTCGACATAACTGCAACAGAAGCAGACCGGGGCGGTTTTGGTGTCGATTACCTATTTGTAAAGCACAACCGCGTGCACCAGTATCAGGATTTCGTGAGCGTCCCCTGGACTAACAAGGATCTAAAAATTGAATATCAGACATTCCGCGACAAAACCTTGCCCGGCAGCAAGGAAAAATGGACCTTAAAAATTTCGGGTTACAAGCAGGATAAAGTCGCGGCAGAAATGCTTGCTGGCATGTACGACGCCTCTTTGGATCAGTTTTACAAGCATGAATGGAATAAACCTGATCACTGGCCGGTTAGCCCGGGGCTCGCCAGGTGGGAAAACGGACTTAGTTTTATATACAAAGATGCCCAGGTGCTTTATTCGGGTGCTGAACCTTACAAGCATTTCGAGAAGCGCTACGACAATTTGCTAGGCCCTGATTATGGCGACAATGGCATCATATTGAGATTGAGTGGCAGGGCCGGCGGGCTAAGTGGCGGCGGCCGTAATGTGCGAAACAGAAGTATGGTAATGAGCGCTCCGATGTCTGCAAATATGATATCCGAAGAGGAAGTAAAGGAAGCGGTGGTTGCAAAGAAAATACCGTTTGGAGAAGACGCTGCCGCTTTAAATGAAGTGGTGCAAGTCGGTTATGGTGTTCAACGGAAAAAAGATAAGCTTAACACTATCCCACCAGCCTCTCCGCGAAAGAACTTCAACGAAACAGCATTCTTCCTTCCAGACCTTAAAACCGATAGAGACGGCAGCATTACATTCTCATTCACGATGCCCGAAGCATTAACGCGCTGGAAATTCCAGGCATTGGCGCATACAAAAGAGCTCGCATTGGGTTACAGCAGCAAAGAAATCATTACGCAGAAAGAACTCATGGTGCAGCCAAATCCGCCCAGGTTTTTGCGTGAAGGGGATCAGATAAGGCTTGCAGCAAAAGTGGTCAACTTGTCGGATCGTTCTTTAAAGGGGAAAATTTCACTGCAATTGATGGATACAGAAAGCAACGAGGCTATCGACGCATTGTTTGCGAATGTGGGAAATGCAAAGGACTTCAATGTTGCTGCCGGGCAAAGCACGGTGGCGCAATTTGCGATCAGCATTCCAAAACCTTATTCCAAAACAGTTACCTGGCGCATCGTGGCGAGTTCAGGCAACCTCTCGGACGGTGAAGAAAACACATTGCCTGTGTTGTCCAACCGCATGCTGGTAACCGAAACATTGCCTCTGGCCTTGCGCGGAACAGGAAGCAAGCAATTCAAAATGGAAAAGCTGATCAATTCCGGAAGTTCAAAAACGCTTACAAATCAGTCTGTTACCGTAGAATACACCAGTAATCCTGCTTGGTACGCCGTGCAAGCGCTGCCTTATTTAATGGAATATCCGTACGATTGTGCCGAACAAACCTGGAACCGCTATTATGCCAATTCAATGGCAGCCAACATTGTCGCAAGCTCTTCAAGAATTGCCAGGGTTTTTGAAACCTGGCGCAAAAGTGACACGACGGCTCTGCTCAGCAATCTCCAAAAAAACCAGGAACTGAAATCGCTGTTATTAGAAGAGACGCCGTGGGTGCTGGCAGCAAAAACAGAAAGTGAGCAAAAGAAGAACATTGCCCTGCTTTTTGATCTTTTGCGAATGACCAATGAGCTGAGCAGCGCTATTGAAAAGTTGCAACAGCTTCAAAATCCGGATGGCAGCTTTTCCTGGTTCAAAGGCGGCCCCAACGACCGTTATATGACGCAGTATATCGTTAGCGGAATAGGGCATTTACGTAAAGTCAATGCTGTTCAAAAAAGTCAGGAGGAGCAAATTACTAACATTATCAAGGGTGCAATCCGATATCTGGATGCGCGGATTATCGACGATTACAATGATCTGATCAAGCATAAGGCTAACTTAAAAGAGTATACGCCATCGACATTGGTGACGCAGTATTTGTATATGCGAAGCTTTTTCCCGGATCAGCCCGTGCCCGCTGCTTCTCAAAAAGCATATCGCTATTTCATGGAACGAGCTAAGCTTACGTGGAACGTTCAAACCAAATATATGCAGGGGATGATTGCCTTAGCATTGCACCGCTCCGGTGACAAGACCACGCCTGCCGCAATCCTGAAATCACTGAAACAAACGGCTATTATAAACGAAGAGCTAGGCATGTATTGGAAAACGAACCAACGTGGCTGGTGGTGGCACGAAGCGCCCATCGAGCGTCAGGCTCTGTTGATAGAGGCGTTTCAAGAGATTGCAAATGATGTTGCGGCAGTGAATGATATGAAAACCTGGCTTTTGAAAAATAAGCAAACCAACAACTGGGAAAGCACAAAAGCCACTGCCGAAGCCTGCTATGCACTGCTTATGACCGGAAATAACTGGCTTACCGACGACCGCACAATATCGGTGCATCTGGGCGATACCAAAGTGGAGGCGGAGAAGACCGAAGCGGGCACGGGCTATTTCAAAACGAGGATCGAGGGAAGTAAAGTAAATGCTGGCATGGGCAACATTGAAGTGCGCGTAAACGGAGAAAAAAGCATTGTCAGCGCGCCCTCCTGGGGAGCAGTCTATTGGCAGTATTTCGAAGATCTTGACAAAATCACTTATTCAGAAACACCGCTTAAACTATCAAAAAAGCTATTTATTGAAAAAAACTCGGATAGCGGCCAGGTGCTTACTCCCGTAAACCCGGATGACATCCTGCACGTTGGCGACAAAGTAAAGGTCCGCATTGAACTTCGAGCCGACCGGGACATGGAATATGTGCATATGAAAGATATGCGCGCCTCGGGTTTCGAGCCTGTGAATGTGCTAAGCAGTTATAAATGGCAGGGAGGTTTGGGTTACTACGAAAGCACAAAAGACGCCAGCACCAACTTCTTTTTCAGCACATTACAAAAAGGAACATATGTGTTCGAATATCCGCTATTTATTAATCAGGAAGGGGATTTTAGCAACGGCATCACCACCATCCAATGCATGTACGCGCCCGAATTCACCTCGCATAGCGAAGGGACCAGGGTTAGAGTTGGTAAGTAAATGATGCGGGCGGTTCAGCAAATTGCCCGCTGGATTTTCAAGATCGCCTGTGCGAAAGCTTGCATATCTTCCTTTTCGCCTAGTAGTGCATGTTGGAGGATCCAGATAGCCTCGGAGCACGCTTGTTCGGCGTTAGGGCAATGGACCTGGGTGTAATCTACGTGGTCTGGGATAGCGTAGCACATGAAGTTTTTGTTCTGAAAAAGGGGCTGCTTGTATAACGGATGCGGATAACCTTTGAAACTGGGAACGCCTTCTGCTGCCAGCATTGCTGCAAAATCGTTTCTTGATAAGCCGCCAAATTCACTGGCGTCGTATTTAAAGATATAGATATGATAGCAATGCAACGTGATGGCCTCACTGCGGGTTAGTGGCATTAAGCCTCTTATATTCGACAGTAATTCATTCAGAAAAAGACCATTATCATTCCTCTTTTGCGTTTGCATTTCCAGCCTCTTCAACTGCTGTGAGAGCAGCACGGCTTGCATTTGGGTTGTCCTGTAATTGCAGCCGGGATTGTAGTGATCATACCATTGACCGCCTTCAATGCGCCCGACATTCCGCAGGGAGCGCATCATGGCATATAACTCATCATCATTTGTGATCACAATCCCGCCTTCGCCGGAGGTCAGGTTTTTGGATGATTGGAAGCTGAAACTTCCCACATCGCCTATTGAGCCTAGCTTTTTCCCCTTATATTCGGCACCATGGGCGTGCGCGGCATCTTCAATAACGCGCAGCCCATGCCTTTTTGCAATGTCCATAATGGCATCCATATCACAGGCGAGCCCACCGAAATGAACGGGAATGATAGCCTTTGTGCGCTCAGTAATAGCAGCTTCTATCGCTGCCGGACTTATGTTATAAGTGTCGGCATCGATATCCACAAACACCGGAACGCAGTTGCATTCGATAACTGATGAAGCTGTTGTGATAAACGTATAAGGCGGAACGATTACTTCGTCGCCCGGTTTTACGCCGCAGGCAATCAATGCGAGACGGAGCGACACGGAGCCATTTACACAGGTAATGGCATATTTGCTTCCACAATAGGCGGCAAATTCACTTTCGAACCTCGCGACCTCGTCACCGCAATCCGGATTTCCCCATTTTCCGCTCATGACGATCTCCGTGACCGCATTTACGTCATTGCTATCATAGATCGGCCAGGGAAATTCTTTGTCCACGGCTTTTGAGCCGCCATGTATTGCTAGTTTTTCGCTCATTTCCAGCTCATTTAACTAAAAAGACAAGTTACTTTTTGATTATCAATTGGTCCTTTACATTGCCATCGGGATCGTAGCATTTGTACGAAAGTGTGTTTCCCTTGATCGCAATGTGCTGGTAAAGCGGGCCTTCTTTCATTCTTACCGCAGCATATTCTTCCGCTAACCAATATTCCAATTCTCCCGGAATGCCGATAGACACCGTGTATATTGTTCCCTTTGCCGGCGATGCCACGGGCTGTTCGTTGAACATTGGTTTTGTACGCAAATAATAATGCATATGCCCGCTCATGACCATATCCACGTGATATTTGTCAAATAGCGAACACCATTCTTTTATAATCTCATCATACGAATTATCGTAGTTGTAAGGCGGGAAATGGAGCATGACAAATTTCCATTTTGCATCAGAATTTTTAAGCTGTTGCTCCATCCATGCAGTTTGCGCATGAATCGGCAGCGTCGCATCCATCATCAGGAACAGCGCATGCTCATAATTAAAGGCATAGGTCATTTCGGAAGGTTGCTTTTTAGGGCCATTGTCCGGCAGGCTGAACATTTCCTTATACATCCACGCCCCGAGCCCATCCTGGCTGTCATGGTTACCCGGAACAGGCATCAATGGCTTACCCGTAAATACGCTGTCTGAATAATCCCAGAGCTTATCCCATTCGTCGCGGTGCAAGCCGGTGGTGACCAGATCTCCCACAATAGAGAAAAATGCTGTTTCGGGATGTCGTTTCAATGATTTTTTGGCCATATCACCCCAGTCCTCAGAATGGTGCGTGTCACCAAACCAGATAAATGAAAAATCCTCTTCATTCAATGGGGCCGTCGTGAATTCGGCAGGTTGCGACCAGCCGCTTTTGGAAGCCAATACATACTGATAAGCTTGTCCGGGGTCCAAGTAATTGAGATTGGCTGTGAACCGGTTCACGAAACGATCATTCCGAAGGAGCCTGTCTTCCATTTTAAAGACGGAAGCATCTACGTAAAATGTATCTATACCGCCTTTTTCCCAGTATTTTACCTTCCCTGATTTTACTTCCGGGCTGGTTCTCCATTGAATGTCCATGGTTGTTTTCGGGTCGCCGCTCCAAGTGAGCACGACCTGATCGGGCTTTGTACTGGAAGGTGTGTCAGTTGTTCTGAATGCGTTTACCAGATGTGCTTCTCTTGCCCGGCCGCGAACAGTCGTAAAAAGCACCTGATCTTTCAGTTCAACCGAAAGGAATTTCAGCTTTAATTCGTCCCAATCGTGATAGGTAAATTCGTTAAGATCCATGACACCCAATGCATACCGGGGATTCACATTTGTGATTTTGAGCTTATCCTTCTCATTTTGCGGGGCCACGGTAATAAAATAGACAGGCCGGTGTTTATCAAAACCATTTATTCCAAGTCCAACTTGTCCGGCAGGGAATTCCTTTTGCCAAACCTCGTACTCATACTCATCATTCTTGACCTGAAATTGAGTCAGTTTAAACCCGCTCGCCTCCATCCAGAACGGGACCACCTCCTGATCCCTATCCCGCATTAAGGAAACAATTACGGGCACATTGACCTCGAATGTCCAGAATTTCTTTGATAAAATCTCTTTGTCTTTATCTGTCAGCAAGCGTAAAATATATTCATTTGAAATCGTATCAAGTTGTGTTGGCGGGAGGGTTCTGTAAAGTTTTGTAACCAAATTGTCTATCACTTCTTTTACAGTGCCCGAAGGAAGTTCGTTACTCTTATTGCAACCTGTGAAAAGCGCTGCGAGGCATGCAGCGAGGAGGATTGTTTTTAAATAGCTCTTTTGCATTGATTCTTTCTTTCAGAATAAGTGTGGATAATAAATGTTGTAAACAAAAAACCGCAGTAGTGAAAAAGAGCACGAAGCTGCGTTCCTTTTACTCTACTGCGGTTCTGCTATGATCGGGCTATTTGCCAAAAGACAAAAGCCTGTTTACTTGTTACCAGGGTTTTCCCGTGCCCTGCACCAACCATGGTTTCGACCACTGGCTGTTTTTCTTACGCGGTCCTGAAAACTTGGTCTCCTCTAATTTTTCAATTGCACTCTTTACGCTTTCCCCGTTGTTGTTCAGCTCGTTATTGCTGTAAATAAAACGCAGCGGCAATGCGCGGGATGTAGGCGCTACGCCCGGAATCAATGCGGGTAAGCCGGTCCGGCGATAATCAAACCAGCCTTCTGTGGCAGCTGTCCAGCTCGACACCCATTTTTGTTCCATTATCTGCGCTAATGTTCCGTTATAGGCAACGCCCTTTTGCTTGATAAATGTGTCGTATTTATCCGCTACACCCCAGGTTTGCAAAGATTGCTTGATTCCATTGTTATAATGCGCAGCAGCAGAACCGGCAGCCCAGCCTTTCTGTGCAGCTTCCGCAAGAATGAATGAAGCTTCGGCCGCAGAAGCCAGTCTGGCTTTCAAAATCCCACCTTTATTTCCCTGATAAGTGTAGCTCAGCTGCGACGCATGCTGGTTTTGCACTTGCTGGCCCGTCGTAGGGTTTTCATTGTAATAAGTCGGATCAATCATCCCCGGAGGAACGCCCACATATTCGCCTGTATTGATCGGCCCGTTGAATTGTTCGGGACGGCTGGGTTTGTAAGTGTTAGGGTTAAAATGGCGCGTATACTTATGCCCTGCGGCAATTTTCACCCTTAATTCCTGCTCAGTAAGTGATTTTACACCGGTAAGGATTTTGCCATCTTCCCGAATGAATTCATCCATTCCCCTGGCCAGTGTCGGATCTGCCACCCAACGCACGTGAACGGGCTGGAACCACACTTTCAATCGGGGGTCTTCATTGGTTACCAGATTATTGATCAATGTGGATGCCGGTCTTCTCCTTCTCCAGTTGGATTCGCTGACGTCGTATGCCGTTGCATTGGGCCACGAATTGTTCGAATCCGTCCCTATGAAGTCCATTACTGCGTCATCACTGGCATCTTTGAAGTAAATTCCGGATGCATACACGGCCTCAATTCCCGGTTTGGCAATGTCAGGAAGCTTGCTGGAAATGCGCATATAGTAACGGAGCAGTAATGTATTTGCAAATTTTTGCCATTTCTGCGCACTTCCATTGTAATACACATCATAAGCAGGCGCATCCCTTTCATCACCGGAAGAGGCAAAAATGGCTGAGGCCGCCTTCAAATCTTCAATGATCCCTTTGTAAATTACTTCCTGACTGTCAAACACAGGAAGCATTGTTCCCTCATCCCCTTTCAGCGCCTGCGTGTAAGGTGCGTCGCCCCAAAGATCGGAAATGGTGCCGAAAATAAATGCACGCATCGTTAATGCAACCGCTTCATGAAATTTCACCTTAGTCTCAACAGCCCTCTTATACAGCAGGTTGTTGTTTCTCAGAAAGCCATACCACGATTTCCATTCATCGTCCTCTTCGTTCCAGTTGTAATCGTTGAAACCGTCTTTCCAGGCATCTTCCTGGGTATGCTGAATGACGCCGGCGATTCTGCCGTAGCCTAGTTTAACATATTGATTGGCAACGCCCGTCATCACCGTGGGCATTATCAGGTTGGGATTGGCGCGGTTTGGATCGACGCCATTTGGGTTCTCATTGATCTCCGTGAGGCTTTCCTTACAGGAAGTTACCATCAACAGCGAGAGCATGAAAACAAGTCCGGGTATATATTTTAAAATCTTCATTGCTTTATTTTTAAAGTATGATGAGCAAAAGGATCTGATCAGAAATCGAAATTGAGCTTAAATCCAAACGGGATAGTCCAAGGCATCACGTTCTGTCTTTCAATTCCCTGGCGGAAGCCTCCTTTGTTGGGATCAGCCCAGAATGCACGCTCAGGATCGATGCCGATTTTTGAAGCGGTCCACAGCATAATGTTCCTGGTGTACAGCGAAAGGTTCGCATTTCTCACAACCCCGAAAAGGTTTGGAATCTTGTAAGACAATGTTACTTCGCGCAGCTTCACAAATGAAGCGTCAAATGTAACCTGCTGGTTGAAGCTCCACGGATACACAGCCGTGATAGGCAGATATTTGGTGCCTGCTCCACCAAGCCACTCGTGGTACTCCCCAGCCTCATCCTGCCAGACACCCGGAATAAATGCTCCGTCACCATCTGGTCCGAAACCACCTGTTGCAGCCGTATGCCCTCCTACTCTCGGGAAATTTCCGTTTTGCGGGATAATGTATTTTTCAGGATCTGATTTCAGCAAGGCAACCAGCTCGTCGGGGCTATATTGGCTTCCCGGGATCAGGTTATCGATCTGACGTTGTGATTTCCAGTCAGATTCGCCATAGCGATAGGTGAATGACATAAATTCACCGCCTTGTCTCCAATCGAAGCTTAATCCCAGGGAGAATCTTTTGTAAGTCAGATTAGCCTGCATACCCATCAGAAAATCAGGATTGTAGTTACCCACTTTCACATTGTTTTCACGACCTCCCAGGCTCTGCCAGTCCATATCCCCGCCTTCGCCATCATAATTGATGATCGGCCAGCGATAATAAGGAGAAGCTTTGTCCTGAACAGTAGCAAACCCGCGGCTGTACATGTTGCCGATTTGCTCCCCTACGAATGTATAAGCACCCGCTCCGTTCTCTCCCCATTGTTCAAAATACGGGAAGTTTGGTGCCAATTCTTTAACAGTAACACGGTTACGGCTGAAATTAGCATTCAAATCCAGGCTCCATCCGCCTCTGTTGCTGATAGGCGTTCCACCCAGCCCGATTTCCCAGCCACGGCTCACCAGCTTGCCAGCATTGATGTTTTTGCTCGCATAACCCGTCGAAGGCGCCATCGGAACGCTGAAAATCTGGTTCGTATTAGCTCTGTCATAATAAGTAATGTCGAATCTCAAACGGTTATTGAACAAATTCAGGTCAATTCCACCTTCTGTTGACGTCGCGATTTCCGGAAGTAATGCGGGGTTCAGCAAGTTTTCGCCCAGATTTGCCGTTACCAAATCTCCCCAGTTTCCTGTTCCAAGGTTTGGATACAATTGATAGGGATCTGTATCATTACCCACCTGCGCCCATCCTCCGCGGAGTTTCAGTAACGAAACCGCCGACGGCATATTAAATGTCGTGCTCGCCAACCAGCTCAATGATGCGGATGGATAAAAATAAGAGCGGTTGCTTTCGGGCAATGTACTCGACCAGTCATTCCGCGCAGTCAGATCAAGATAAAGCTGATCTTTAAAACCAATTGAACTCAAAGCGTATAAGCTGTAAATGGCTTTCTTGAAACTGCCGTTCCCAACGACCCTGTTACCAACCGGAATGTTGGAAATATTATACAGTCCGGGAACAGAAAGGTCCCTGCCGCCCAGATTTGAGCTGTTTTGGTGTTGCTGCATAATGTTACCACCACCCGAAATGCTGATATCAAAATCGCTGGCCTTTATGGTTTTGGTGATTAAAAAGTCAGCATTGCTTTCATTGCGACCAATGTTTTCAAGATAGTAACCGCCTTTTGCCATGCTTTTGTAGCTCCATGGAATTTTGGTTTCACGGTCTTCATCAAACATATCATGCGAGTAACGTGCGAAGGCAGTCAAGCCCTCGGCAATCGTCCAGTCGAGCTTAACATTTCCGTACAAACGATCGCGTGTATACGCATTGGTTAAATGTTTGGCAAGAAAATAAGGATTGTCCGTTTCGCCTTTTGCTACGGTCATTTGCTCTATTTCTTCCAGGCCCGGTTTCCACACGCCTTTCAGATCCTCAATGTTGTAACTGGGTGAGTAATAAACAGCTTGCAGCGGGTTTCCGTCTCTTTCGGAAGTTTGCGGACGGCTGTTTGAGCTGGAACGAACGAAATTGATATTCGTGCTTAGTTTCAGATTTTTAGCCATATCAAATGTTCCTGCCAACGACAATCCGTTCCGGTAAAGGTCCGAATTAGGGATCAGGCCCCGGTTGATCATATTGTTATAGGAAACCCGGTAAGTCGATTTATCGGTGGAACCCGAAACCGTGAGGTTATTGGTTGAAGTAATTCCTGTCTGCAGGAAGTTCTTCATATTGTCTTTGTAAGATCTCAGCTCAGTCGGGATCGGATTGCCTTTGTCATCCAGCGGGCTGTTCCATTGTACTTCCTTATTACCGGCATCCAGCGGCAAACCGCCCCAGTATGCGGATGATTCGTCCAACTGGAAAGGTCTTTCACCATTTGCATATTTATAATGCAGATCCAGATATCTGTAAGGTTTTTCAAAAACATTGGAAGTGGAAAAAGAAACACCAAGTCCCTTGCCTTTCTTACCAGATTTTGTTGTGATCAAAATAACGCCATTACCAGCCCTGGAACCATAAAGTGCTGCTGCGCTGGGCCCTTTCAGCACAGACATGCTCTCAATGTCGTCGGGGTTAATGTCTGAAATTGCATTACCATAATCGACTTTGTTGCCGCTTCCTTTTTCACTTACGTTAGCAAGGCTGTTGGCCAGCGGCACGCCATCCACAACAAATAAAGGCTGGTTATTTTTCAATGAAGCCGCTCCCCTGATCACAATGCTTATCGAAGAACCGATACCGCTCGTTTGGTTGATAGAAACCCCTGAAACGCGGCCGGAAAGTGAAGTAAGCACGTTTTCATTGGCCACATTGGCAATATCCTTGGCTTCAACTTTGCCTACATTATAACCCAGTGAACGCTTATCTCTTTTTATACCAAGCGCAGTAACAACCGCTTCCTGCAATGTTGCCACATTCTCTTCAAGGACTACATCCACCACACTTTTTCCCTGAACGGCTACTTCAATTGAGTTGAATCCTATGTAAGAAAACACAAGGACTGCATTATCACCGTCGGCATCGATGGAGTACGTTCCGGCAGCGTCGGTTGTGGTTCCAACCTGGGTGCCTTTCACCAGCACGTTAACACCGGGAACAACGGCACCGTCCACAGCAGATGTCACGGTTCCGCGAATCCGGGCTACGGATTGGTCCTTCGCGGCGCTAACAGGTTTTTCACCCGCTACGACCGGCGCGTCCTTTCCGGTAAAAAGCAGCACGGTGAGCAAACACCAAAGCACGCGCCGCATATTAATGATAGAGATTGAATTCATAATCTTTGAATTTTAGGTGATTGTCATAAGTCATGATAACAGGAGAAAAGTCTTCGTGAAATGGCTTTAAATTCGGGTCATTGTTGGGGATAGATACAGTTTAAATGTGTTTCAGATACATTACTTGGGAGATTTGCTTAAGTACTATCGTTTTTGCCGGGAGCATGCCCGTTCCGGCTGTTGCCGTTCGGCTGATTTTGTTGGAGCAGATAGTCGAAGTAAATTTCCAGCGCGTCGGAATATTTTTGCTGGTCTGTTTCACTGTTAATGCCTTCCAGCAATTCGGACAGTTCTTCCCCTGTGAGTTTGTTACTGATCAGTTTATTAATCAAAGTTTCAGCCCGGGAAAGTGACATAGTAATAGCTGTTAAGTCTTTGTAGGATACTCACTGAGTTTATGAAAAGACTATCCCGATTATATGTTTTTTTAAATGCACCGTTATGTGAATTGAGATAACCTTATTTTTACCGAATATTCACCAAATTCAAGGAAAGTATCGTTTCTATGATGAAACCTGGCAGTGACGAATGAACCTTAAAAGACACTATAAGAAGATATACTTTCCGCTATTCGTATTCCTTTTTATTCAAATCGCTAACGCGCAAACAGTTGCAACCGACACTGCCGGAACAATCGTTATGGGCGACATGCTTGTGGAAGGAAATCACCGCACAAGGGCCGGCATTATCCTGCGCGAAATGGCCATTAAAACCGGCGATACGCTGAGTGCCGCATTGCTGGCAGAAACCCTCGAAATTGACCGCAGGAAAATTGTCAACACCAATTTATTCATCACCGTAGACCTGATCCCGAAAAGCAATCCGGACTCCATCCGGACGGACATCAGGATTGTGGTGAAAGAGCGGTGGTATCTCATTATTGTTCCCGTTTTCCAGCTTGCAGACCGCAATTTCAACGAATGGTGGTATGAACGAAAACGGGATCTTTCGCGCACAACTTATGGCGTATATATGAGCTACGGTAATGTTACCGGCCGTGCGGATAAGCTGCGCTTTCTTGCGGAGTTTGGTTTTATTCCAAAATTCGAGGTTGCCTACACTTTGCCCTACATTGACAAAGCACAAAAAACGGGCATTACGCTGGGCTCTTCTTACTCGATTAACAAAACGACGGCTTTCAGGACATGGCGGGATAAGCTGCAATACTTTAATAGTGAAGACATTAACCGGGAAAGATTCTATTCCTATGTGAGCATTAGCCGTCGGAATAAATATTACACGTTCCATACGGCCGATCTGCGGTGGAGTTACAGCAAGATCTCCGACACCATTGCCGCTTTAAATCCGAGTTATCTGTTAAAAGGACGAACAATCCAGCGCTACTTTCAGCTTACCTATTCATTCAGCTATGACAAGCGCGATAATGTTCAATATGCATTGCGGGGGCAAACGCTTGGGTTACAGATTTCGAAGATCGGCCTTTTACCAACCGACGACGTTAATATGACCTATTTTTATGGCTCCTACCGAAAATACATCCCGATTTCTAAAAGGTGGTATTTCAATACAGGCGTCCGGGGAAGGGTTTCCTTGCCAAAGCGACAGCCATATCTGCAAACGATCGGGCTCGGTTACCGGAACGATCTCGTGCGTGGATATGAGCTTTATGTGGTTGACGGACAGGATTATGCATTGCTGAAAAATGAATTGAAATACAAACTCTTCTCATTTCAGAAACACTTTTCCTTTATTCCGATCAAACAGTTCAACACACTTCCTCTGGCCGCCTACCTGAACACTTTCGCAGATGCCGGTTATGTTAAAAACAGTTATCCCGAACTCAGTAACACGCGGCTGGGCAACTCGATGCTCTATGGCGCCGGTGCCGGCCTCGATATTGTTACTTTTTACAATATACTGGCGCGGTTCAACCTTACGCTGAACGGAAAAGGCGAGCGGAGATTCTTTTTCAACGTTTCCCGCGAATTTTGAAATCGTTTTCAAAATTGTCAAATATGGCTACATTGCAGCATTATAAGGCCTTTTCGGAAAAGAAGGCACGACTATTGTAACACTTATACTAAACTGAATGAAAAAAACCTCTACACGCATGAAAAGTTTCAAAACCGGGTTTGCAGCTGTCTTTTTTGCATTGGCAATCTCAGGATGTGACACCAAAACAAACGAGCAATCCGAAGCGGCTACCGACTCTGTGAAGGTGGAAGCGCCAGCCGAGAATGATCTCAACAGCGATCAATCGGCATTGCTGCAAACAATCTTGGGCACCGATAAGGCGGAAGGAACTGTGCTTCGTGGCATTTCGTTCGGTGACCCCATCAGTAAGATCAAAGCTTCGGAAAATTTCGAAATGTTTGAAGAAACGGCGGATCATCTGGGATATACGGCTGAGACTCCGCAGCTGGAAACCATTGACGTACAATATTTTCTGACGCCCGACAAAAAGGTGAACAGGATCACCGTCGACGTTTATCTGAACAGTCCGGAAGCCACAAAGCAGCTCTGGAATGCAGGAAAAAATTACTTCACGAAGGATTATGATGCGCCTAAGGAAGAACCTAATAAGGTTACCTGGAACAAGAAATCTGTTCGGGTTAATATGGAAGATGTTTCAAAAGGGAAGGATTACGGGTTAAAATTCCAGTTTGTCCCAACCGATAAAAATGTACTCGCGGCAAAATAAAATTTATGAAAACCAAAAAATCATTAGTTCTGGCGTTCCTATGCCTGTTTTCTGTGGGTGTTTTTGCCCAAAAGAGCTCTAAAAAAGATGATGTTGTAACGATCAAAACGGATCTGGGGACAATCAGGGTGATCCTGTTTGACGAAACACCAAAGCACAAAGCCAATTTTCTTAAACTGACAAAAGATAAATTTTACGACGGTTTGCTTTTCCACCGCGTCATAGATGACTTTATGATCCAGGGAGGCGACCCGAATTCGAGAAATGCCAAGCCGGATGATATGCTTGGAAAAGGTGATAATGGCTACAAAATCCCTGCTGAATTCAGCCCCAAGCTGTTTCACCAGAAAGGCGCATTGGCCGCAGCACGTGACAATAATCCAGCCAAAGAATCGAGCGGATGCCAGTTTTACATTGTGCAGGGCCGGAAATGGAGCAAAAATGACCTTAATAAGCAGGCCGCCCGCGCTGCCAGAAAGCTAACTGATTCCCAAAGAAAAGTTTACGAGGAAATCGGCGGAACACCGCATTTGGATGGTTCGTACACGGTTTTTGGACAGGTTATCGACGGAATGGAAGTGATCGATAAGATTGGCGCTGTGGAAAAAGATGAACGCGACAGGCCAGAGAAAAATGTTTCTATGAACATGTCTGTCAAGAAAATGAAGAAGAAAAAGATCACCAAGAAATACGGCTGGCAATACGAAGCTTAATGCAAAAAAAACGAATACTGATCACCGGCTCCAACGGGCTGCTCGGGCAAAAACTGGTGGATTTATTAGCTGGAAACGAGCAATATGAAACATTCGCCACTGCCAAAGGCGAAAATCGGCTAAGCGTCTCGGAAGGTTATCATTTCCGCGAAATGGATGTTACCGATGCTGTGCAGGTGGATGAAGTGCTTACGGAGGTAAAACCTGAGATTACCATTCACACAGCCGCCATGACCAATGTGGATCAATGTGAAATGGAGAAGGATGCCTGCTGGAAACTGAATGTTACGGCAGTTGAAATCCTGATAGCGGCCTGTAAAAAGCATAACATTTTTCTCGAACACGTTTCCACAGACTTCATTTTTGACGGAACCTCCGGGCCATACAAAGAAGAAGACGAGCCTAACCCGATCAGTTTTTACGGTTGGAGTAAATATGCAGCAGAAAAAGCTGTAATGCATTCCGACATTCAATGGGCGATTGCCCGGACTGTGCTGGTTTACGGCATAGCGCACGATATGAGCCGGAGCAACATTATTCTCTGGGTTAAAAAATCATTGGAGGAAGGGAAAGCAATCAAGGTTGTTACTGATCAATTCCGGACGCCGACCCTGGCAGAAGACCTTGCTATGGGATGTTATTTGATTGCAGATCAGCGCGCAGAAGGTGTTTTTCACATTTCGGGAGCGGATTTTCTGACACCTTACGAAATGGCCATTATGGCAGCCGATTACTTCTCGTTGGACAAATTCCTCATCTCACCAACCGACGCCTCATCCTTCACCCAACCAGCCCGCCGTCCGCCAAGAACCGGTTTTGACCTAAAAAAATCCCGGAATATACTTGGCTACGAACCGCATACATTCCGGGAAGGAATCGCTTTGGTGGCAAAGCAGATTGGGCATTAATGCTTAGGATTGATCGATCAATGAGAGATCGAGCATAAATCCAGGAAATAATGGATCGCCCGAGAGTTGGCCACCCATGCCTTTTATAATCTTTACTTCTTTACCAGGATTGTAAATAAATACTTGCTCGTCAAAACGATCAATCAGCCACGCAAGTTGACAACCATTTTCCATGTATTCCTGCATTTTATTTTGTAAGTATGCCAGATTATCCCACTTTGATCTTAACTCAATAACTTAATAAAGCTTTTCATAATACTCCCGCGCCATGCGGTCGGAGTTGAATTCTATGCTGACATCGTTCATGCTGTTGAGCACCATCTGCTGCCATTTTGATTGGTTGGCATAGTAAGTTGGAATGACCGATGTTTCCAGCTTTTGCATGAGATTATCGCAATCCTGCTTGTTGATATCATCCCCTTCTGCCACGGGCAGCAGAAATGAATTCTCACCATCCTTCGAAAACTCGCAAATCCAGCCGTCAAATGTCGACAGGTTCAGGGAAGCGTTCATAGCCGCTGTCATTCCGCTGGTCCCCGAAGCCTCACGGGTAACGACAGGTGTATTAAGCCATACATCCGAGCCGTCTTTCAGCAACTTGGAAAGTGCCAGCTCGTAACCCGTTAGCACCGCCATATTGGAATAATGATGGCTTGTATAAAACAGCTTGTTGAAAGTGTCAATCGCGCCCTCATCCTTCGGGTAAGGCTTTCCGGCCCAGATCACCTGCACGGGCTGTTCCTTATTTTCCATGATTTTCTTGAAGCGTTCCAAGTCCCAGATAAGCATATCCGGCCTTTTATAAGCTGCAAATCTGCGGGCCCAGACAATGGTCAGCACATTGGGGTCGAATATTTTACCGCATTGATCAGCCACCGTTTTGAACAAAACCCTTTTCAGCTCTTTTTTTCGGGCAGAAATCCTTTGTGAATCCTTTGCTATCCGTGCGCTTTCCAACTCGCTATCAACCCAGTAGGTGTTGTTCTGCGCATTCGTAATGTGGCCGATATCTGCAATGTTCTTATGTGATTTCCACATGTTTCGTGACACTTCGCCGTGGAGCTTGGAGACACCATTGGCCTTTCTGCTCATGCTTAATGCGGCCAGCGAGTGGTTGAATGTGTCGCCTTTTATGTTACTGATTTTCCGGACCGTGTCCAGATCCAGACCTGAGAAAAATCCGAGATTTTCGAGAAAGTGAATGTCGTGCTTTTCATTTCCTGCTTCCTCGGGAGTGTGCGTTGTAAAAACAACGCGCTTCTTCACCTCAGCCACTTTTTTGAGTTTCTTGAATAAATGAAAAATCCCCGAAACGCCGTGCGCTTCATTAAAATGATACACCTGCGGTTCATAGCTCAGTTCCTCCAGAAGACGCGCTCCGCCGATGCCCAGCACCATGCACTGCGCCACTTTGTAGGTTACATCCGCATCGTATAAGGAATAGCTGATTGCCCGCGTGGTATCGTCGTTGCCGTCGGTGTCCGTGGTTAGCAGAAATAACGGGGCAGATTGAAAAACATCCGGTGGCAGATAATACGCTGCAATCCAGACATCCTTGCCCATGATCGGAATCTGAAAGCGGATTTTTGTATCTACCAGAAATGAATACATTTTCTCATGAAACTCAGGCTGCATACTGCCGTCCTTTGTCTTGCCCTGATCGTAATAACCGTATTTCCAGAGCATTCCTACGCCTATAAGGTTTTGCTTCAACGCATATACGCTGCGCATGTGAGAGCCTGCAAGGAAACCCAGACCACCTGAATAGATTTTCAGCGCCTGATCAACGGCGAACTCCATTGAGAAATAAACAACTGATTTTTTGTATTTGTTATCCGGACTAAATGGATGCTTATAAGGAACTGAAAATGTTTGTTGTGACATTAAAAGGCAGATTATTAGTGAAACCTGCCAGCTTAGATCCGACAGGTTTTAAAGCATTTTTTCCCCAAATCACTTCCCGAACAATCTTGCCCAGAAGCCTTTGGCTTTCGTTTTGGTTTCATCATATTTCTCCGAGGCAACTTCCTTTGCTTCCCTGAGTTCACTGGCGGCCTTGGCCCTCAGCTCTTCCGTTCTCTGCTGTGCTTCGGCCAGTTTTTCGGCTGCAATGGCTTTGGTTTCTTCAAATGCTTCGTTAAGATCTTCTCTGAGGTCCTCATATCTGTCAACAGCCGCATCCTTAATGTCTTCATACTTTTCAGTGGCTGCTTCTTTGAAATCTTCTGCTTTTTCGCTCAGGTCAGAAAAAATTTCTTCTGCTTTTACTCTTCCGGCGGCAATGTTCAGCTCGACTTCGTTCTGTAACTGTTCAGTTTTTTGCGAAAAGCCTGATTTCACTTCCTCAGCATCTGCTTTTACCTCCTCCACTTTATCTTCTGCTGCGGCTTCCAATTCCAGCGCTTCGTCTATGGTCCGGTCGGCTGTCGATTCGCCCGCGGCTTTCAGATCGTCAAGTGTTTCGTAAACCTCCGACTTGATTCCATCTGCTGCCACACCGGCTTCCTGAATTTCCTCTTCCGCTATTGTTTCCAATTCATCCGCTTTGTCTGTCTCAAACAACTCTGCGTCCTCATTTATTTCCTCCGCCTGATCCACGATCTCCTCCTTTTCCTCAGCAGCTTGCTCTTTCAGCTCTTCAACTTTCTTTTGAAGCGATTCTGTCACCTCTTCGGGTGTGGGTTTTTCGTTTTCGGCCATTGGGAAAAGAATTTTAAGGTGAAAAATATGTAACAGTTGATTTCGAAAGCTACAAAGGAGTTGGCAACGTTGCAAGGAACCATTCAGCTTTGTACTACTCTAACCTTCTAACCATCAATTTTTTAATAAGCTCATAAAATGGCTCAGGCTGCATCGTACGCCAGTTATTGAGCTGCAATGTCCCCCCGAAATTGATATAGTAATCGAGCCTGAATTTGTTCCATTGTTCCTCCACATGCTCTCTGAAATTTACCGCAGCGATCCAGCCGTCTTCCACATCGTCAAACCATTCGGCATAGTAATCATCCTCGCTTCCATGAAAGTCCAGAACATTCTCACCCATTAGAATAAACTGGTTAATGCCTTGATCCACAAGCGGATCGACAACCTGTCTTTTAAAAAACATAATGTCATTGTGCAGCGCATCATTCCACTCTCCAAACATTTCGATCACTGCATAACGCTTCGTATAATCGGCAAAAAGGATCTTTACATACAGCGTTTCGGAGCCGATTTCGTCCCATAACGGATGGATGTAGTAACCATAAATCGCATTTTCGTAATAATCCAGATTGTAGGTCCTGCCATGGAACGGCGATTTTTCGTCATGGCTGGCTATATAATGTTTTTCCCAATTGTAATAAGGCTCTATCTCCTGCATGACATTGAATTCTTAACGCAAATGATAAACTAATATAACGATAACAGAACAAAAAAATGGCTTAAACAGTCTGTTAAACCATTTAAGCCATTAAAATATTATACCTGAATTCAGCCGTGCCCGAAGCACCGGCCGCCGGATCGCCTGCTGCTTACAGCTCGCGGATCCAGATGTTGCGGAAACTCGTTGTATTGTTATGATCCTGTAACTTGATCGGGCCTTTTCCGTGTGGCTCGATCGTTGGCTGGCCTACGTAAGGAGTTGTTCCCTGGATCATAGTGTGGTTTTGAACCAAAACACCATTATGGATCACCGTAATGTATGGAGGAATCGTCATTTGACCATCCTTATTGAAATGCGGCGCTGTGTAAACAACATCATAAGTCTGCCATTCACCTGGCCCTACGGTTGCATTCACAAGCGGCATGGTTTGCTTGTAGATAGATCCGGCTTGTCCGTTGGAGTAAGTTGGGTTGTTATAGCTGTCCAAAACCTGCAATTCATAAATGCCCTGCATAAAAATACCGCTGTTACCACGTCCCTGGCTGTTGCCTTCTACTTTCGCAGGTGTACGCCATTCAATGTGCAGCTGGTAATCTCCGAAAGTCTGCTTGGTTTGTATATCGCCTGATTTGGGTGCAACGGTCATTGCTCCGTCCCCAACGGTCCAGGGCGCAGCGGCTTTGCCATCTTTGCCTGAAACCCATGCATCCAGATTTTTTCCATCAAATAAAACGATTGCGTCCGAAGGTGCAGTAAAACCGGAAACAGCCGTCGACGGTTTACCAGGCGTTACAAAGCGGGGAACCGGGCTCCAAAGTTCACTCGATTCAGGCGTTTGCTTAGCAGGTTGCAGCTGGGCATGTGCAGCAAATGCCGTTGCAAGGCTGAACGCGGTTAGGATTAGTTTTTTCATTTTAAAAAATAACTTTTTGGACTAATTACTATTGAAATAATATCAAAACACAACATTAGGTAAAAAGCATTAACAAACGCGGTTCTCACCTAATTAAATGTAATATTTTGGATTCTTATCACGTAATTTGCACCCGCGTCGACCGATGGCCGGGCAGCATTTTAAATAAACCGATACAAGCTTACTTCACGTATGTTTAGAATTAACCGTTCTCTTTTCCAACTTCTTGCAGGTGGGATTGCTGCATTTGCTATGCAATCCGCTTATGCACAGCAGCCTATCCCTTTAAACGACCTGAGTGCGTTCACTACCAAATCCGACAACTGGAAGATCGTCGGTAATGCAGCAGCTGATATTTCCAAAGAAAATGTACTGATCACGACACCCGGGAAAGGTGTGCTGGCTTGTACACACGAAAAAGGAAAATACGGCAACCAATATGAACTGATCTCCAATTTCAAGCACGGCGATCTGGACATTGAGCTTGATTTTATGCTGACCAAAGGATCTAATTCCGGAATCTACTTGCAAGGCAACTACGAAGTGCAGCTTTTTGACAGCTGGGGTAAAAAAACAGCCAAGTACAATGATAACGGCGGAATTTACGAGCGCTGGAATGATTCAAAACCCGAAGGCGAAAAAGGTTATGAAGGTTATGCGCCGCGTTTCAATGTGGCCAAAGCACCCGGATTATGGCAAAACATTAAGATTTCCTATCAGGCGCCCCGCTTTGATGCAAACGGAAAAAAAACCGCCAATGCAGTATTTCTTTCAATCGTGCTGAATGGCGTTACGATCCATGAAAATGTAGAAGTAAGCGGCCCTACCCGCGGTTCATTAACCGGCGAAGATGTGGCGATGGGCCCGATCCGCATTCAGGGTGACCACGGATCATTGGCTATCAAGAACATTGTGATCAATAATTTTGATAAAAAGCCGGGAACGTTATCGGAGCTGACTTACAAGACTTACTATGGTGCTTTGTCCGAAACAGAGGACCTTTCTAAAATGACAGCCGCTGAGACAGGCAAAGCAGAAGCGTTGAGTTGGGAAATACTGAAAGAGAATAATAATTACTCTTACGTATATACTGGCCGCTACAATGCTGCTACGGATGGCGATTACAACTTCAAGTTACAGGCTTCCGGAAATTCATACTTGAAGATCGACGGAAAATATGTGATCGATGCTCAATGGAAGTCCAACAACGAATTCCGTGAGGGAAAAGTGAATCTGAAAGCGGGTGACCATACCATTGAAATATTCAATAACAAAAAAGATGGCTGGATGCGCCCGGTTCTTGGTCTTTGGGTGAGCGGACCTGGTTTCAGGGAAATTGCTTACCATACCAAAAGCTCTGCCATGGCTGGTGGCGTTAATGACCCGATCCTGATCTCTGCCGGAACAAACAATGTTACCCGGAGCTTTATGGATTTCAAAAAAGGCAAAGAAAAAAGACAGCGTGTGGTGCATGCAGTTTCGGTGGGAAGCCCTTCTAATCTGCATTACACTTACGACCTGGACAAAGGTGCAGTTTTGCAGGTTTGGCGCGGTGAATTCCTGGATGCAACGCCGATGTGGCACGACCGCGGCGACGGATCTTCCCGTCCAAGAGGAAGCGTGACGCTATTGGGCAATGATATGGTCCTTGGCAAATCGGCAAAAGGAAAATGGCAGGCCGACACAACCGGCAGCGGTTACCGCCCGAAAGGCTATGTTCTGGACGACCAGGACGTTCCTACTTTCCAGTATCAGGCATTTGGATCGGCTGTAACAGATTACATTTCCGTAGTGAATAACCAATATTTCGAGCGAATTATTAAAGTAAACAATCCTTCGAAAGACCTGGTTGCCAGACTGGCTGACGGATCGAACATTGAAAAAGTGGCAGACGGACTTTATGCAGTTGACAACAAGTCGTACTACATTCAACTGGCTGATAAAAGTGTTAAACCTGAGATCAGAAGCGCTGACGGCGCGCAGGAATTATTGGTGCCGGTTACAAATGGTGAAGTGAAATATTCGATCCTGTTCTGATTCAAAATCCTTATAGACATTCATATATAATGAAAAAAATTGCTCAAATAGCGTTTGCTCTTCTGGCAACGATTTCAATGCTGAAAGCACAGGAATCACCCAAAGAAGAAGACTTTTACAAAATCGTCACCCCGCCCATTCCAGAAGGCATTATCCTTGAAGTGGGTGGATTAACGACCATGCCAAACGGCTCACTGGCCATTTCCACACGCCGCGGAGAGGTTTGGATCGTGGATAACCCGACCAGCCGGACGCCTTATTTCAGAAAGTTCGCGACGGGTCTGCATGAAATTCTTGGCCTTGCTTACAAAGAAGGTGCATTATACTGCGCACAACGCGGCGAGCTGACTAAGCTGGTTGATAAAAACGGCGATGGCAAAGCGGATGTTTACGAAACCGTTTACGCATGGCCATTATCCGGACATTATCATGAATATTCTTTCGGGCCTAAACTGGCACCGGACGGAAGCTTTTTTGTGAGTGGTAACGTGGCTTTTGGTGACGAAGAATGGTGGAGAGGCGAAAGCCGTGTGCCTGGCCGTGGCTGGATCTTTCACATTACCAATGACGGAAAATTCGAACCATATGCAACCGGCGTGCGCTCTCCGGCGGGAATCAGCATGCTCGATGGCGAGCTGTTCTATACAGACAACCAGGGCGACTGGATGGGAACTGGCGGAATTTTTCAGGTTAAAAAAGGAGGGTTCATGGGCCACCCGGCTGGTTTGAAATGGGCTGCCGGCACACCGGTGAAGCTTACAGAAAAGCAATTCTTTGCTGAGCGCGACAACCGCCAGAATAAAGACGACAAAGGACGGGCGATCAAGCCGGAAAACACAGGCAACGAAACGCCGCAGTTCCTTTATCAGCTGAAAGAAAAATATGATATGGTGCAGCTTCCGGCTGTTTGGTTGCCATATGGTGTACACGGAGTTTCTACATCAGAATTGATTTTGGATAATACCCAGGGCAATTTCGGACCATTTACGGGACAGGTTTTCGTGGGCGACCAGGGACAAAGCAACATTATGCGTATTGTTCTGGAAAAAGTAAAAGGCGAATACCAGGGTGCGAGCATTGGTTTCCGCAGCGGTTTCCAGTCGGGCGTTTTGCGTATGGCTTTTGACAAAGACGGTTCTATGTTCGTAGGTGAAACAAACCGCGGATGGGGTTCGGCTGGTGATGCTAACCAGGGTTTGCAGCGCTTGGTATGGAATGGTAAAATGCCGTTTGAAATGTACACAGTGAAGGCTCAGCCGGATGGTTTTGAAATAGAATTCACAATGCCGGTTGATCGTAAATCTGCGGAAGATCTTGATTCTTATAATGTGAGCAGCTATTTGTACAAACATTACCCTGTTTACGGAAGCCCTCCGATCGATACGAAGGAAGTGAAAGTAGTGGGTGTAAAGGTTTCTGATGATGCCAAAAAAGTGAGAATCGTATTGGATGGCATGCGTCAGTATTATGTGCACAAAATCCAGCTGGAAGGCGTTCGTGCTGCTACAAACAGCTGGTCGCTTGTTCATACGGATGCTTACTACACATTGAACAACATTCCTGACGGAGAGAAATTGAAAGTTTCTGACCTGAAAACGACCAGATCAGGAAAAGCGGCTGCTTCGGTTGCTGCACCTGAAAAAGAGCACGTTTCTCCGGATGGAAAAGGCAAAGCAACTACCGGCAAATCCGCAGCCGTGAAAGTGCCTACGTTTGCAGAGGTAAAACCGCTTTTGGAAAAAAATACATGTCTGGCTTGCCACGCTGCCGACAAGAAGGTGGTTGGACCATCTTACCTGGATGTTGCCAAACGCAAATACAGCAATGAAAAGATCGTTGATCTGATCTATCATCCAAAACCTGAAAACTGGCCGGATTATGCAACGCCAATGCCTCCTATGCCGCAGGTTTCGAAGTCTGATGCAATGAAAATTGCTTCATGGATTAATTCCCTTGCAAAATAATAAACCTGCATTTCGCAGCTGCGGGGTGCATTTTGAAATACGCTTGGAAAGGCTGCCCAAATATGCGGGGCAGCCTTTTTTCGTTATATTCACATTCTAAATCAGACAGATGCAGCTGAATTGCACCTTTTACGATTGTAAATTCGTTAAAGACATTGCATACTACATTCCGATATGTCCGTTCTTCGTGACCTTTTTTTCCTAAAATCAGTTAAAGGCAAAGTCTTGCTGGGATTTCTGTTGGCGTCGCTGGCATTGGGCACGTCGTGGATTATCAGTAAAGAAGCATTTGAAGATATGCTGATCAAGCTGGAAGTAATGTCTACGCCGAATGATAAGCTTCGGCTGGTCAATAAAGTTTTTAAAAACATCATTCAGCTCAACCATTTACAAAACACACGCACATTAAAAGGGGAAGAAAAAAACGAGCAGGTTTTAGCGCAATCCAAAGAGCTGATTGCAACACTGGATTCGCTGAGCAATATGAGCCTGGACGACCACCTTCAGATCATTCGCATTGACTCTATGAAAAGCCTGCTGAATGAGCGGGAAAAAATTTACGGAAAGTATGTCAAGGTCCGATCCAAGCTGGTGAATAACAAGGATCTGGAAGAAGAAGTAAAATCCATTTCCGGGCTGATCACTACAAAACTGAAACCGGATAGCACGGTTGTAAAAACGGAAAAACGAACGACTACGACGACCGTTTACACGGAGTTACCTGACTCTTTACAACAAGCCAGCGAGAAAAAAGGATTTTTTAACCGGGTATTTGGCGGTTCGAAAAAAGCAAAGAAAAACGCCCCTCCGCCACCCGCGAAAGTGGTACAGAAACAGGAAGTGAATGTTCAGGTCGATACAATAACTGTTGCACAGGAGGATAGCACCATTGAAAAAGTGGGCGAAGCGGTGAACGCCATTGAAAAATCACAAAAAATCCGAACAACCAGCTTTGTAGACCGGGAGCAGGAACTTGCCACAGCAGGTAATTCACTAGTGCAGCAATTGTTGGATGTAATGCAGGAAGTGGAAGCAGAAGTGCTGAAAGAATCCAATCTGGAAGGTTCCAGGTCGAAAAACATTGTGACCGGCAGCATTAATACATTGGAGTATATCATGCTGGGATTCTTTTTCCTGACTGCGATGCTCTCCTATCTCATTTTTACGGACATTACCCAAAGCAACGCCTATCGCAGCCAGCTCGAAGAAGCCAAAGAGGAAGCCGAATATCACAGCATGGCCAAACAGCGGTTTTTATCCAATATGAGCCATGAGATACGCACGCCGCTGCAATCCATTATAGGTTATACCGAAGCATTAAAAAAGGACGAAAAACCGAAGCGACAGGATCTGGAAACGTTGCATTCGGCGTCAGAGCACCTGCTGCATCTGGTCAATGAAGTCCTGGATTACAGCCGCATTATCTCGGATCGGTTTACTTTTGAGGAACGGACTTTCGCTATTAATCCCTTGCTCAATGAAGTTGTTCAGATGCTGCGGCCAACGGCGGTTTCGAAAGGACTTTTATTGCAATTTGAAAATGGGCTTTCTCCAAAACTCTATCTAAACGGCGATCCGTTCAGGCTGCGTCAGGTCCTTTACAACCTTCTTACAAACGCTATCAAGTTCACCGAAAGCGGCGAGGTCGTATTGCGGGTTACGGGTTTTGAGAGTGACAGCGATCTTGAAATTGAATTTCAGATCTCGGATACCGGCATTGGCCTATCGCCGGAACAAGTTCAGCGCGTGTTTAACCAATTTGAACAGGCCGATCCTTCCATATCACGTAAATATGGCGGCACAGGTCTGGGCCTTAGCATTGTAAAGGCTTTGGTTGAAGGCATGTCGGGCAAGATTAAAGTCAAAAGCACACTCGGGAAGGGCACGACTTTTTTTGTAACCACCCGTATGAAAAAAGCTGAAACATTGGAAATAGCGCCCGAGGAAGCGGACAACAGAAATTATAATGTGGTCGGAAAAGTATGGCTCGTCGACGATGATGCCTTTATCCTGAAATGGTGTTCGTCCGTTTTGGACAGGAACGGCATTCCGCATACATGTTTTTCATCAGCAGAGGAGGTTTTGAGCCGTCCGTGGGATCCGCAGGTGAAGTTTGTACTTACAGACATGCGTATGCCTGGCATGAACGGCGCAGAACTTTGCAAACGCCTCCGCCAATCTGCTTCCGGGAGCACCAAATTCTTCGTACTAACCGCGCAAGCGCTTCCTGAGGAGCGAAAAGGCTTGCTAGGGATGGGATTTGACGGTTATCTGATGAAACCTTTCCATTCCAATGAACTGCTGGAATTACTGGAAGCCTCGTCCACAAAAGCCGAAGTTCCGGAAAAAACCGTAACCGAAAACTCCGCAACGGCGCTTGATTTCACATCATTGAATGAAATGACTTTTGGTGATGAAAGTCTGCTCAGGGAAATCCTGGAACAATTTGTAAAGGATTCGAGAAAGGATGTAAGCGATCTGGACAGTTACATCCAAAACAACGACCTGGACAAAGCGCAGGAACTCATGCATCGCCTGGCCGGCCGCACGGGGCAAATAGGCGCCCGCGAGCTTTCGGCCAAGCTCCGTCAATATGAAGTCGCTTTACGGGAAGACCCTTCTAAAATTTCAATCGCGGAAATGCAGCAGGTTGTGAAAAACGCTGCCATTGTGGTTGAGCAGGTTGAGGAAAGGGCCCTGGCTTACTCAATATGATATTTTTCTATCTTGTAATAAAGCGTTTTCCTGTCGATGTTTAACAGTTTCGCAGCTTTGCTCTTATTGTAGCGCACTTCCTGCAAAACCTTTTCGATCATCTCCTTTTCATGTGTTTCCTGCAAAGCTTTCAGATCTGAGCCCGTTGGCTTTTGCTGATCTTCCAGAGCGGTGATCATTTCTGCAGGCAACGCGCTTAATGTGGCTACTTCTTCTTTCGAGAGCAACACCAGGCGCTTGATGACATTGTTCAGCTCACGCAAATTCCCCGGCCAGTCGTATTTATGGAAAACGTCCATTACTTCTTTGGACAGTTCCCGCACATTTCTGCCCAGTTCCTCGTTCGCTTTGTCTACAAAATGTTGAATAAATATGCCCAGGTCCTCGCCTCTTTTTCTCAGCGCAGGAACTTCTATCTTAAATTCGTTTAATCTATGATAAAGATCTTCACGGAAATCGCCATTCGCCGCGCTGGTCATCAGGTCCTCGTTGGTGGCTGCGATCAACCGCACATCTACCTTAATCTGCTGTGTAGCGCCTATCGGCACAATGATACGCTCCTGCAAAGCGCGTAAAAGCTTGATCTGAACGTCATATCCAAGGTTACCGATCTCATCCAGGAACAATGTGCCGCCATCCGCTGCCTCAAACTGCCCGATCTTATCTTGCAATGCACCGGTAAATGCGCCTTTTTTGTGACCAAAAAGTTCGCTCGCAGCCAGTTCTTTGGATAATGACCCGCAATCGATCGCTACAAACGGCCCGTTACTACGTTTGCTCATCTTATGGATCGACTTGGCGACATGCTCTTTTCCTGTACCACTTTCCCCCTGGATGATCACCGACATATCCGTAGGCGAAACCAATCGAACATACTCGTAAAGCTGCTTTGAAATCTTGCTTTTCCCTTCGATGAATTCAAGCGATTGCTTATCGGCTTTCGCATTGACCTTCGTTTTTGGAGTCGCCTTCGTATCTGTTGATTCGGCTTTGTTAAGTGCTTCTCGTAGTACCATAAGCAGTTCCTCCGGGTTAACCGGCTTGGTTATGTAATCAAAAGCACCGATCTGCATGGCTGTAACAGCAGTACGCACATCGTGAAAACTTGTCATGATGAATGCAGCAGTACGGTTTCCTTCACTTCTCAGTGCTTTCAGAAAATCGACCGAATTACCATCCGGAAGACGATAATCCAGCATTAACACTTCAAACGGTTCTTCGGTATCGCTACTTTTCAGTGCTTCTCTTGCTTCTTTGATATTTGAACAGACTTTAACCGAATGGCCATGCTTACCAAGGAAATTACTTAGCAGCTTTGAGAATGTAGTATCGTCTTCTACGAGGAGCAGGTGGGCCATGGGTTTTCTGATTATCAAAAATAAATACTAACTAACGAGCAGGGGAAATGTAAAATTATAAAAACAAACGCCAAAAGCCGGATAAATGTCCGGCTTTTCATTTTGAGCTAATAAATATAACGTGCAGTCCTAATCAACTTTCTTTCCGTATTTGTCTAGATTGATGACAGTTGACTCTTCGCCTTTCCTGGCATTGATCTCAAAATACTGCGAGTTATCTTCCTTTGTAACCAAAAAAGCACTGGTAACCTGCCAGCCTGCATAAGCTTCTCCCGAAAGCGTATTCTTAACTGCTTCGGGCAGGTCATCCGGCCGAACAGCAACTTTATCCTGGCTTACGTTTAATTCGGTTACGACCGGGCTTGTTACATTGGCCTGCACATGGGAGGCACCCAGCATGGCAATGAATGTAGTGGAAAGTATGATGTGCTTCATCTTGTTAATCGTGTTAGGTAAATTCATAAAAGCTCCTGATAATTTAGTGCCACAACCCAGCGCGATACAAATTAAGTTGATACTCAGATATTAACAAATCCCTTGTTCCATACATACGGCCCCACATGTACGATCTTTCAACAAGTTGTAGCATTAAACGTCAGAACAGGAACCAGTTAGCAAAAAAGTGCGTATCCGACTTATTCAGGCTGATTTACGAAATGATCCGAATTTTTTCAAGCAAAAAGTGCTTAGAAGAAAAGGATTAAGCTATCTTTGCATAGAAATTATTACTTAGTAACTGATAGTATTTAATCTACAATGCTCCGCAATATAAGGTCGTCCAGGCGATTTGGTATAAACGAATATTTACTCAACGTTACTTTCTAATATCGGATGATCCGAAAGCATCAAGAGCCTGGCAACAGGCTCTTTTTGTATTTAAGCCCCCCGCCAAAATCGCTTTCATTTTTTCGTTAACTGATCTAAAGTAAATAGGAGGTCGTAGGTCTGTTAAATCTTTTCGATAAACGGAAGGAAAGTCAAGAAACCTTTTTATTGCTATGAACAGACAAACGAAATCAAAAATCGACTCCGGAAAAGAAGAGGGAGCAAGCGCGTCAGTTGTCAACCGACGTCTATTTTTGCGTTCTGCCGGATTGGCCACGTCTTTGGGAACCATTGTAATTGCTGCCGCTTGTAATGACGACGATCCGGATCCAATGATCCCTGGAACGGGCGACAGTGTGGACCTGGGCTCAGGAGATGTTGGTGTATTAAACTATGCATACGCGCTTGAACAATTGGAAGCCGCTTTCTATACACAGGTTATTGCTACGCCGTTTGCCGGCATTACCGACGCGGAAAAAACAATTCTTACCGATATCCGCGACCACGAAATTATTCACCGTGACTTTTTCAAGAAAGCATTAGGTGACAAAGCGATTAAAGATCTTACTCCAAACTTTGCAACGATCGACTTCACAAAACGTGACGCAGTATTAGGTGCTGCGAAGCTTTTTGAAGATACAGGTGTTGCTGCCTATAATGGTGCAGGCAGATTGCTTAAAGACGGCGGAAATCTGCTTCTTGCCGGAAAAATCGTTTCTGTTGAAGCCCGCCACGCAGCGGTGATCCGTGATTTGTTGAAACCAAAGTCGGCTGATTTTGCTGGCGATGATATCATCAACGAAAACGGGTTCGACAAAGCTGTTGCCCCTGCTGATATCCTTGCAGCCGTAAAAGGTTACGTGAAGGATACGATCACGGGAGCAAATGTGGGTAAATAATTTAATAACTAATTTGATTCAGAAACAATGGATATTTTCAAAATTATAGATGACTTTCAAAAAATTGATGGGGATGCAGCAGGCCGCCTTGAGTTTGCCACACGTCGTCACTTTATGAACAGAATCGGCAGTAAGCTTGCAACAGTTGCAGTTCCTACTGTCTTTGCTTCAATTGTAAACAAAGCGTATGCGCAGTCTGCGAAAGCAATCGACGTGCTGAACTTTGCACTGACACTTGAATATCTGGAAGACGAGTTCTACAAAGCAGGAAACGCAGCTGCGAACCTGATCCCGGCCTCGGATAAAACGATCTTCACACAAATCGGCAAGCACGAATCACAGCACGTAGCATTCCTTGTGAAAGCTTTGGGCGACAAGGCGATCAAAAAACCAACATTTGATTTCAAATATGGTGGCGCTTTTAATGATGTGTTTACCAATTACAAAACTTTTGTAACAGTTTCCAGCGCACTGGAAGATACAGGTGTGCGTGCTTACAAAGGACAGGCTGGCGAATTGCTTGCTGACGCGCAAATTCTGGAATACGCATTGCAGGTTCATTCGGTAGAAGCACGTCACGCGGCTATGACGCGCAGACTGGCTGCAACGGTAACAGCAAACCCGGCTATGAAAGGCTGGATCACCGGTAAAGAAGGCGCAGTAGCGGCTATTTACGCAGGTGAAGACAATATGACACAAGGCGGTGTAAACCTGAAAGGCCTTGCTTCGAAATCGGATGCAGCTATAACAGAGGCATTTGACGAACCATTGACGAAAGCCGCAGTGCTTGCAATTGCAGGTCCGTTCATTAAGGCATAACACGAGTTAGTAAGCATTAGTAAATTCTCCCTGTTGGACGTATACATGCACTTTTTTAAGTGAGTAATGTTCGAATGTCAGTACACACTATTATCGTAAGTGAGAGGTTGTCCAGCGGGCAGCCTCTTTTTTTATTAAAAATCGCTTAAATCGGGTTGATTGGGTGCTATACTAATATCGTTTATGTAAATTCGACCGTTGATATTTCGAACTATTTCTGAACCTCATAATGAATTCCGGATCCGACAGACGTGGCTTTTTGAAGCAAAGCAGCATGGCAGCACTTGCTGCAGCAATGGGAACGAACATTGTTTTTGCCAACAAAATGCCCAAAGGTTATATCCCGCTCCTATTCGATGAAAAGGACGCGCTTAAAGGCAAAAGCCAGGAAATGATCGTGCAGGGAGATAAGCCCTGGAATGTAGAATCGCCCGTTCATTTGCTCGACGACCGCATTACGCCGGTTGACAAAATGTTCATCCGGAATAACGGGCTCATTCCGGAAACGATCGACGTGGCTTCATGGACATTGACAATTGATGGAGAATCGGTGAAAGCGCCGAAGACATATACATTGGCTGAATTAAAAAAGAAATTCAAACCTTACACTTACCAGCTGGTGCTGGAATGCGGCGGTAACGGCCGTTCCGGCTTTCAGCCGCAAGCCTCGGGAAACCAGTGGGGACAGGGTGCGGTGCATTGCGCGGAATGGACGGGCGTTCGCTTGAAAGATGTGCTGGCCGATGTGGGCATTAAAGGTGATGCGGTATACATTGGTTATCATGGTAAGGATCAGCATTTGAGCAAAGACCCAAAAAAGGAAGCTATTTCACGCGGTGTCCCGATGTCCAAAGCCCTGGAAGACGAGACGATCATTGCATGGCAGTTGAATGGTAAGGACATCCCGGAATTTCACGGTTATCCGTTAAGACTGGTTATAGGCGGCTGGCCAGCTTCTGTTTCCGGAAAATGGCTGAGCCGGATCTCGGTCCGGAATAAAGTGCATGATGGTGCCAAAATGGAAGGCCATAGTTATAAGATGCCCAAAAGCCCGGTTTCGCCCGGTGAGGATGTGCCCCAGACGGACGAGTATTTTAAGATTATTGAATCCATGCCCGTTAAATCGCTCATTACTTTTCCAAAATCGGGCGCAATGATCGCACCTGATGCCGAACTGGCGTTACGCGGACACGCATGGGCGGGCGACCATGCTATTAAAAAAATGGAGGTTTCGATTGACTTTGGTGCAACCTGGAAAGAATGCAAGCTCGAAGCCCCCGCTAACAGACTGGCTTGGCAGCATTGGAATACCAAGGTAAAATTCCCTTCCAAAGGTTATTATGAAGTTTGGGCCAAGGCAACCGATGACAAAGGAAATGCACAGCCCATGGTCATCCCGGCCTGGAATCCGGGCGGTTACATGAATAATGCCTGCGAGCGGATCGCTGTTAAAGTCGGTTAATCACAGAGAAAATTTCCTGCAATGCATTTGATAAAAAATAAAAATGTTGGCCTGCTGCTCACACTATTCCTTTTTTTGGGATTGGTTTCAACGGCTTTTCGTACAGAAACGCGTGTTGAGAATCAGGCAGGGTTTGCCAGTATGCCTTTGGATACAGCGAAAACAGATAAAGAAACCGGCCTGGTAACGGATCCGAACCTGTATATGGTGAAGGCGCAATGTACGAGCTGTCATTCGTCTAAGCTCATCATTGCCAACCGATTCACAAGGGACGGCTGGAAACAGAAGATCCGCTGGATGCAGGCCAATCACAATCTGTGGGACCTGGGCGAAACGGAAAAACAGGTCCTGGATTATCTGGAAAAACATTATGCTCCTACGGCAACAGCAGCCCGCAGGAAGCCCCTCAACGACATTAAGTGGTACAAGCTTGAAGAACAGTGAAAGTGATTAGCGTGAAATTTTTTAGAGTAAAAGTGAGTAGAGTGAGAGTGAGTAGGGTAAGATTCAATGTGTTGATTGCGCTGACATGCTTGTTGACGCTTTCGTCTTTCAGTGATAACAATGCAATTCGCCTTCAAAATGGCAGCATTCAGCAGCATTACGACTTACCAAATCCTTTAAAAGCAGAGGTTATCGCGATTCAGGACGGCGACACCATTGAGCTCAAATTCCTTTATGCAGGAAAAAAAGCGGGTCAGAGAATGGGGAAACCGATCAGGATCAGGCTTTTGCATGTGAATTGCCCCGAACGCGGGCGGCCTTATTATAAAGTTGCAAAGCAATACACAAGCCAGCAATGTTTCCGGAAAACGGTCCAGATCAGGCATGCTGGTAACTTTGATAAATATGGCAGGTTACTGGGCGAAGTTGTGCTTCCCAATGGCCGGATTTTGAATAAGGAGCTGGTTAAAGCAGGACTGGCTGTACATTTCAAAAAATATTCGAAAAGCCAGGAATACGCTAATCTCGAAATTCAGGCAAAAAAGCAAAAGGTTGGTATATGGAGCCAGTCGTCGTTATTTTTAGGTCAATTATAATTCTGATAAACACTATAAATGTCTTCTGCCTCGGCACTTTACCAGATACTGTATCAAAACGAAACATTGTTCCGTTTAGAAGGAAGCATTGTGCCTGAGGTCCTGGAAAAATCAGTTGTAAATGAGCCTGAGCGTGATCCTGCAAATGCACCCGTACAAGCATCTTCATCTGCACCTGTACAAGCACCAGCAACTGCGCCTGCTGCTCCTGAAGTTCCGCAGCCAATAGCAAAATCAACTCCCAAAACTCCTGCTATCTTGCCCAATCCAGGTCCGGCGCCTGCATTACCCAATGCAGACTTCCCGGCATTGCTGCACAGCATACTAATCCTGATGGACGCGCCTAATCAGAAAGAAATGGCTGCGTCGGAAGCATTGTTCCTCGACAGCATTCTGAAAGCAGTCGGACATTCCGTGGAGAAAGCAGACATATTGAATTACAGCTTTCTCAAAGGTCCGGATGCCCGGAAAGTTTTATCGGAGAAGAAAACGAACTTCTTTATCACCTTCGGCGTGCCGCTCATTAAGCTGCATTTGGACCTGTTACTCATGCCCTACACGCCTAAGCTGGTCGACGGCGTCTGGTTTCTGCTCACCGATCCGTTGCATGTTATTGAAGCCGACAGGACTCTCAAGAAGAAACTGTGGCAGGCTTTACAGAAGATGTTTGAAATGTCCTAATCGTCAGCTGGTTACCTTTTTTAATCCCCGGTCATCACAATAATGTAGCAATTTTCTCTGTTTTCATGGATAATCGCAGGTTAACCATGAAAAACTATGGCAAAATTGACTGAACTAATTGCGAATTGGTTCCGCCCCAACGCATCCGACGCGGACCAATACTATGATGATGAGCCTGTTGAAAACGCAACAGCTCCCAACGCTCCCTCCGATTATACGCCTGTAACCTACATTCAACCAACACACGTACAGGCGCCTCAACCTGCTGTTGCCGAAATTCCTGAAATACAGAAAGTGGAAGTGCCCATGCCGTATTGGCTGGAAGACGAAGATACATTGCGTGATGAGGGTGTTTTGTTTGGACTTTCTGAGTCTGACCCGAATGAAAAGACGGACATTATCCATAAGTATTTTTCAAATCTCGTTGCCGGCCACATTGCCAGCATTGAACAGCATAATGAACGCATTCAGGAACTTAACCTCTTTATCGGGCAGAAAAATAACCGGATTGAGGAATTAAAGGACAAGTTAAAAAACCCGGTTAGTAACACGGAACGCGAGCACCATTTGCCCCGCACATTAATGGGCATAACACTCTGCGTGGCCATGTGTATCGGCAACTTCTTCCTGATCCGGGAATCATTGAAACCTGCATTTGCAGATAATTCGTGGATCGCGCTCGGTGTGTTCCTGGCGGGAATGTTCAGCTTATTTGGCAAAATTTCCCTTTTCCATGACACTGAATCCCGGGTGACCTGGAAGTCGCTACTGGAAGAGATCGGGCTTCCGTTTGCAGCAGCATTGTTTGTGTTTGCCAATGTTGTTACACACCAGACCTGGTGGCAGGCATTAGCGCTGTTTATATTCGTTTTCTTCCTTTTTATGTTCGCAGGCAAGCTTTTGCTGAGCAACATTACGGTTTTATGGAACGATACAAAGGCTTGGCTCCATATCCGGAAAGACAGCCAGGATTCCGCTGACAATAATTACAACTGGGAAAACGAATGCCAAACCCTTCAAGTGGAAATTGACGAGTTGCGCGTCAAAAAATGGCAGATCCTGCGTGAACAAAGCACTTCAGAAACGGAACGCGACAAGCTTTATGCAAAGAGGGATATGCTGGTAAAACTGTTTGAAAGCGAGTTTTACCTGGCCCGCAGAATGAAGAACGAGCTTACCGCAAGACAGCTGAATCTGATCCGCAAAAGCAGGGATTAAGCTTACAGGCACAGCTTTTTCGAAGTAATGTGCTGATAATTAGAAAATTGATTTCGATCATACAAAATACGAAACGTCATGAACGAGCAGAATCCAAACCAGGGCGGCGATTTCCAGCACGGATATTCCAGCGGAATCGAAGGCATTGACCGCCAGGTATATGAGGCCTATCTGTCCAGCAATGTGAACCACGACTGGGTTATTGATAGAATTAACACCAAAAGAGAAGAACTTTCTTCGGTCAAAAATAAGCAGCAGGAAACCATCAGGCAGCATAAAACTGCTTACGACAAACTGCAAAATGAAGTGATGGGCCTTAATAATGCTGCCAAAAAAGTGCAGGACAGCGAGAAGTCCATTGCTGAAATCGACTCTATAACCGAGGAATTGAGGGAAAAACGTGCGAGCAAGGCGCCATCCTACTCCTTAATTGCCGGACTCATATTTCTGGCAGCAGGAATATCCTTTATAGCGGGTGACCTGATCATTTCCCACGAGATCGTGGCCTATGCCTTGAATATCCGTAACTCCAACGAAGCCTGGGCATTTGCGATCGGTTTGGCCATGCTTTCCATCCTGTTGAAGCCAGCTTATGACCGGTTGGTAGAAGAACCTTATCACAAAAATGAAACGCCCAAAGCGAGGTCACGTTATGCCGGATTTAAACTGGTGCTTTCCATTTTTGCGATTGTTACCCTGATCATTTTGGGTTGGTTCCGTTATGAAGCCTATCGGACAGATAAGCTGAAAGAAGCGATCAATAAATCGGTTAAAAACCTGCAATTGAATGCAGTTGACCCACTTACGGGTGCGCCGGTGAACAGTCCCGAGTTGACGAATAAGATCGAAGAAGCGCTTCGTAATTCGGATCAGCTAAATCTGGATCTGGTTAATAGTCCCTGGGCGTTGCTTTCTTTCGTCATGAGTGGTGTGCTTTTTGCGATTGCCGGTGCCGTCTCGCTAGGTATGGCATTGCCTGTCTTGCAGGGTTTCTGGTATAGATGGCTGCAAATTGACCCAAAACTCTGGCGTTTGAGACGCAGAAGAAAACGCATTCTCAAACAAATGGAGCCATTACAGGAAACGCTAACCGCACATTTGACACAAAAAAGCATCCTGGAAAATGATATTGCGGTGATGCCTGCTCTGGAAGAATTGAAACAGGAAGAAGCCAAGATCAAAGCGGAGATAGAAAGCCTGGAAGCAGAGCGGAAACAAACATTAACCGACACACGTGTACATTCATACGGAGACGGATATGCGCATGGTCAGGTGAGTCGGGATGTGATGGGCGAAGAGGAATATGATGCTTGGAGAAACAGCCATTTAACCGTTTCCAACCTGGCATTACGCGCCAAATCCAATGCCTCGGCAGACCGCGCTGTTCCCCGCTCACGCGCTACGGGAATGCGCCCACACCAGGCAATCCGGAAAGCAATAACGGACCGGTTTGACGAAAACAACTCATAATGTTCTAAATTGGGGGTTAAATTATTGATATGATTCTAACCCCCAATTTAAGGATTGTACCCTGCGACGATACGCTTTTTGACGCCATACGCATGGGTAATAACACATTAGCACGCGTAATGGGTGTGAATGTACCTAAAAAGTGGACCGAGTTCCGGGATACTTTTACGCCATCGTACCATCGCTGGAAAGCCCACCCTCCTTTACGGGACTGGTGGGTTTATTTGGTTATACACATGCCTGATAACATGCTGATCGGCTCCTGCGGCTACAAAGGCGAACCGGATGCAAGCGGAATGGTCGAAATAGGTTATGAGATCATGCCTTCACACCGTTTGAAAGGTCTGGGATTGGAAATTGCAAAAGGGCTTACCGAACATGCATTTGCACAACCCGGCGTTCATAAGATACTGGCGCATACATTAAGGGAGGAAAATGCATCTGTGAAAATCCTGGAAAAAATCGGTTTTAAGCAAACTGAGGATATTAACGATCCCGACGAAGGGCCGCTGTGGCGTTGGGAACTGGCACGAAAATAATTCCTGAGAGGCTTTTGCGTTATCATTTAAGAATTATTGTTTTTCAAAAAATTAATTGGACACGATCAATAATTTTCTTTTGTTATTGATTACCTTGATTTTTGGAAACGCACCTATTCCGAACCCTTTTCCTTTTTGAATTATGATCGCTATATCTAAGGAAACCTATCCGTGGCTGAAAAATTACCCCGAAGGAATTCCCTACGAAATAAACCCTGACGCTTACGTTTCCCTTGTTGACATGATGGAAACGACATTCCGCGACAATGCGGACAAGCCTGCTTACACCAATATGGACAAGCAGCTAACGTTTGGCGAAGTAGATGTTTTGTCCAGAAATTTCGCGGCCTATCTGCAAGGACTGGGCCTGGTTCAGGGCGACCGCATTGCTATCCAAATGCCGAATCTGCTGCAGTATCCGGTGGCCATGATGGGTGCATTAAGGGCTGGATTGATCATTGTGAATACGAATCCGCTGTATACGCCGCGTGAGATGCAGCATCAGTTTAAGGATTCAGGCGCCAAAGCGGTTGTGATCCTGGCGAATTTTGCCATGAACCTGGAAAAAATTGTTGCTAACACCAACATTCAGCACGTAATCATCACCGAGATCGGGGATCTTTTAGGGTTTCCTAAAAAGCTGATTGTTAATGCTGTTGTAAAATATGTGAAGAAGATGGTGCCGAAATACAACCTTCCGGACGCTGTCTCTTTTACCAAAGCATTATCCATAGGCGCGGGATGCGAATATAAAAGGCCAAACATCTCAGGGATTGACATTGCATTTATCCAATATACGGGTGGAACAACAGGCGTTTCAAAAGGCGCAATGCTCACCCATCGCAACCTGATCGCCAATGTAGAGGGAATCAATGAATGGCTGATGTCTAAAATGAGACGTTCGCCAGCCACAGGCCAGCTTACCATTGTAGGAGCATTGCCATTGTATCACGTTTTTGCTTTGACCATTAACGGCTTGTGCGGCATTAAATGGGGTGCGCTCAATATCCTGATCACCAATCCAAAGGACCTTCCGGCATTTGTGAAGGAATTGAAAAAATTCCGTTTTCACATCTTTCCGGGCCTTAATACATTGTTTAACGGGCTCCTCAACAACCCCGATTTCAGCTCCGTTGATTTTTCTGAACTTAAAATAACCATTGCCGGCGGCATGGCGCTGCAAAAAGTAGTTGCCGAGCGCTGGGAAAAAGTAACCGGCTGTCCGCTGGTAGAGGGATACGGCTTATCGGAAACGTCACCGGTGCTTTCTGTAAATCCATTGGATGATCATCATAAGCCAGGCACAATAGGACTTCCCTTTCCGAGCACGGAAATGCGTATCCTGAAAGATGACGAAACCTGGGCAGCCGTTGGCGAGAAAGGTGAGATTTGTGCCAGAGGGCCACAGATTATGCTGGGCTATTACAACCGCCCCGACGAAACTGTAAAAGTGATATTTGAAGACGAAAGTGGTAGATGGTTCAAAACGGGTGACATTGGTTATGAAGACGCAGATGGTTTTTTCAAAATCGTGGACCGTAAAAAAGATATGATCCTGGTTTCCGGGTTTAATGTGTATCCTAATGAGATTGAAGATGTGGTTGCGCAATGTCCGGGTGTTATGGAAGTTGCGTGTGTAGGCGTTCCTGACGAGAAGTCGGGTGAGCTTGTAAAAATATATGTTGTGAAGAAAGATCCGGCGCTTACGGAAGAAAAAGTGAAGGCCTTTTGCAAGGAAAATTTAACGGGCTATAAGATCCCGCGCCAGATAGAATTCCGAAATGAATTGCCAAAAACGAATGTTGGAAAAATCCTGAGAAGGGCACTGCGGGAGGAAGAATTGGCCAAAGCTAAATAGCGGATATCTGGTATTATTTCACAATTCCTTCATTTCAAAAAGCCCGTAAAGCGCAAGGTTTATGTATATTTAGCCAAACAAGTTCTCAACCTTGAAAGCAAATCTATATGAATCTACACCGTAAAACTCTGGTATTGCTGCATGGACATGGCATAGATGATACGATTTGGGATAACCTTGATGCCGCGCTTAATAATGATTTTACAATAGTAAGGCCTAATATTTCCCTGTTCACATTCTGCCAGTCCGTTGAAGATTATGCAGATGAATTGCATCGGTTCCTGACCAATGCCAACATTACGAAATGCGTGCTGATCGGCCATTCGATGGGCGGTTACATTGCCCTCGCATTTGCAGACAAATACCTGGACATGCTCGAAGGTTTCGGGTTATTCCACTCCACTGCCTATGCCGACGACGAGGCAAAAAAACACCAGCGCAACCAGACCATCGATCTTCTTAAAAATCATGGAACGGAAGCATTTGTTAAAAACACGGCTGGAAATCTTTTTGGGGAAAGATATAAAGAACTTTACCCTGAGAGGATTAAGGAACACATCAACCATTTTGGCAAACTTCCCGCGGAAGCGCTTATCGCAGGCATTGCAGCCATGCGTAACCGGCCCGACCGCACGGCGGTGCTCACACGCATGACGTTCCCGGTTTTGCTCATTATTGGTATGCAGGATAAGCTCATTCCTTTTGAAAGCGTGATCACATTGTCGGAATTCCCCAGACAGAGCTATCCATTTATCCTTGCAGAAGCAGGGCATATGGGAATGGTAGAGCGGCCCGATGCCACGGCGCGTATGATCAACTGGTATATGGGAAAAATTTAAGTCAGAAATTTATCCATTTCACGATCTAAAAAAGGTCATCGTTCGTTATCTAAACTTGAACGATGACCTTTTCTTTAAGAATATGCAAAAATTTACGATCGTAGTGTTTCAGAGGAGGTTATCCTTCCTGCTTGTGTGGAGTTTGTTGCTGCTTTACTCCTGCAAAGACGACAAACCACTGCCTGTGGATCCGCCGGTTGAGAATAAATATCTCACTGAAAGCACTGTTATCACCGAAATGACCAAAGAACAGGTGATCGAGAAAGCCGGTGACCTTCGACCATTGGTATCCGCATATGTCAAAAACGGCATTAAGGTTTTTAAAATCACTTACAAGACAAAGAATACGGACGGAACGGACATTATGGCTTCCGGCGCATTGATTTTGCCGTCGACGCCCAATCCCGCTTCTATGATCAGCGTTCAGCACGGCACAATCCGCGACGACGCATCTGCACCTTCCAATTTCAAGGACGGGGCCGAAGCAGCTTCCTTCGGGGCATTATTTGGCTCAATGGGATACATTATTGCTTACCCGGATTACATTGGTTACGGCGCCTCCAAAGATCTTCCCCATCCATACGAACACAGGGCGAGCCTGGCCTCAGCTTCACTGGATATGCTGCGCGCTGCAAAGGAATTTTTGAAAGCGCAAAAAGATGTGAAATGGGATGAGAAACTGTATGTCGCAGGTTATAGCGAAGGCGGTTACGCAACGATGGCGCTCCATAAGATGATTGAAGAAGAAGCGGCTGGTGAATTTGACCTTCGTGCTGCCAGCTGCGGCGCGGGTGCTTATGATAAAACGGCGTTCATGAAGCACATTATCAATACAAAAACGCACGGAATTGCTTCCTATAATGCACTTTACACCTGGGTGTTGTTAACCTATGACCGCATTTATAAACTGAACCGCCCGGCTTCCTACTATTTTAAAGAACCGTTTGCGACTAATATTACGGCAAATGGGATTTCTGCACCGATTGGCCAAAGCTTTGATTCCGCTTTAAATGAAAGCTTCAAAACAGATTTGAATGATGGCAAGGATGAGAAGTTTATTAAGGCCATTGCAGATAATGATGTTTACAACTGGAAACCCAAAGCACCTGTCCAGCTATATCACGGCGATAAGGATGAACTTGTTTTTTACTTCAATTCGGTAAAAGCATATGATACGATGAAAGGATTGGGTGCGAATGTGACATTAACACCGGTGCCGGGCGGCACGCATAGCAGTTCCATATCTTCATTCCTGATTGGAACGCTTGCATTTTTTACCTCTACAAAATAACATTACATGTTTTCACTTCTTGATCTGGTTGGTAACACCCCTCTTATTGAATTAAAAAAGATCAATCCCAATCCGGACGTAAAAATTTATGGTAAGCTGGAAGGCAACAATCCGGGCGGCAGCGTCAAGGACCGTGCAGCATTCAGTATGATAAAAGGCGCGATGGATCGCGGTGAAGTAACTTCCGGCACCAAGTTGATTGAGGCCACCAGTGGAAATACAGGCATTGCCCTGGCAATGATAGCACGGCTGTTTGATCTTGAAATAGAGCTTATTATGCCTCAAAGCTCAACAAAGGAACGTGTGCTGACGATGGAAGCCTATGGTGCAAAAGTTGTACTGTCGGAAACAATGGAGAGCGCGCGGGACATTGCGGAGGAGAAAGCAGCTGCTGGCGGTTATTTCATGCTGAACCAGTTTGCAAACGAGGATAACTGGAAAGCACATTATAGAACTACGGGACCCGAGATTTATAAGGATACCAATCAATCAATCACCCATTTTGTGTCTTCTATGGGCACTACCGGCACTATTATGGGTGTTTCGCGCTATTTGAAGGAACAAAATCCGAACATTCAGATTGTAGGCTGCCAGCCTACCGACGGTTCGAGCATTCCCGGCATCAGGAAATGGCCTGTCGAATATCTTCCTAAAATATTTGAAAGAGAACGTGTTGACCGCGTAATTGAGGTTACACAGGATGATGCGGTGCTCACCACGCGTAAACTGGCAAGAGAAGAAGCTGTTTTTGCCGGAATGAGCAGCGGAGGCTCAACCTGGGCAGCCATTGAACTTGCCAAAGAATTGAAGGAAGGCGTGATCGTTTGTATCATTTGCGACCGCGGCGATCGCTATTTGTCAAGCGATTTGTTTGGCTAAAAAGAAAGGCTTTTCAAATTCCTGAGACTATGCTGCCGGATTTGAAAAGCCTTTTAATTAAAACTCAATGTCGCGGATCAGAACCAGCCGGAGCCAAGGTTTCTGAAAGGCCATGGAATAGCCACAAGAATGATAATGAGGCCCATTGTGTAAAAGTAGAGCACTGTTCTGTGCTTGGCAGCGCCGGTCAGCTTTTTCGATCTGATTCTTCCGACGGTGATCAGCACAATGGCGATCAACATCATGAATATGTGCTCGATTGAATAAAAACGAAACACTTTCTCGCTGATCAGGTCAAAATTCACTTTTGCGCTCATGGTATAAAGGATCAGCCCAAGCAGCAGCTGCGTGTGAGTTGCAATGAATGCGAACAGATAGACTTTGCTATCGCCCTGAGATCCTTTCTGCCAATTGGAATAAGCCGTGAAAATCGCTGCAATCAAAAGTGCTAACACTACATAACGGAGGCCTGAGTGGGCACGTATAAGCGCGTTCATATCAAATCAGTTTATGGTGAATAAGTAAAAGTATGCAAATGTAACGCTCAACCGAGCATTATGCTTGATATTTGCACAACAAAAAGTCCCGATAAGTAAAAATATCATGATCATATTTAACATTACAGTAAACATTAGTTATGCCGCCGAAAAGGATTGGCTTGATTTCATGAAGACAGTCCACATCCCCGAAATCCTGGCGACAAAACTGCCGCTTGAGTGTAGACTTTTCCGCTTGCTCACCGAGATAGAAAACGAAGGTTCGACTTACACCACGCAGTTTTCGTTCCGGACCATGGAAGATTTCCTTGCTTATCAAACCGGCTTTCAGGCCGACTTGCAGGAGCGCCACCATGCGCTTTTTAATGGTCAATATGTATCTTTTCGGACACTTTTGGAGGAAGCATGACGCTTTCCATCCCCACTTTTGAGGTAAAATAAATATATTTAAAAACAACCCGGTTTACTTGACATTACCCTATTATTTCCTTTTATTTAATATACCATTAAGATCAAAAATGGTGTTTGGGGAGCGATTTGAAATTGGGTGGAGAGGATCGAAACTTGTATTGGCGGCCCCGGCATACATGTTGACAGGATGGTTTAAAATATGTTTTACCTTAAAACAAAGTGCTTATGAGACTGCAAATGCAAGCAATTCATTTTGACGCCGATCCTAAGTTGTTGAGCTTCATTCAACAAAAGCTAGATAAACTTGATACCTTTTATGACCGGATTACTAGCGGAGAGGTGTTTTTGAAATTGGATAAAAGTGACAATGCCAAGTTACAGACCAAACTTCTTGAGGTTAAGCTTTATGTTCCGGGAGGAACCATGTTTGTGAGAGAGCAAGGGACGACGTTCGAGGAAGCAACTGATTTAGCAATAGATACATTAAAAATGCAGGTTAAAAAGTTTAAAGACAAACGTAACAATGCCAGGGCACCGAAGATTATTGAAGGTGTAGCATTAGAAGACGGCGTTACGCTCATAACGGAGGAAACTGAAGAGTAACAACATATATATTATAAGCAGAGAAGCCGCCCCGGTCCGGGACGGCTTCTCTTGCTTTAAGGCAAACGCGTTTGTTTGCAACAATCGGATAATTGAGCGAATTTAGATTTTTGTTAATATAAAAGCGATTTTATGAATATTGAACCTGTTGTGGATAGTAGTTTCGAACAGCCATTTCGTCTGACCCAGGAAGAAGTTCAGCGGTTTGCAGATCTTACCGGTGATAACAACCCCATTCACCTGGATGCGGAATATGCTGCAACGACCTCATTTAAAAAGCCTATCATTCATGGCATGCTGGGCGCCACCATTTTCACAAAAGTGCTGGGAACACAATTTCCGGGCTTTGGATCTATTTACCTGAAACAAACATTAGAATTCCTCCGCCCTATGTTCGTTGAGACGGATTACAAAGCCGTTTTCACGATCAAAACCATTAATCCGGAAAAGCACATTGCTGAGATTTCCACTGAGATTGTGGATGCGACAACCAAGAAAGTGGTGACGCGTGGTGTGGCGACAATGATCAATACAGAAAAGTTCTAAAGATAAAAGCCCGGACAGGAATGCCCGGGCTTTTATATCATTTATCCTTCTCAGATTATTCTGCAGTATTCTTCTTATTTTGAACTTCGGCACGGATATCCTGAGCCAACGTTTTAAGGTCTTGCATTCCTTTACGTACACGTGTTCCAGCAGCCTGGTTGCCTTTGTCATAAAACTTATCGAAATCGCCTTCCAGTGAAAGGATCAGATCTTTAACTTCATCAAATCTTGCCATGTTTGTGTTTGTTTTTTAGTTTCAAAATGCCTTTTACACGCTAAAAACGCATGTTTTGACCGAAATTTAGTAATTAAAAGCATTTCCGCAACCCAAAAAACAAAAAAAAACACTTCTAAAATGCAATTAATTATTTGCAAACACCTAAATATCTTAAAATCAGACATTTAGTAATTATTAAATTTTCAAAATAAAAATAAAAAAAAGAGGGCTTTTGCGAAAAAAGCCCTCAGAAAGCGAAATATGCCGATTTTTACTCGATAACCTCTTGAACGTCCTCAACCTGGTAAACCCTGTTTTTCAGTTTGTCGGCCAGCGTCGTGAACGCATTTAATGTATATTCCACATCATCCAATGTATGTGCAGCAGTTGGAATAATGCGCAGCATGATCTGACCTTTCGGCACAACCGGATACACGACGATAGAGCAGAAAACGCCCATATTTTCGCGAAGGTCACGCACCATGCGCGTTACTTCCGGCACGCCGCCTTCACTGTGAAGGAAAACCGGAGTAACCGGAGATTCTGTTTCACCAATGTTAAAACCTCTTCCCCTCAGTCCGTCCTGCATAGCCTTAACATTCTCCCAAAGTTTTGCGCGAAGCTCCGGCATTGTCTTGATCATTTGAAGACGCTTGCGGCAACCTTCTACGTATGGCATCGGAAGCGCTTTCGCATATGTTTGCGAGCGCATGTTATATTTCAGGAACATGATAATTTCGGGATCGTCAGAAGCGATAAAAGCGCCAATTGCGGCCATCGATTTCGCAAATGTTGAGAAGTAAAGATCAACCTCTTTTTGAACGCCCAAAAGCTCTCCTACGCCTGCGCCGGTTTCGCCCATTGTGCCAAATCCGTGAGCATCATCCACAAGCAGACGGAAATCATACTTCTTCTTTAATTCCACAATCGCTTTCAGATCGCCAACTTTACCAGACATTCCGAAAACGCCTTCGGTAATAACAAGCACACCGCCACCTTTCTCGTTGGCCAGTTTCGTAGCACGGATCAGGTTCTTTTCAAGGCTAGCCATATCATTATGGTTGAACTTGTAGTATTCACCTAATTTGGCCTTGTGCAGGCGAATTCCGTCGATGAGGCAGGCATGTGATTCCGCATCGTAAACAATCACATCGCGGTGGTCACAGATACACTCGATCGCCGACATGACGCCCTGATATCCGTAATTCAGAAGAAATGCGTCTTTTTTGCCTACAAACTCAGCAAGTTCTTTTTCAAAAGTCTCGTGAAGCTCGGAATTTCCCGACATCATTCTGGCTCCCATTGGATAGGCAAGCCCCCATTTGGCAGTCGCTTCCGTATCAGCTTGTCTGATTTCCGGATGATTAGCCAGCCCCAAATAATTGTTCAAGCTCCAATTTAACACCTCACGGCCCATAAATCTCATGCGCGGCCCCAAGTCTCCTTCCAACATTGGAAAAGAAAAATAATGGTGGCTGTTCAGCATTTTGGCCGGTGTCCCGATAGGGCCGGAGTTGTTGCGTAATTTCTCAAAAATATCCACTCGCTTTTATTTTATGTGGGTAACCAATTGATATAAATGTTAGATAAATGCAAAATTAACAAAATTTGCGCTTACTTTAATACAATCCAGCCCCTGGCCTTGATTGTAATTTAGTAAAATAACAAAAATCGTGCGCTAACTGACATCATAAAATCGGGTATTCTCCCACCAAATAAAAAATCCTGGCATTTCTATTAAGAATGCTTTTGTTATCTTACAATCATTGATTGCAATAATCCCGTCTATCTGAATGTCATCAATCAAAAAAATACTGGTTGCCAATCGTGGCGAGATTGCATTGCGCATCATGCGTACGGCGAGAGAAATGAACATTGCGACGGTTGCTGTTTTTAGTGAGGCGGACAGGAAGTCTCCGCACGTGCGTTATGCGGATGAGGCGGTTTGCATTGGTCCTGCCGCTTCGTCTGAATCATATTTGAGAGGTGATAAAATCATTCAGGTTTGCCGGGAGCTTCATGTAGACGCCATACATCCCGGCTATGGCTTTTTATCCGAAAATGCCGGCTTTGCTCAAATGGTGAGAGAAGCAGGAATTATTTTCATAGGCCCATCGCCTGAGGCAATCGAGATCATGGGCAGTAAGTTGGCCGCAAAGCAGGCAGCCAGCCGATACAACATCCCTATGGTGCCTGGCACAGAGACAGCCATAACCGATCGCATGGAAGCCAAAACGAGAGCGCGGGAAATTGGTTATCCTATTTTGATCAAAGCTTCTGCAGGTGGCGGTGGAAAAGGCATGCGGGTGGTTGATAACGAAAGTGATTTTGACGAACAAATGGACCGGGCCGTTAGCGAAGCGCAAACTTCTTTTGGCGATGGTTCTGTATTTATTGAAAAATACATTACTTCCCCCAAACACATTGAAATTCAAATTTTAGGCGATCAGCATGGCAACATTATCCATTTGTTTGAGCGCGAATGCTCCATTCAGCGCCGGCATCAGAAAGTAATCGAAGAAGCACCTTCTATATCAATCACAAATGAAACCAGAGTAGAAATGGGCCGCTGTGCCATTGATGTGGCCAAATCATGCGGATATTATGGAGCCGGGACGGTTGAGTTTATTCTGGACGAGCAAGGAAATTTCTATTTTCTGGAAATGAACACGCGCCTTCAGGTGGAACATCCTGTAACGGAACAGATTACAGGTGTTGATTTGGTAAAACAAATGATCTTCATTGCAGAAGGAAAGCCTTTGACATTGAAACAAAGCGACCTTGCGATCAAAGGCCACGCGATAGAAGTGCGCGTTTATGCGGAAGACGCCACCAATAATTTTCTTCCCGACGTGGGAACATTACATACATACATCAAGCCGGGCGGGAATGGCGTCAGGGTTGATGATGGATTCGAACAGGGCATGGACATTCCGATCTATTACGACCCGATGATCGCAAAACTTATTACTTACGGTGCGGACCGTGAAGAAACCATTCAGAAAATGATCCGGGCCATTGACGAATACCAGATTTCGGGCGTGCAAACCACGCTGCCTTTCTGCAAATTTGTGATGAACCATCCTGTATTCAGATCGGGGAATTTTGATACGAACTTTGTAATAAATCATTTCCTGCCCCAAATGCTGACGGAGGAAATTAGCAGCGACTCTGCCCGGCTAGCGGCCATCATCAGTACGCATCTGTTGCAGAAAACGCAGTCTGATACTGACTTGAATAATGCTTCTGAAAATAAAAAAGCTTCTCTCTGGAAGCTCCGCCGCATGCACAATCTTTAACGGATGCTTTTCTTGCATTTTCCCGGGAAATTGCCTACTTTTGCGGTCTTAATTTTTTGGAATGTTGGATTGCATAAAAATTACAGAATTTGGAATAACTATGCAAGTAATCCAGCCCTCAACATTTCTTTCATAAGAAGTACACTATTGCCTTATTTGGCTCACGACTAAAGAAATTCACAGAATATTCAGCTATGAAGCTATCCGAATTTAAGTTTGATCTTCCCCAGAGTTTAATTGCACTTCATCCTTCAGACCGCGGCGAATCCCGCCTTATGGTTGTTCACCGTAAAACAGGAGAAATAGAACATAAAACCTTTGCAGACCTTATCAATTATTTTGACGACGGGGATGTAATGGCCATTAATGACACAAAAGTTTTTCCGGCCCGTCTGTTTGGTCAAAAGGAAAAAACAGGTGCAAAAATTGAAGTTTTCCTTTTGCGCGAACTGAACCGTGAAATGCGTCTTTGGGACGTTCTGGTTGATCCTGCGCGTAAAATCCGTGTTGGTAACAAGCTTTATTTTGGGGACAGCGACCTGGTTGCTGAGGTGATCGACAATACAACTTCACGTGGCCGTACGATCCGTTTTCTTTATGACGGTGACAACGACGCGTTCATGAAACTTGTTGACGAATTGGGTGAGACGCCGCTTCCTCCGGAAATTATTTCCAGACGTAAAGTTGAAACATCTGACAGAGAACGTTTCCAGACCATTTTTGCTGAACACGTTGGCGCAGTTGCAGCCCCTACGGCTGGAATGCACTTTACGAAGGCGATCATGAAGCGTTTGGAGATCAAAGGTGTCAATTTTGCGCCTGTAACCTTGCATGTTGGGCTTGGCACATTCCGGACTGTGGATGTGGAAGATCTCACGAAACACAAAACAGATTCTGAAAATTATAGAATTACACAAAGCAGCGCCGACATTGTCAACGCAGCTATTGATAACAAAAAACGCATTTGCGCAGTTGGTACGACTTCATTGAAAGCGGTCGAATCTTCTGTTTCTGCGAGCGGACATTTAAAAGCAGTTGAAGGCTGGACAGACAGGTTTGTGTTTCCTCCTTACGATTTCAAAATCGCGACTGCATTGCTATCTAACTTTCAGCTTCCTGAGTCCATTTTATTGATGTCGGCTTGTGCATTTGGAGGTTTTGATCTGGTTATGAAGGCTTACGACCTTGCTATCAAGGAGAAATATAAATTTTTCACCTACGGCGACGCGATGCTGATTATTTAAGGTTTAAATAAAAATTCAAGATGGTCATTTGTGGTCAAGGATTTGATTTCCTGATACATAAATGACCATTTTTTTTGACTGCTATGCAAGAATATGTCATTATAGTTGCCGGAGGAAGTGGAAGCCGCATGAAAAGCGAGCTTCCCAAACAGTTTTTGAAAATCAATGGTCTGCCAATCCTGATGCATACCATTCACGCATTCAGGAAATATTCTGATGCACTGCAAATCGTTTTGGTTCTTCCTGCTGAGCAGATGATATTCTGGAAAAAGCTTTGTGAAGAACATTCATTTCAAATTGCATGCACATTAGTTGCCGGCGGTGATTCCCGCTTTGCATCTGTAAAAAACGGGCTGGGCAGCATTCAAGATCATGAAGGATTGGTTGCGGTGCATGATGGCGTAAGGCCTGTTATCAGTAAAGAAATTATCGCCGCAGGTTTCGTAAAAGCTGTTGAGCAAGGCAGCGCCGTTACCAGCGTTCCGCTCAAAGATTCAATTAGAAAAGTTGAAGAGAGCGGGAAAAACCAGGCTGTGGACAGAACCGCATTTCAATTGATCCAGACCCCTCAGACATTTCGCCTGGATTGGATGCAGGAAGCGTTCGCAGTAGATTACAATGAGCAATTTACAGATTGCGCCAGTGTCTTGGAGGCCGCAGGCTATCCGATTCATCTGATTCCCGGTGCCTATGAAAATATAAAGATTACAACACCGGAAGATTTGCGGTGGGCCGAAATATATCTTTGATATGACCATCAACGACATCATATTACTGCGCCTTCATAATCAACAAATTTCCCATAATCCGTCCAATACACCGGAGGAAGTCGTGGCGTGGATGGGCGCTATACAAGCGCAGGACTATGCGGGCGCGAAATGGTCGCTCGGTTTGAGGCTGCCAAAAAGTACCGAATCAGACATTGATAATGCCATTGCGCGGAAGGCGATCATTCGGACGTGGCCTATGCGGGGAACACTGCATTTCGTTGCTGCTGATGATGTGAGGTGGTTGCTTAAATTATTGACGCCCCGGATAATTGCGGGATCAGCCGGTCGGCACCGGCAACTGGAATTGGACGAAGCGACATTTAAAAAAAGCGAGGAACTGCTGTCTAGTGCATTGGAAGGCGGAAAGCAACTGATGCGGAGCGAAGTATATGCCATTTTAGAGCGTTCAGGTATTGCAACGGCAAATCAGCGCGGCATGCATATTATCAATTATCTTGCTCAAAAGCAGGTTTTATGCCACGGTGTGCACAATGAAAAGCAACCAACATATGTACTGCTGGACGAATGGGTTCCTGATTCCAAGCATCTGGAACGCGATGAAGCATTGGCAGAACTGGCATTGCGCTATTTCAGAAGCCATGGACCGGCCACGCTCAATGATTTTGTCTGGTGGTCTGGATTGAAGATCTCCGACGCACGAGCAGGTTTAGATTCAGTTTCATCGGCTCTTGAAATGATTGAGTGCGAAGGACGAACTTATTGGACAGGAGCTGAGCATCCTGAAATGAGCGCCATCCCTTCAACATTTTTACTACCAGATTTTGATGAGTATATGCTGGGCTACACGGATAGAACGCCGATCCTGGCAGCTCAATATGCGGGTAGAATCGTTCCTGGAAACAACGGAATGTTTATGCCAACCATTGTATCGGATGGGCAAGTGATAGGCCTTTGGAAGCGAATTTTAAAGAAGGATAAGATTTCAGTTGAAGCTATGCCTTTTGAAAAAGTCAGTAAGGCCAAAATTAAATCTATCGCGACAGAAGCTAAGAGGTATGGTAAATATCTTGGCAAAAGCGTCTCGCTTGCTGACTAGACTTTTACAAAGATTTTATGTCTGTAAAGAAAATAGAGGAAAAACCAGACGATTACAAACCCTCCTAATGCATTAAATACTTCATGCCATTTTTCTGGCGAATACTTATAAATCCCTTCAAAGAGAAGTTTCGAGGATGCATTGAAGTCGATAAACCGGACTGCCAGATAAATTACAAGAGAGTTCATTCCTATCACCTGGAAGAAAAAAGCCCACTTCTTATAGCCTTTTACATCTATGATCCAGTAAAATATAGCCAGTAATGCAAAAGCCATTCCGGAGGTAAGCATGATGAATGAGCTGGACCAAAGGTGTTTGTTTATTGGAAAAGCTAAATTCCAAATTAAGCCGGAGAGAATCCCTACAATTCCGCAGAAGAAAAGCTGCATAAGCTTGGTTCTGGCAACGTGGCTGCGCAGCATGATGTCACCGGCAATGGTTCCAAATAACGTCAGACAAATAGATGGAAACTGTGTCAGTAGTGCGAGCTCATCATAAGTGCCTTGTTTCAGTTTGCCTGGCATAAAGTTCCGGTCAAACCAGCCCACAAGGTTGCCCTCAAACGAAAGGTCTCCCGCTCCGTAACCGGGCACCGGAATGAATATCAACGCCAAGTAATACAGGATAAGCGTCGAGATTGCAATCCAAATTCTATTGGTAAAGGAGAAATTCAGGTAAAGAATAGCCCCAATGAATGTGGCCAGGCCTATCCTTCCCAAAACGCTTCCATAGCGAATCTGCGCCGGATCAAATAAATCGATCGGGGCATTTTTATCAAGAATACCAAGCGCAATCAATATCAACATTCGTTTGAATGTCTTTCTCAAAATTTCCGACTGGGAGATTCCTTTTGCTAGTGCTCCCGTTACACTAAACGCCAGCGATGTGCCCGCTAAAAACAGGAATAGGGGAAAGATAAAATCATAAAATGTAAATCCGTGCCATTCGGGATGTATGAATTGCGCTGAAATTGCGTCTACGGCATTAATACCCGTTTTACCACCCAATAGGAAAATAAAAGCACCGCCTCCGGAAATCATTAGCATGTCAAAGCCGCGGAGCGCATCCATTGAAGCAAGTCTTTTGACATTGCTCACTTCCTTCTTATTTGCTGTTACGTTGGCCGAAGCAGTCTCCATAATTCTGATGTTAGCACTAATTGAAAAGCCGCAGGCTTTGGCTTTTTACTTAAAACGCTGCTTATCAGATTTCTTTCAAGATTTTTCAAACTCAAATCTTCCTCATATGAAAGACTTAATGGATGACTTTCGGTTGTATGCGGGCATCTTACGCTGGGTTGGTAGTACGCTCACAGTGGGAATGACAAGATCTGATCGACGACCTGCACTGCTATCTCTTTATCATGCGTATCTCAACAAGCAGTCAGTCTACTATACGCCGATAGATCCATACATTATTCCCAAAACCGATGTGTTTGAGTTATTTGGTAATGATTCGGCTGTTTACGAAGGCATATATGAATATGGGTTTGAGCATATCAAGGAATTCGAACTGAAAGTAATCAGTATATTTAGTCAAGAAAGCCAAAAAGACGCAAGATTTAAAGACATCAAACACATAGGAGGGACAAGTATCTTGATTCTTCAACTGTGAGTTTTAGCTAAAAGCTCAGGCACAAAAAAAGACCATCCTTTTGAGATGGTCTTTGAATGGTATTGTGGCGGCTACCTACTTTACCAGGTTTGATCCAAGTATCATCGGCGGTTCTGGGCTTAACTTCTCTGTTCGGGATGGGAAGAGGTGAACACCAGGCCAATAGCCACCAACAAGGTCTTTGTTGGTCTTTCAGTGATATCGGTTATGGCAAGAGGTGAAGCGAATCGTCGCACCGTCCAGGCCAATAGCCACCAACAAGGTCTTTGTTGGTTTTATCACTCAACAATATCTTTGAGTAATCAATGTCATATTGGAAGTAGAAGAGATCAAAAAGTGTTAAGATGTTAATGTGCAAGCTGTTGGGTAATTAGTACTGCTCAGCTGAATGTATTTCTACACGTACACCTGCAGCCTATCAACGTCGTAGTCTACAACGACCCTTATGTGGAAGATTCATCTTCGGGCTAGTTTCGCACTTAGATGCTTTCAGCGCTTATCTATTCCCCACATAGCTACCCGGCCATGCCACTGGCGTGACAACCGGTTCACCAGCGGTGGGTCCACCTCGGTCCTCTCGTACTAAAGGCAGCCCCCGTCAA